>JAFABA010000010.1 GCA_023426265.1 Bacillota bacterium
TCTGATTATCAGCCGCGAACTCAATATCGCCGGCAAAAGCGTATGCCGCATCAACGGCACGCTCGTCAACCTTTCCTCCCTCAAGACCGTGACGGATCTGATGGTGGACATCCACGGGCAGCATGAGCATCAGTCTCTGCTCGACGTCTCCTCCCATCTTGGGTATTTGGATGCGTTTGATAAAAACGCCATCTCTCCCCTTTCGCAGCAGGTCGCCTCCCTTTACGAACAGCACCAAGGCATAGTGAAAGAATTGCATGCGGGCTTCCCTTCCGAGCAGGAACGGCTTAGGCGCATGGATTTGCTGCGCTATCAGATAAAGGAAATATCCGACGCAAGGCTTCAGCCGGGCGAGGAATCGGAATTGGACTCCCAGCTAAAGCGGTTGAGCAATGCGCAGGCCATCATCTCCGCTCTTGAAAACAGCTATGCCCTGCTATCCGGCGAAGAAGGCGGCGCGCTCAACGGAACAAACGCGGCGATACGGGAGCTTTCCGGCATTGCGGGCTACCATGCGGAGTACCAGGACGCCTGTAACCGCCTGCAGGACGCCTACTACGCCATGGAGGACATCGCCTACTCCCTGCGGGATCTAAAGGCGAATTTTGAGTTCCAGCCCGAGCTGTTAGCCGAAGTGGAAGCAAGGCTCGCGCGCATCCACGCCCTTAAGCGCAAGTACGGCGGCAGCGTGGAAGAAATGCTCGCGTTTTTATCGAAAGCGCAGGAGGAATACGATGCGTTAGTGCAGAGCGATGCGCGAAGAGAAAAACTGGAGCAGTCTTTGTCCGCCTGCAAAGCGCAGTATCAAAAAGCCGCAGCGCTTTTAATGGAAGCGAGGAAGGCCGTGGCTTCCCGGTTTGCCGAACGCCTGGTAGCGGAATTAAAAGCGCTGGGCATGGAAAAAGCGCAGTTCGAAGTCGCGCTGGAGCCTCTTTCTGAAGGAGCGCTTTCCGTGGACGGCCTTTCCCGCGCCGAATTCCTGCTTTCCACCAACGCTGGCGAGCCTGTAAAGCCTTTGCAGCGCGTGGCTTCCGGCGGCGAGCTTTCGCGCATCATGCTTGCATTCAAAACCATACACATGGGCAGCATACCCACTGTGATTTTTGATGAAATTGATACCGGCATCAGCGGACATATCGCGACCGCGGTGGGCCAAAAAATGCGTCAGATTTCCCATGAGCGCCAGGTATTGTGCATCACGCACCTTCCTCAGATCGCCTCTATGGCGGATGTTCATTTTTTGGTAGAAAAGCTGGAAGAAGGCGGAAAGACGACCTCTTCCGTACGCGAATTGTCCCACGAGGAACGCATTTTGGAAATCGCCCGCATTATGGGCGCAAAGCAGACCGATGTCCATGCGATGGAACACGCAAAGGAGCTTCTGGAACTCTCGCGCACATGACCCTTACTGGTATAGATACCTGAATTAAACAAAACAAATGCCTCTTGGACGGGCATAGACACACGGTCCGATGTTCATCATAAAATTGATGCTCTTTTAAGAGCGATTGATGAATATATGAGGTGTTTGATTTGAAAAAGGGCATTGCGCCGTTCATCGGTAAGGCGTTCGGCATATTACTCTGTGCAGCAATCTTAACATTCAATTATTTGGAACCCCTGTCCTCCCTGCGCAAGCTGTCGGAGGATATTCACGTACAAGCGGGCAAATCCTATTCCCTGCCGTGGGTCGCAAACGATATCTTCAGTATGTCATCCGATGACGACAGCCTTGGCGTATCAAGCTACCAAGACGAGACGCTTGCCGAAGCGATCGGTTCCGGCGGGCGGACCGCCCACCTGACCATACGCCTTTTGGGCGTCATCCCCGTGAAACAGGTCAACATCCATGTGCGCGATCAAATTACGCTTGTACCCGGCGGCACCTCGATTGGCGTCACGCTGCACACGCGCGGCGCTTTGGTGGTGGGTATCGCCTCCATTACGCTCTCGGACGGGCAGGAGTTAAGCCCGGCCGCCGCGGCGGGCATTCAGGCAGGCGACCTCATTGAAAGGGCAAACGGCATAGAGATCAAGGACGCGGACCATTTAAGGCAGATCTGCAACGAAAGCCAGGACAAGGTGGCCCTTACCATCGTGCGCGGCGGGCAAAAAATGGACGTAGAGCTGCGGCCTGCGCTTGACCGGGCGGAGGGCAAGTACCGCATGGGCATGTGGGTGCGGGACAGCACGGCGGGCGTAGGTACCCTTTCCTTCTACGATCCCGCTTCCAAATGGTACGCGGCGCTTGGGCACGCCATTACCGATGTGGACACAAGACAAAGTCTGACGGTGCGGGACGGCGAAATCGTAAAATCCAATATCGTGGATATCGTGCAGGGCGCGCAAGGGGAACCGGGAGAACTGCAGGGGCAGTTTGACAGTACCAGCCTGCCGCTTGGTACAATCGAATCCAATAGCCAGTACGGCATATACGGGCACATGTATGATGAATATTTCAACCCGCTTTTCCCCAGCGGGCTGCCTATGGCATACCCCGAGGAGGTCCGGCTGGGCCCCGCCCAGCTTTTGACCACGCTGAATGATGAAGGCATCAAGGCATATGCCTGCAATGTGATCAAGATCAATCCCCAGGAAAGTCCTGCGCCAAAGGGCATGGTCATTGAAATCACCGACCCGGAGCTCATGCGGGCAACCGGCGGCATTGTGCAGGGTATGAGCGGCAGCCCACTCATACAGAACGGCAAGCTGATCGGTGTTGTGACGCATGTTTTTATCAATGATCCCACAAAAGGATACTGTATGTATGTGCAATGGATGCAACAGCAGATAGCATAGTTGGAAATAATCTGTTATCATAAAGTAGGTCGGAGGTGACACGCACTTGTTGAATCTACTGATAGCAGATGGAAGCACATCCGCCTGTGAGGACATTGCACAATTTTGTCGCAATTATGAAACCATACATGTGCTTCCTTATGTACATAACGGCAAGGATGTATTGATGACGCTCGCAGCAGAGCGGGTGGACGTTCTTTTAATGGATATCGTAATGCCCGTGCTGGACGGCCTGAGCGTTTTAAATAACATCCAATTCATGGAGGACGAAAACCGTCCCGCCGTGTTTATACATACTGCGTTTTTGGACAACCGCCTTTTGCAGGAATTGCAGAAGCTTCATGTATTGTACTGTTTTATCAAGCCCATGGGGCCGGAACATATCGTGCCGCGCATCCTGCAGTTGATGCGAGCTGTGGAAAACAGCCCGGCGCAGTTATCCCCCATCCTTCCCGCACAGCGCGTCAACGACGAATTGAGCGCGCAGATCACCCGGCAGATACGCGCGGTGGGAATACCCGCGCACTTAAGGGGTTACCACTATTTAAGAAGCGCCATCCAATATTCCGTGGAAGCGAAGGACCCCTCCTCCGTCGCGGTGACAAAGGATATTTACCCGCATATCTCCAGGCAATATAATACACGCCCCCCGTTGGTGGAGCGTGCGATACGCAATGCGATAGAAGTCGCCTGGACAAGAGGCAACGCGCAGATATTGAACCAGTACTTTGGCTATACCATAGACGATTTAAAAGGCAAACCCACCAACGCGGAATTTATCGCCATGATCGCAGACAGGGTCCGTATGGAGCTTTCCGGCTAATATCAGGATTTGCGGGTAAGCGTGTAAGATACGAGTTCTTTCAAAAACCAGGCTCTCTCGCCCAGCGGATAAAGCGCCGCATGGGCCTTTGCCGCCGCTTCTTCCGCCTTTACAATAGCGCCGTCAAGGCCGTACACGGCAGGGAACGTCAGTTTCCCTGTCTTTTCGTCTTTGCCCAAAGTTTTTCCCATGCTGCCTTCATCGCCCGTGATATCCAGGATATCGTCCGTAATCTGGAACAGCAGCCCGTAGTGGGCGCCAAATTCTCTTAAATACGCAAGCGTTTCTTCCCCTGCGCCCGCGCAATGTGCGCCCGCTTCCACGGCGGCAAGAAGCATGGCGGAGGTTTTGCCCCGGTGTATGCTCAGGAGCGTATCCTCATCCATCCTTCCGCCGCCTTCGTTCTGAAGATCCAAAGACTGCCCGGCCACCATGCCACGTACACCCGCGCCCGTTGCGACCGCCTGCGCCGCCAGCGCAAATTTAAGCTCCGGGCGCCTGGCGATAATTTTTAGCATACTCTCAAACGCATAGGAAAGCAGCGCGTCCCCGGCAAGCACCGCCTGCCCTTCACCGAATACTTTGTGATTGGTCAGCTTGCCGCGGCGGTAATCGTCGTTGTCCATGGCGGGAAGATCATCGTGGATCAAAGAATAGGTGTGGATCATTTCAAGCGCGCAGGCAAACGGCATGGCGTCCTCCATGGAGCCATTGAGCATTTCGCATACTGCCAATGTGATGGCGGGGCGCAGACGCTTTCCGCCTGCGAACACGCTATAGGACATGCTTTCTATAAGCTGCTTCGGGATATCCTCGGCAGCCAGGTACACAGAAAGCGCCTCATCCACAAGCACCGCGTACTGCTTCTGCTGTTCCAAAAAGCTCATTCCTGGTCCTCCGGGCGGTTTAGCGTAGTCAGCCGGCCTTCATAGGATTCCAGGAGCTCCATGCAGCGCTTGCCCAGCGCCGCACCGCGCTCATACAGCGAGACCATCTCTTCGAGCGGGCTGTTTCCGCTTTCGAGCTTCTGAACGATTGTCTCGAGTTCCTCCATCAGCGCTTCAAACGGCGCGTCCTGAGGTATCATTTGCTCCTTGTTCATACTATTCTCCTTTTTGCAGCAGATTTGCCGCGGTAACGCGTTCGATGCGCGCCGTAGCCGCGCCGTCGTTCATATGCAGCACCACCGGCATGGCAGGCTCCATGGCGGAAGTATTGTGCAGGATGCGCCCTTCCCCGTCGGTTACGATGGCGTAGCCGCGGTCCAATACCGCGCCCGGGGATAGCGCATGAAGCCGGTGCAGCAGCCCTTCCACGCCTGTACGCCGGCGCATCAGAGCGTTTCTCCCGCTGTCCTCCAGCTTCTTCGCGGCATGCTCCAGGCGTTTTCTTTCCAATGCGGCATGGTGCGCCGTGGCGGAAAACCCACGCGCGCGAAGCATCAGCGCTACGCGCTCCCGCTTGACGGCAAGGCTGCGGTTAAGCGCCCGAAGCAAACGCTCCGAGGCCAGCTCGTCCACCCGCTGCAGCAGCGCGTCATAAGCGGGAACGGCAAGCTCCGCCGCCGCGGAAGGAGTAGGCGCCCGAAGGTCCGCCGTAAAATCGCAAAGCGTGATATCCGTTTCATGGCCCACGGCGGAGATCACGGGAACTCGGCTTTCAAACACCGCCTTCACCACTTCCGGTTCGTTGAAGGCCCAAAGATCCTCCATGCTGCCGCCGCCGCGCCCTACGATCAGCACGCTGACGCCGCCATATTCGTTCAGGGCTCGGATACCTTTTGCAATATCCGCCGCGGCCCCCGCCCCCTGTACCAACACTGGGCATACCACGACGTCCATATTGGGAAACCTGCGGCGTATGATCTGCAGAATGTCCTGCAGCGCCGCCCCCGTGCCCGAGGTAACGACGCCCACTTTTTGGGGCAGGAACGGGATGGAGCGTTTCCTTGCGGCATCGAAATAGCCCATGGCCTCTAGCTTGGTCTTTAGCAGCAAAAAGCGCTGGTAGAGTTCCCCCTCCCCGTCCTTCTGCATGGCCTGCACATAAAGCTGGAACTGGCCGTCCTTGGTATACAGCGAAGCATAGCCATCCACGATGACCTTCATACCGTCCTGCGGCTGGAAGCCCACCGACAGGGCCGCAGAACGAAACATGACGCAGCGCAGGACGGCGTTTTCATCCTTCAACTGAAAATACATATGGCCCGAGTTGTGGCGCTTGAAGCCGGAAAGCTCCCCCTGCACCCGAAGCGCGCGCAAAACCGGGTCGCCATTTAGAAGATTGCCGACATATTCGTTGAGCTGGGTCACCGTCAATATCCGCTGCTGCATTTATTGCTTCCTCAATTAAATAGTGAATTCAGGTTGGCGAGGATATTTGTCGCCAGGCAAGGAAAAAGAGTAGGAATACTCGCAGGGTATCGCGAGCATTTTTGACGCAGTATGGTGGCAAATAGACTGCAAAGATATTTCAAAATTTAGTTGGGGGAGCAATGTAGCTTGGCCAGCCGTTCGGCCGCCTCAACGGTGTTGCGCATCAGCATGGCGATGGTCATGGGGCCGACGCCGCCGGGCACGGGGGTAACATACCCCGCAACCTCCATCGCTTCGTCAAACGCCACATCCCCGCACAGCTTGCCCGCAACGCGGCTGGTGCCGACGTCGATCACCACAGCGCCCGGCTTTATCATATCGCCCGTTATCATTTTGGGCTTGCCGATGGCGCACACAAGAATATCAGCCTGCCTGGTAAAGGCGGCTAAATCCTTCGTGCGGGAATGACAGACGGTCACGGTCGCGTCATGATGCATCAGCAGTATGGCCGCGGGCTTTCCTACGATATCGCTGCGGCCGATTACCACCGCATGCTTACCCGCAATCCCTGTGCCTGTGCTTTTGATGAGGTCGATTACCCCGTTGGGCGTACAGGGGACCATACAGGGCTCCTTGGCCAGTAGTTTCCCAGCATTGACCGGATGGAGCCCGTCCACATCCTTTTCCGGGGATACGGCAACCGCGACTGCGGAAGGATCGATCTGTTTGGGCAGAGGAAGCTGTACGAGTATGCCGTGTATCAGCGGATCGTCGTTGAGTACCCGGATGCGTTCGAGCAGCTCCTGCTCCGTGGTTTCCCCGGGCAGACGAATGACCGCGCCGTGCATGCCCAGAGAGGACGCCATGCGCTCCTTGCTGGCCACATAGCTTTCCGAGGCGGGATCGTTGCCCACCAACAATACGCATAAACCGGGGATTGCCCCTGCCTGCTTCAAACGCTCTATCCGCTCTAAAAGCGCCTCCCGCGTAGCCGCGGCGACCGCTTTTCCATCGATCAGCTGTGCTTTACTCATTTCTGTCCCCCTTTTCCGTTACGGGTAAGCCCTTTGATTTAATATCTTTTGCAAGCAGCGCCACGCCAACGGCGTTATCGCCGGAAAGCGCCGCCTCACCAAAATGCAGCGTCAACGCCGATTTTTCAAGGCGTTCTTTTAAAAGCTCCCGCAGCAGCGCGCTGCTCGCCACACCGCCACACAACAGTACGTCCGGTATTTTGGTTTCTTCATAGCCCTGCCGCAACAGCTTTACAATGGTACGGGAAAGGCAATCGTATACGGCGAACGCCACGGCTTCTTTCTCTGTACCTTTTGCCAGAAGTTGCTGCGCTTTTGTCTCCACGCCGGAAAACGAGCAGGAAAGCCCTTTCACCGACGAAGGAAGGAGTATATTCTGCGCGCCGGAATATTGTCTTGCGAGGCGCTCAAGCTCTGCTCCCGCCGGAAAGGGCAACCCCATCTTAACGCCCACCCGGTCCACAAACTGCCCGGCATGCAGGTCGCTTGTACCACCCAGCAGCTTTAACTCTCCGATATACCCGCCGTTCATTCGGGCCAGAACAAGCTCCGTCGTTCCGCCGGAAATGTGGAGCGATAGAAAGTCTTTTTTCAGGAGCGCTTCGTTCCCGTGCAGCGCCGCGCGAACATGCCCCGCCTGATGGGATACTTTATAGAGGGGCACATGCAGGGCAGCGGCGACGGAAGCAGCCACGCTTCTGCCCACAGCGAATACCGGCATGTAGCTGCCCTCCAAATCCCTTGGAGCGGCAGAAACCGCAACGGCCGCTATCTTTTTTGTATCAACGCCTGAAAGCGCCTCCGGCAGCATGCGCTCCAGATTTCCGATATGCTGGAACACGCCTTCGGACTGCCGAAGCCCCGCTTCCCCCAAATGAACACGAAGCATCGTCCTTTCCGAAAAGACGATGCCCGAATGCCCTACGCAGGCGATGGAAGTGGTATAACAGCTTGTATCAAATCCCAGATACAGCGCTTCTTCCCGGTTCACCTGTACCTCTCTTTACACGTGTTCGAGTTGCTTGGAAAGCGTTCCGAGTATTCCGTTGATATAGGCGGGGGATTTATCCCCCGCGAAGCGCTTTGCAAGCTCCACGGCCTCATTTATGGAGACGCTGTGCGGAATGTCCTGCCGGTGCAGCATTTCATAGAGCGCAATACGCAGGATGCAAAGGTCCACCTTGGGCATGCGGCCCACCGTCCAGCCTATAGCATTGCTGCCGATCAGCGCGTCGATCTCCCCCGTACTGGCCTCTATGCCGGCAACAAGGTTATCCGCAAACTCGATATCCTCCTGTGGGGGCTCGTCCTCTATCCCGGTCTGCTCCAATATGCAGCGGTAATCGTTCTCTCCGCCAAGCATTCGGGCAAACATCAGTTTCATTGCGACTTCTCGCGCGATCTTTCTGCTCATACGCAGGCGTTAATCCTCCCCGGTCTCGCTCTTTATCTCCTGGGCAAAATGCGATCCAGAAAGGTTTTGACCATTTCCCATCCGCCTTTGTCCATCAGGCTCCCTACCACAAAGCATACCCCTACCACGATCATCAACAGCAGCGTCCGCCAGAAGTTGATGGTAAGTATCAGTATGCCGATCAAAAGGCCCAGCGCAACGAGCCATATCGTCCATCTGTGCTCAGTATAAAACACAAGCAATCTCTCTTTCAATCCCGGCATGGCTTTCCCTCATTCCAGCCGCGCTATTCCACGCGGCTCTTGGGGTTGCTGGAGGTATCTTCAACCAGTATGCCGATTTCGCGCACATTGATGCCGGAGTTCTTCTCCACGTATTCCTTGAGCGTCTTCTGAAGCTCTGCGGAAAGCGTAGGGATGTCCGTATCCGGCATAAGGGCGAGGCGGACGCTTAACGTAATGCCGCCTTCGCGTACGGCGCGTACGCAGCTTACCACGTTGCGAATGCGGTTATTGGCGCGGCAATGCTTCTGCACCATGCTATCGATAGCCGAAAGCGTGATGAACGTCGCGCCAAGCTCGGTCGCCTGCACCAGCGTGGAGGTGGGCTGCACCTCTTTTTTGCCGCCGCTCCCCGCAAACATCAGCCGTACGGTGATCACAAAGAGCACCAGGCCCGAGGAAGCGAGTATGATGGCGTTGTTGGCGCCCCAATACAGTACGTCCACAAACGCCTTGAGATTGGCCGCCGGAATAACCCGGGCGGCAAGCGCTATGAGCAGCAGCGAGAGAACGAGCGTCACGATTAAAAGCAGCGCCAAGAGTATCCGATCAAAGAGCTTTGCCTTCATATGTATATCTCCTGCTAAACAGCCGTCAGCTTTCGTAGTTGTGTCATGCGCCATGGTCATGCGGGACCGCCCTAAGCGCAATGGAGCGATAAGGACAGTCCCGGCCGTCGTACTTCAAACAGCCGCTACTTGACGCGGGGCGGTTCGACCGGCTTGGGTTCCTTTTCCGGCTTTTCCTTCTTCTGCTTCTCTTCTCGCACAGGTTCCTCGGTTTCGAAGCTGACCGCCTGCACATAGACGTTCGCTTCCACCACGCGAAGGCCCGTCATGGTTTCCACTGCGCCGCGGATGGCCTGCTGGATATTGGCGCACACATCCTGGATGCGAAACCCGTATTTGATGATGACGCTTACGTCAATGGCCGTTTCTTCCGTACCGACTTCGACCTTGACTCCCTTCGTCAGATTCTTGCGGCCCAGCATTTCGGTAATGCCTTCCACCATGCCGCCGCTCATGCCAGCGACACCGGGCACGTCCGCAGCGGCAAGCGCCGCAATCGTCGCGATTACATCCGATGCAAATACAATTTTACCGCCTTCGCCGCCTTTGATTACGGGAATGATCTCGTTGCTGTTATCCATAGAGCTCCTCCTCTTCCATTGCATCTCCGGCACCGTTATGCGCATCCGGTCTTTCTATTATAGCAGATGCAGTTGTTAATGCAAACAAGGGGTTCCATAAATTTGGCGATATACCGTGTCCTTCCGCCTTTTTACCCCGCGGAAGGATATATTTTTACATTTTGTGCATCCATCTCGGTCTCGCCGTATACGATGTCGAGTATCTGGGCGGCCTGCTTGGCGTCAATCTGCTCCGCCTTGATGACCACATTGACGCTGTCCTCGCCCACCATCACCGCCACGTCATCAAAACCTTTGGCTTTGATGAGGCTTTCAATATTGCGTTCCTTCTCCATGCTGTCCACGATTGCAAGCTTCTGCTGCTGTGCGTCGGCAAGCGTTTCCGCATCCGTATCCTCGTTGAGGATGATCGCGTCCAGCCAATCCACCTCCTCTTTGCGTTCGGTTTCCCGGTCCGCGCGGAAGACCGCGTAATAGTCCTCCGCATCAATGTCTACGTTTGCTGTCTGCGTTTGATCCGGCCCGCCCAACGAATTTACATTTTTGGCGTTCTCCTCCGCAGCGGCGTTGAGCCTGATGTTGATAAATACCGCTACCACAAGCAACACGACCAAGCCGATAAGTACCCCGTATTTCTTTTTCATGCCCGCTTCCCCTTTCCAATGTTTATTCTTTTTCAGATTGTCCGTTTACCACAGTACCGCTGTCGAGCGCAAACACCTCGATGCTTGATGCGGGCACGTTGAGAACGGTCTGCACCGCGCGCTGCAGATCCATTCGCACCGCGACGTTATCCGCTCCTTCCGCCACCACGATCACGCCGCGTACGGCGGGCTTCTTTTCCGTAATGACAATGGGTTCCGTTCCTCCGTTGCCGGAGACGGTGGCGGGCTTCTGGGATTCCGTTTTCTGCTCCACCGTGCTTTCCTTTTCGTTGTCTACGGTTTCGGAGCGGTTGGTGTTGGTATCCGTATTCATGGCGGTCACAATCTCAGGCCCGGTTTCGTAGGTGATCATCACCTCCACGCGGCCGGCGCCACGGATGCTTGATAATACCGCCTCCAACCGCTCTTCTACTTCCAGCTCCGATTGGGCGGCATATTGGGTGTTTTGCGCGGGCTCGGCGGAAGAGGGTTTTTCCTTTGGGAACAGCGTGGAAACGTACAGCAGTACGATCAGCAGCGCAAGACCGATATACACCACCAGTTCCAATTTTTTATTCGCCTTGAGAACGGCGGCGATGCGTGCGATAATACCGTTTTCCGATTTCGGTTTTCTCCTGTTGTCCAACCCTGTTTCCTCCTTTTAGCCTACGGTTATGAATTTTAGTCCGGCAGGCCTTACCCCGCCTGCTCCAGGCTCTGCTGATAATACTTTCGCAAAAGGTCCTCATACGAGGGGCTGGGTACCGGCGTAAACTGAGGCAGTTCCTCCATTTGAAACAGTTCGGTAGAAGGCGCCGACGTGACAAGCTGCACGATGGGCGCCGATACGGACAGCAAAAACACAAGCCCCACCGTAAACAGAACGGTTTTTTTGAGCTTCCCCTCCGGGACGATCACCTCAAGCAATGTGATGACCACTGCCATACCGGCGATGAGCAGCGTGATTTGGTAGAGAAAGTCTTGCATTGCCTGTTTCTCCTAGCCGACCGCAGCGTTGCCCGCGCCCATAATGAGCCCCACCGTGATCATGAACATAATGCTTAGGGACGCCGCAGCGGCAAACAAATAGGTGAGCACATCCCCGATGGAAGCGAGCATCTTAGGGATCCGTGGTTCCGCGATGGGTTCGCAGACCGCCGCCGCGAGCCGGAAGGAAAGCATGCCCACCGCGATGCGCGCAAGCGGCACAATGACGATTCCGAAGGCGATCAGTATGGCCGTAACCCCCACCGCGTTCTTGACAAGCACCGCACAGCCCAGCACCGTATCCACCGTGCCGGATACCATGCCGCCCACAATGGGTACCATTTTGTCGAGTGCAAATTTCGCCGTACGTACGGATACGCCGTCAAACGAGGCCGCAGTCAAGCCCTGGAGCGACGTTACGCCGAAATACAGCGTGGAAATCAGCCCAATCATCCACTTGGCCACAGTCTTGCTGAGGTTGAACAACTGCCCAAGCTGCACCTTTCCCGTGATGTTATTGAGCATGCCCAGCACCCCGCCCGTAAGGATGACGGGAAGCACCACATTTTGCAGCGCCACGGATACGCCGCTGCAGAGCATGGTCATGGCGGGCTGGAATATACCCGCGGATGCGATGCCGCCCGCAGCCGTGAGCATGGTGAGCAGCGCCGGAAAGGCAAGCTCCACAAACGTGGACGTGCGCTCTATGGTATCCCGCGCGATATCCGCGAGGGAGAGAAAAGATACCATGGCCACGCCGATGGCGAAGCATTGGCACACGAATGCCGCGATTTCATTTACGCCGCTCATGTTGGCCTCACTCATGGCCCGCAAAAACCCGCTCAGCACGGCGATCGCCAACAGGCTGATGATCATGGGCAGGACGTCGGGCAGCATGGCTTTTAACAAATGCGCCAGCGTATCCTGCACCGATGTGCCCAAATACTCTCCTTCTCCCAGCGCGTAGCCGCTGATGAGGGCATAGAGATCCTTGCCGCCCCAAAGCGACTTGACGTCCTCAGGCAGTGCGGAATAGGTTTCGTTCCAGCCGCCGACGTCCGCGCCGTCTATCGCGCTCTGTACGCCGTCCACGATCTCCTGCGGGGGCTGCGCCAGAGCCCGGACGGGGGCGAACAAAAGCGCCAGTATGAGAACGGCCAATACGGCCCCGCGCTTTTTCATGCGCCGCCTGCCGGAATTAAAGAAGCTACCATATCCAGCAGCGAAAGCGCCGCCGGAAGCGCCGCGGCAAGGATCATGACGCGCCCGCCCAGCTCCACTTTGGAGGCGAGCGCCGACTCCCCCGCGTCCTTGCAGATCTCCCCCGCAAACTGCGCGATGTATGCGATGCCGATAATCTTAATCAGCAGCCCGATGTACGCGGTATTGATGCCGTACCGCCCGGATATCGCCATGATGCTTTCCAGTATGCCGCTCGTCTGCAGCACGATATAGACAAGCAGCATCACCCCGGACACGATGCCGACCTGCATTGCCATTTCCGGCCGGTATGCGCGGATCAATACGACCACGGACGCCGCAAGCAGCGCGAATATGGCGATGTTGAATACTGCCATAGGCCCCTCCTTCGTAATTGGATAATTAGTAAAGCTGGAATACCTGCCGCACACTTTCAAACAGGTCGCCTATCATATCCAGCATCATTAAGAGGCCGATGATTAAGCCCACGATCGCCGCGATCGTCGCCATTTCATCCCGGCCGCTCTGTTTTAAAAGCTGAGCGATCACCGCCACCAAGATACCTACGCCTGCGATTTTAAACAGTACATCGATGCTCATCGTATTCCCCTCTCTAGCTACCACAGTAAAATCGCAACGGCGATCCCGCTCAATATGCCCACGGAACGGTACATGCGCCCTTTGCTTAAGTAAAGGCCTTCCGCCTCTTTGAGTACCGCTCCCAGGCGTTGTTGTGCGAGCGCCGCGTTCTTGGCCTGGGTATCCCGGTCGCTCCCGCCCAGGGTCTGCGCGTATTCCTCCAGTATGGCAAGCTCATCCTCATGCAGCGACGCGAATCCCTCGTCCTCAGCGCGCGCGTCTTCCATCGCCCGCTTCCACGCGGAGGGCACATCCTCGTCGGTCTTTAAATACTCCGCGAACGCGTCAAAAAATGCAGCGGTCTCTTCCGTTTTTGCCTTGCGCGCAAGCGCGCTGAGCGGCTGCGCGGTGTATTCCATCCACATGGAAAGCCGGTGAAGCGCGTCCGCCATAGCGCGCAGCGTATCTTTCCTAAGGCGCAGGGCGGACGAGGCGCGCACGCCGATGAGCGCGCAGCCTGCAAATACGCTCAGCATTGCGATTGCATGGAGCATACCCTTCCCCTCCCCTGCAACGGCAGCGCCTTCAGTGCACCGTCCCATATCCCCGTCACACAGCCGACGCGTCCTTCTTCCCGTCCCAGCAGCACCACGCGCTCAAACACGCCGCTTTCCAGCAACTCCATCAGCGCGCGCCTTTTGGATAAGGAAGAGATATCCCGTACATGCGCGCTCGCTATGGTAACGACTCCGCAATAGGCAGCCTCCTGCACGGCGTCCGCTTCCGATTTTGTGCCCAATTCGTCCGTTACGATGACTTCCGGCGAAAGCACGCGGACGGCAAGCCGTATCCCTTCGCATTTGGGAAAGCCGGAAAGCACATCCGTGCGCGGCCCCAACGATAGCTGCGCCAATCCCCGCACCGCGCCCGCAAGTTCCATTCGTTCATCCACCACGCAGACGCGCTGCGGCAAAGCGCCATTGAGGCCCGCCGAAAGCTGGCGGACAATGTCTCTTAGCATCGTCGTTTTTCCGCAGCCGGGAGGAGAGATGATGAGCGCGGGGCACGGCGTTCCGTCCCGCCGCAGCAAGAGAGGCATGACTCCGTCCGCGGCGCCCGGGCAGGCGCGCGCAATACGGATATTGAGCGAGGTGATGTCCGTCTGCGCCACCGTCTGCCCCTGCTTTAATACCGCTTTGCCGCACAGCCCCATGCGGTAGCCGCCGGGCAGCGTGATAAATCCGTTTTTGAGTTCCTCTTCCCAGGCGTAAATGGAATGCTCACAGGCGCGCTCAAGTATGCTTGCGCAATCCGAGACGCCGGGCACGGCCTGCAGCAAACGCTCATAGCCGCTGCAGCAAAGCTGGAGCGGCTGCCCGGCGCGGATGCGGATCTCCTCAAGCGGCAGCGTATCGTCGACTTTTTGGAGCTCCTGCTGTAACCTTGTTGGAAAGAGAGGCAGAAGGGAAGTTTTCCAGTTTTCCTTGTTGTATCTTCCTTTATTCTCCATTTGCAGCATGTCCCCCTTTGCTCAAAGTGTATGTATGCGCGTACCGTTTCAGAATGATTTTTTCTCTCACCTGAAACTGCCGCAACGAAAGGAGATATGCAGGTTTTCCTTGTTTTTGTCGAAAATATCATGTACACTTTATAAAGAAATCAAATCCTCGCACCCAGTTTGTGCGTTTCATATTTTGATTTTTGGAGAGGCATGAATGTCTAATATTTTCGATACGCATGATCACCATTCGCTCAGCGCTAAGGTGTTCAAATATGTTCGCGACGGCATTATCGAGGGCCGCTACCAGTCCGGAGATTACCTGGTGGAAACAAAACTCGCGGAAGAACTGGGCGTAAGCCGCACCCCCATACGGGAGGCGCTCAAACAGCTTGAACTCGAGGATCTCGCGGAATCCATCCCGAACCGCGGCGTCATAGTAAAGGGCATATCGCAGGAGGATATCACCGACATTTACACCATACGCCTGCAGCTGGAAGGCCTGGCGGCGTTTTGGGCGGCGCAGCGCATCCGCCAGCAGCAGCTGGATCAGCTTGGGGAACTTGTGGAGCTGATGGAGCTCTACACCCGCCGCAACGATTCGGTGAACCTCGCGCGCCTTGATTCCGAATTTCATGAAATTATATTCACCGCAAGCAACTCCCGCACGCTCAGGCACATCCTGATTTCCCTCCATCAAAACGCGCAGCGCGCCAGAAAAAGTTCTCTGATGTCCCCGGCGCGCACGCCGAAATCACTGGAGGAGCACAAGGAGATTTATGATGCCCTGTGCGCCCGCGACGCGGAGCGTGCCAAGTTCTGTATGGAACAGCACATTCTTACCGCCGCGCATTCTTACCCGGCAGAAGAATGAAAGTTGCGGGCGTATGCCCGCATTTTTTTGCAAAAACTTCCGTTGCCACTTTTTTGAGTTTTCTCTGTGCAGGCTTGACAGAGCAAGCCTGCGCGCAAGGGTTGAGGCCGGTGCAATCCGCAGCGAACGGTCCTGTGGACCGTTCGCAGGTCGAAGCGGGTATCTGCTTGCGGGTGCCCCGGAAATCTGACGCATAGGTCGCCAAATGGGCTGGATTTTAGGGGATTTGCTAATTATGTTGCGTTGGCGGGTATGGCATAACGCCCCGACATGAGGATCTTAATACCTGCAATGTAATGAAACCAGAAAGGGCGGTGGCTGAAATGGCAAACGTTGAAGTGACCGGCGAACTGCATCCAAGCGGCGGACCGGGTTCGTTTTACCTGGGCCGTTCGGAGGAATTGCTCGAACAGCTGCTCAAACGCCATGCGAACGCCGTGCAGCTGATCTATTTGGACCCACCCTTTGGCACCGGGGACCTCTTCCGCATGCAGATTGGGAAGGCCAGCATAGAGCGCCCCGCCTATTCGGACGTGCTGACCGGGGAAAAGTACCTTGATTTCCTTCACCCCATACTCACAGGGTGCAGAGAGCTTCTAAACGCAACGGGTTCTCTTTACCTGCATGTGGATTACCGGATGGCTGCCCCGCTGAAGCTGATGCTGGACGGGATATTCGGCGAAAAGAACTTCATGAACGAGATCATTTGGATGTACCGCTCCGGCGGACGCAGCACCCGGCACTTCTCCCGCAAGCACGATACCATACTGTTCTACCGAAAGTCCCGCAACTGCTACTTCGATATAGAGGCGGCGGGTGTGCCCCGGGGACCTGAGCGGCGGAACCATATGAGGCGCAGCATAGATGAAAAGGGGCGCGTCACCTATTCCATACGCTCCGGCGGCAAGCTGTACCACTACTATGAAGACTCGCTTGTCTACCCCAGCGACGTCTGGACGGATATTGAGCACCTGCACCAGCGGGACCCGGAACGCAACGGGTACGCCACCCAGAAACCGGAAGCGCTTTTGAAGCGTATTATTTCCGTTTCCTCCCGCCCGGGCGATTTGGTAGCGGACCTGTTTTCCGGAAGCGGCACCACGGCGGCGGTGGCCGCGCAGATGCGCCGCCGGTTCCTTGCCTGCGACAGCTCCCCTTTCGCCCTGTATGCGCTGCGCAGGCGGATGTCCTCGCTTTTTAACCCAATCAATCTGCTGGAAGCGGCACAGCCTTTTGAGCTTTTTTTCCCCGCTTCCGCTCCCCGCGCAGCCATAACCGCAGCCCATACCACAGGCGGGGACAGCATCGCATGCACGCTCCAAAAATATGAGGCCGACAACGCGTCCCCTCTCGTATATTGCGCGTTGGGCCAGGTGACGAACGGCATATTCCACCCCGCCGCTTCCACCTATACGCCCACGCTTCCGCTCACGCTTTCCATGCCTGCGGCCTTTGGTTTGCCTGTGCTGCAAACGGTGGACGCGGAGGGGCGCCAGGAATTTTGGATGCTGAATGAATAACACTATATAGGTATCACAAATGAAGCGCCGGGCAATCCGGCGCTTTTTGTATGCAATATGTATAGCAAAGGTATTCGTCCGTTTTGTATACAAACAATTTGTATACAGCATATATTGTTATTGGACGTTGCCTGGCCCAGAACAAACGACAAAGTAAAATATAAAGTAGGGAAATGTTATGGACATAGCTTTGCAAATAGAACGATTGGCGGCAGGATCGGTAAACGCAGGTGCAAATGTGATTTTCGATAATGTCGTATTCAGCGCCGGAAATATCAGCTACAACAGCGCAACCGGCGTCATTACCTTTAATGAAGCGGGTAGATACGTCTTGGACTGGTGGGTTGCAACGCAAGCCACTTCATCTGCCATGGGCGTCGTATTTGCCATATCTTCTTCCCAAGGGGATTTTCTTGAGGGCAATTCGCCCACCAAGACCGGAGAAGTGGTAGGAATCGGCATTATTGAAGTAGTGGCTGCCCCTGTCACGGCCTCCTTGATAAACGCAACTACCAGCACAATTTTCTATTCCTCTATCGTGCCGGTAAAAGCGACACTGGTTATCGTACAAGATGATCTTACCACTTCTGGGCCGACTGGCCCTACCGGCGCTACAGGCCCCACCGGGCCTACCGGGCCTACCGGAGCCACGGGTGCGACCGGCGCTACTGGGCCCACCGGCCCCACCGGGGCTGCTGGCACAACCGGCCCTACCGGGGCTACCGGCGATACTGGGCCCATCGGTCCTACGGGTGCTACTGGCGATACTGGACCTACCGGGCCTGCAGGTGCCACCGGTGATACCGGACCCACTGGTCCTACGGGTGTCACCGGCGATAC
>JAFABA010000045.1 GCA_023426265.1 Bacillota bacterium
CTTTGCGCACCCCCAAAAAGCCTGTGCCGGAGGCGCTGCCCTTTGAGGAGCCGGTGCAGGTAAAGCTGAATTTGGAGCCGAAGAAAAAAACGGAAGACGCCTTGCCCCCCTGCAACGCGGCGCAGGACATCCCGTATGTACCGCCTTCGTTCAGCCTGCTGAACCCGGCGCTTGCAAGCTACGGGCGCAGCACCGAATCCCCGGCGGAAAAAGGCAAACTTTTGGTGGATACGCTGGCGAGCTTCAATGTTTCGGCGAGAGTGGTCAACATCAGCGTCGGCCCCGTTATCACGCGGTATGAGCTCGCCCCCGCGCCCGGCGTGCGCGTCAACCGTATCACTGCGCTTTCGGACGATATCGCGCTGGCGCTTGCCGCCCCGCGCGTCCGCATAGAAGCCCCCATCCCCGGCAAGGCCGCGGTGGGCATTGAGGTGCCCAACAAGGATACCGTAACGGTGGTGCTGCGGGACACGGTGGACAGCAAGGAGTTCGCAGCCTCAAAATCCCCTATCACGCTCGCTCTGGGCAAAGACATCGCGGGAAAAGTGATCGTGGCCGACCTAGCGAAAATGCCGCATCTTTTGATTGCGGGCGCGACCGGTTCGGGCAAAAGCGTATGCATCAACGACATCATCATTTCCCTCATTTATAAATGCTCCCCCGCCGATCTCCAGTTGATCTTAGTTGACCCCAAGGTGGTGGAGCTTTCCGCGTTTGGCGTGCTGCCGCACCTGAAGGTGCCGGTGGTGACGGATCCGAAGAAGGCCGCGGGCGCCCTGGCGGGCGGTGTCCGGGAAATGACGGAGCGCTACAAGCGGTTCGCCAAAGTGGGCGCGCGGGACTTAGAGCGCTTCAACGAATTGCAGAAGGACCCAAAGGATAAGCTTCCGAAGCTTGTCATCATCATAGACGAACTGGCCGACCTGATGATGGTGGCGCCGGACACCGTGGAAGACAGCATCTGCCGCATCGCCCAGCTTGGGCGCGCGGCGGGCATCCACTTAATTGTGGCGACCCAGCGGCCTTCCGCGGACGTCATTACGGGCCTCATCAAAGCGAACATCCCCTCCCGCATCGCGTTTGCGGTTTCCTCCGCCATCGATTCGCGCATCATACTCGATTCCGGCGGCGCTGAAAAGCTGCTGGGCCGCGGCGATATGCTTTTCCACCCCAACGGTGCTGGCAAGGCGGTGCGCGTGCAGGGCGCATATGTTTCGGATGAAGAGGTGGAGCGCATTGTGCAGTACTTCAAATCCCAGGCGCTCACACCCGAATTCGACGAGCATTTGATAGAGGAAATGGATGTGGAGGAAGGCTCCGGTGCGCAGGGCAACGGCAAGCAGGAGGACGACCTCTTGGGCGAGGCCGTGCGCATTGTGCTGGACAGTGGACAGGCTTCCATCTCCATGATTCAACGGCGGCTGCGCGTGGGGTACGCCCGCGCGGCAAGATTGATCGACATTATGGAACAGCACGGCTATGTCAGCGGGTTCGACGGCGCAAAGCCGAGAAAGCTCCTGATTACCCGCGCGCAATATGAACAACTATTCGGCAACCAACCCGATACAAGCGAGGATATGGATGAGTGACATCGGCATAATTTCCCTAGGCTGCTCCAAGAACCGCGTGGACACCGAGCGGATGCTCGGCATCTTAGAGAGTGCGGGCCACCGCATCGTAAACGAACCCGCAAAGGCCGAAGTGCTCATCGTAAATACCTGCGGCTTTATCGAACCCGCCAAACAGGAAAGCATCAATACCATATTGGAAATGGCGGCTTACAAAAAGAAAGGCCGCTGCAATACGCTGATCGTGACGGGCTGCCTGAGTGAGCGCTACCGCAGCGATTTAGCGGAGGGCCTGCCCGAAGTGGACCACTTTTTAGGCGTACACGAATACGAGACTTTGCCGGATTTATTGCCCAAGTGCGCCGTGTGCGCGCCGCGCGCGGGCAGGAAACTGACCACGCCCTTTTATTGCGCTTATCTGCGCGTGGCGGACGGATGCAACAACCGCTGCACCTACTGCGCCATCCCGCTGATCCGGGGGCCCTTACACAGCGTGCCCATGCCGCAATTGCTTGACGAGGCGAAGGGGCTTATGGATACCGGCGTCAGCGAGCTTACCATCATCGCGCAGGATACCTCCGGCTACGGCATGGACCTGTACGGGAAACCCATGCTGCTGCCTCTGATGGAGGAATTGACAAAACTCCCCAGTTTAAAGTGGCTGCGCGTGCTCTATACCTACCCGGATACCGTCACCAGGGAGCTGATCGCGGGAATCGCAGGGAACGAAAAGATCTGCAATTACCTGGACATCCCGCTGCAGCATATCGACGACACCATGTTAAAACGCATGCACCGCAGGGGAACGCGCGCCCACATTGAAAGCGTGCTGTCCTATATCCGGGCTTATGCACCGGATTTCATGCTGCGTACCACCATGATGGTGGGCTTCCCCGGCGAAACCGATACGGAATTCCACTCCATGCTCGCCTTCCTGCGCGGGTACCAGTTCGACAGGCTGGGGGCATTCGCCTTCTCCCCGGAGGAAAACACGGCGGCTGCCAATATGCCCGGCCAGGTGCCGGAGGAAGTAAAACAACGGCGGCTTGATACGCTGATGAAACAGCAGCAGCAAATCTCCCGCGCGCGGAACGAAGCGCGCGTGGGCCGCACGGTAGAAGTCCTTCTTGAAACAACGCGGGAGGGTACGTCCTATGGCCGTTCCTACGCGGAAGCGCCGGAGGTGGACGGCGCGATCCTCCTTAAAACAAAGCCCCACCACAAGCCCGGAACCTATGTCACCGCACGCCTGACAAAAGCGCTTGAATACGACATGTACGGAGAGGAACTAAAATGAATCTTCCCAATAAGCTCACGCTGCTTCGCATGCTGCTCGTACCTGTATTCGTCGCCTGCTTTTACATTCCCGCCTCGTATTCGGATATCGTTGCGGCAGGCGTGTATGTGCTTGCGTATATTACGGATATTCTGGACGGCCAGATCGCAAGAAAGCGCAACCTCGTCACCAGCTTCG
This sequence comes from Bacillota bacterium, assembly GCA_023426265.1. GTDB lineage: Bacteria > Bacillota > Clostridia > Christensenellales > CAG-138 > JAEYLA01. Next base: position 3,043 of record JAFABA010000045.1, read on the forward strand.
GCAAGCTGATGGACCCCATGGCGGATAAGCTCCTAACGTGCAGCGCCTTCATCATGCTGGCGGCCGACGCGCTCGTCTCCCCCATCGCGGTCATCATCATCATCGCGCGGGAGCTGTTCATCAGCGGGTTCCGCCTCATTGCCGTGGAAAACGGAAACGTGATAGCCGCAAGCTGGCTGGGCAAGATAAAGACCATATCGCAATGCGTGGCGGTGGTCGTGGCGCTCATCTGGCCGTACCTCTGGTGGCCGCTTTTCCCGCTGGACGATATCATCGTGTGGATCTCCGTGGGCTTCACCCTCTGGTCCGGCATCGATTATGTGGTAAAAAACCGGGGAAGCATCAAGCTCTCCTGATTTTGGTCCAGGGGCTTTGCCCCTGATTTCCGCAGTTCGCAATTGGTCGCGCCACGTTGCGGCAAAGCCGCATCCTTGCGCTTACGGCCCTAAAGGGAGTTTGGGGGATGCACCTAAGCGCCGCCTGTGGCGGAGGAAGCGAGGTGCAGTCCCGGGAACCGTGGGGCCAGAGCCTCCAACGTACCTTTTAGACATGCAGAACCCAGAACTATAACTATTTTAAGCAAAAGAGGTCTTTCAAAATGATTGCCGAGCTAGTAAGCGTCGGAACCGAGCTGTTGATGGGGCAGGTGCTCAACACGGACGCACAGTTTATGGCGCAAAAGCTAGCGCCGCTGGGCGTGAACGTGTACCACCAGGTCACCGTGGGGGACAACCCCGAGCGTCTGAAGGACGCCGTGCGCACCGCGCTTTCCCGCGCGGACGTGGTGATACTTTCCGGCGGGCTTGGCCCCACGGGGGACGATCTCACCAAGCAGACCGTTGCGGAGCTGTTTGAGCTTCCCATGGAGCGGGACGCGGCTAGCGAGCAGACGCTGCGCGAGCGCTTTCTCGCCTTCCGCCGGGAAATGACGCCCAACAACCTCAAGCAGGCGGATTTCCCCAAAGGCAGCATCATATTAAAGAACCCCAACGGCACCGCGCCTGGCTGCATTGTACCAAAGGGCGACAAAGCGGCAATACTGCTGCCCGGCCCGCCTTCCGAGCTGTTCCCCATGTTTGAGCAGGAGGTCATGCCGTACCTGGAGGCCCGCAGCGGGTGCAAGCTGTACTCCCGCGAGCTGCGCATATTCGGCATGGGTGAGTCGACTGTAGAACACCGCCTGCAGGATCTGATGGACGCGCAGGATAACCCCACAATCGCCCCGTACGCAAAGACAGGCGAGGTCACGCTGCGCGTGACGGCGCGCTGCGCCGCGGAGGAAGAAGGTCTTGCTCTCGTACAGCCCGTGATCGACGAAATTAAGAACCGCATCGGCGACGTCGTATACTCCTCCGAAGGCGTGACGCTCGCGGGCGTTTGCGCAAAGCTGCTCGAAGAGCGCAACCTCACGCTCGCGGTGGCGGAAAGCTGCACTGGCGGGCTGATCTCCTCCACGCTTGTGGATATCCCCGGCAGCTCCGCGTACTTTATGGAAGGCGCCGTTACCTATTCGGATGCGGCGAAGATGCGCCGCCTTGGCGTTTCCTCCGCCACGTTACGGAAATACGGCGCGGTAAGCGCGGAGTGCGCGAAGGAAATGGCCATGGGCATGCGCAAGACTTCGGGGACCGATTACGCGCTCTCTACCACCGGCATCGCAGGGCCCGGCGGCGCCACAAAGGAGAAGCCGGTAGGCCTTGTATATATCGCGCTTTCGGATGGGACGGGCACAATCGTCAAACGCTTGCAGCTCACCGGGAACCGCGGCCGCATCCGCGAGGTCACGGTTCTAAACGCCCTTGACGTGCTGCGCCGCTCCCTGCTTTCGCTGCCGCAAACGGAATAGAGTTTCCATATTGGATACTTATCGGCCGATAAGCGTCTGTTTCTCCCTCTTAAGGCGCAAAAAAGTTTCTTTTCACGAAACTTTTCCTTTTCCTGTACATGGGAATATGATATACTCGTTTTATCAAGATAAGTTTTAATCTGGGAGGATCGGGCATGGCAAACGTAGGTGTGGAAAAATCCAGGGCGCTGGAAATGGCGCTCAGCCAGATCGAAAAGCAGTTCGGCAAAGGCGCCATCATGAAGCTGGGGGACGCCGCGGGCAAAATCTCCGTCTCCACCATATCCACGGGCTGCCTGGAGCTGGACTTCGCGCTGGGTGTGGGCGGCGTGCCACGCGGGCGCATCATCGAAATATTCGGGCCGGAATCCTCCGGTAAAACCACTGTGGCCCTGCACATTATCGCGCAGGCGCAAAAGGCGGGCGGCACCGCCGCGTTTATCGACGCAGAGCACGCGCTTGATCCGCTCTATTCCGGAAACCTCGGCGTAAACGTGGACGATCTGTATGTCTCCCAGCCGGACAACGGCGAACAGGCGCTTGAAATCACGGAAGCGCTGGTCCGCTCGGGCGCAATGGACGTGGTGGTGGTGGACTCCGTCGCGGCATTGGTTCCCAAGGCGGAAATCGAAGGTGACATGGGCGATTCCCACGTCGGCCTCCAGGCGCGCCTGATGTCCCAGGCGCTGCGCAAACTAGCGGGTACCATATCCAAGACCAATACGGTGGTGGTGTTCATCAACCAGCTGCGCGAAAAGGTGGGCGTGATGTTCGGCAACCCGGAAACCACGCCGGGCGGTAAAGCGCTCAAGTTCTACGCTTCCATCCGCCTGGATGTACGCAAGATCGAAACGCTCAAAAGCGGCACAGAATTTGTGGGCAACCGTACCCGTGTGAAAGTGGTCAAAAACAAAGTAGCCCCGCCCTTTAAGCAGGCGGAGTTCGATATCATATACGGCGAAGGCATCTCACGCGAAGGCTCCATTCTCGACCTCGCAACGCAGTATAAGCTCATTGCAAAGACCGGCGCATGGTATTCCTACGGCGATATGCGCATGGCGCAGGGCCGGGACAACGCTAGGTTGTTCCTAAAGGACAACCGCGAATTATGCGAACAGCTGGAAGCGCAGTTGCGCGGCATACTGGAGCAGGAACGCGCAAAGGCCGCGGCCGAGCATGAGGCGCGGCGTTCAAGCATGGAGACCGCGCCTGCGGGCATGGACGATTGATTTATAACGGAAGTCCTTTGGCAAAGGCGCGCTGTTGCGGGGAACTGCTTCGCGCGCCTTTTGTACGTTATTTTTTGTAAAGAAAAACGCAACAATATGAATTGCGGCTTATTTATATCAGCAGGCAGGAATTTAAACATGGAGAAAAAGGACGATGAACTCAAGAAAGCTCACAATAGGATTGTTTTTATTATATCTCCTGGCATTAACATGGATTATATTATTTAAGCTGCAATTTTCTGTTGAAGGCTTAAATCATTTAAGAAATATAAATTTGATTCCTTTTGCAGGCTCGGCCATTCACAATGGGAAAATAGCCATTAGCGAAATCATAAATAATATACTCGCTTTTATCCCCTATGGCATTTTTGTCTGCATGCTCATGGAAAGAAAAAATTTTATTATTAAAGTCATTCCCATTTTTTTGACGAGTTTGGCTTTTGAATTATTGCAGCTTGTTTTTGCAATTGGTGCTGCTGATATTACTGATCTTATCGGAAATACTGCAGGCGGTATGATTGGAATTGGAATATTTTTTGTGTTTTCTAAAATATTTAAAGAAAAAGTATTCAAAGTTATAAACATCATTTCTTTCATTGCCGCTATCCTTTTGATTTTATTTGTTGGACTTCTGCTCGTAGTATCCCGTTTGGTTTATCGGTGAGATTATGCGCATAATCCCCTGCATAGCCACGAGATGTCGGGCAAAATTGCTGCAGAGGCGGCGCGCCTTGCCGATTTCATCACCGTATGAAGAAAGAAAACCAATAGGACGATCGGCTTCCGGCAGCAAAAGCATGGGCGGTATCGCTTTTTAAGCAATACCGCCCATAGTTCTATGACATCGTCCCTTATTTGTATTCGTTTACGGCTGGTTGGAAAGTCCAAATGGCTTGCCGGTAAGCTCCAGGTAAAACGCGGCCCTTGCAGTGAGCGCATACGGCGCAATCCACAGGCCGAGGATACCGAACGTCAAAGCGGAAAGCAGCCACCAGCCGATAAAGCTAAAATCCAGGCAGAACAGCCTGCCCTTGTTGCCGTCCATCAGTTCCTTGGAGCGGTTGACGGCTTCCCTTATGCCCATATCCGGATATTCCGCCATGAGATAGGGCGCCATGGAATACCGGTATACCGCGATAATGCCGGGAACAAAGAGCAGCAGCATCCAAAGGAATATAAACAGGGCCATGAACAGTCTGAGGCCCAACGCCTTTAAAAAGATATCGAACCGCTCAAACAGGCTGGAAAACGGCGGCCTCTGCCCTAAATTCAGCCGCGTATGGAAGGCGCAGACACCAAGCTCAACCACAGAGCCAACAATAAGAGCGGCGATACACCAGACCATCATTAGACCGAACGTAGCCGAATGGAAGGCATAGTTCACGGCGTTCCATACGTCGGACGAATAGTATTCGGGCCTGTTAAACGTATAGGTAAAGACCGAAGGAGTGTTTGTGCCCCCTAAAATGGCCCCTACCAGGCAGACAAGCAGCGCCCAACCCCAATACCCCTTGAGGCTGTTGCGCGCCGCTGCGCGAAAACTTTTTGCGTTTGGATGCATATCCTTGCTACCCCCAATATTCTGTCGTGGATATGGTACCACAATCCGGTAATTCCCACAATGTTCTTCCCAAAATCTGATATGTTTTTATCCTTTATCTTACATTTCTGCTCTTATGAGGGTTGTTCCCTACCAGATTGTCTGCTACAATAATCACAAATAATGTGAAGGGGAATCATCAGCATGGAATATGGACAAATGCCTTCGGGCGGCACGCCCGGAAGCGCCCCTAATAACAACAAGGCAATCGCGTCCTTGGTATTGGGCATCGTTTCTGTTGTTTGCGTATTCTTTGGATCCGGCGCGTTTCTGGGCATCGTCCTGGGCATCGTTGGTTTGATATTGGGCATCAACGCCAAGAAGGAAGCGCCCTCCGGCATGGCCACCGCGGGTATCATACTCAGCATCGTCGCCATCGCCGCCTGCGCGATCACGTTTATCGCCTGCATCGCATGCCTCGGCCTTTTTTCTTCCGCGGCTGAGTACAGCCGGTTCTTGAACTAGGCCGATCAAATTGAAAAAAAGGCGGGCAATGCCCGCCTTTTTTATAGGAGGACCATGCTTCCGTTTTTCACCATATTCGGTCATCCCATCCCCATGTACGGGCTGACGATTGCATGCGGCGCGGCCCTGGGCGTGCTGCTTGCGGTCTATTCCCCGCGCAACCGGGATATCCCGCGGCAGGATATTTTCTTTAGCGCGTGCTATATGGGCGTCGGCGTATTTGTCGGGGCAAAGCTTTTATACCTCATCATCACGCTCCCCCAGCTATTGTTCCGGCCGGATGCGCCGGAATTCAACTGGGCCCTGCTCTCCGCCCTGTTTTCCGGCGGGTTCGTGTTTTACGGCGGGGTATTCGGGGGGCTTTTTTCCCTGCGCCTCTATACGCGCAAGTACAGGCTCCCGTACATGAAAACATTAGAGACGCTCGTCCCTTCCGTACCGCTCATCCACGCCATAGGCCGTGTCGGGTGCTTCTTTGCCGGCTGCTGCTACGGCATGCCGATATCGCCACCCTGGGGCATGACATTCCGGATAGGCTCCGCGGCCCCCGCGGGCGTTTCCCTGCTCCCGATACAGCTTTACGAAACCGGGTTGAACCTTGTTCTGTTTGCCGTCCTGCTGCTGTACGGCAAAAGGCGGCCCGCGGAAGGCAGGCTGCTTGGCTGCTACCTTGCAGGCTACGCATGCATCCGCTTTTTCCTGGAATTTTTCCGGTACGACGCGGTGCGGGGCATGCTGTTTGGCCTTTCCACCTCGCAATGGATCAGCCTTTTTCTGCTCCCCATGGGAATCTTCCTGCTGGCGCGAAAACAGCGTGCCGTAAAGGCGCAGTAAACCCTTTCCGCCTACTTTATACAACCCGTACATGGGCCGTATATACTTTGCACATCTAGCGTTATATAATGGAAGCAGATATTCTCATATCGATCATCCGTATCCAAGGAGGACGAATATGCAGTTAAACTATAAGCGCACCATACTGGTAGGGCTTGCTTTCCTGTCCATATCCGCGTTCTGGCAGCTGTATGACAGCATCATTCCCTTGATCCTCCGGGATACGTTCGCCCTGGGGGATACGGTCTCCGGCTTTATCATGTCCATAGACAACATACTCGCGCTTTTCATGCTGCCGCTGTTTGGCGCGCTGAGCGACAGGGCGGGTAAACGCATGCCGTTTATCGTGATGGGCACGGTCGCCGCTGTCATTTTCATGATCGCCATCCCGCTCACCGCGCAGACCGGGTCCCTTCCGCTGTTCTTTGTGGCGCTCGGACTTGTGCTCTTTACCATGAGCTCCTACCGCTCCCCCGCCGTAGCGCTGATGCCGGACGTCACGCCCAAGCCGCAGCGCAGCAAGGCGAACGCCGTCATCAACCTGATGGGCGCTTTGGGCGGCGTATATACGCTTATCATGATCCCTCTGTTAACCGGCAAGCAGGCCGTTTCCGGGGACTATATCGCCGTGTTCGTCGCCGTCGCAGTGCTGATGGTAGTGGCGGTGATCGCGCTCCGCCTTACCATACCGGAACAAAAGCTTGTAGCGGATATGCGTGCGATCAACTACGGCGTGGATCCCGCCGAGGAAGCGAAACCCGCGGAGGAGGGCGAAAAGACGGCGCTCCCGCCCGACGTCATGCGCAGCCTGATCTTCATCCTCGTTTCCGTATCGCTCTGGTTCATGGGCTATAACGCCGTGACCACGGCATTCACAAAGTACGCCACCCAGGTGTGGGGGCAAAACGTCGGCCAGGCCTCCACGTGCCTTTTAGTAGCGACCGCCGGCGCTGTGGTCTCTTACATTCCCATCGGGCTCATCGCCTCAAAAATCGGCCGCAAAAAAACAATACTAATCGGCATTGTGCTGCTTAGTGCGTGCTTTGCGTCCGGCGCGTTTGTGGCGGAGCGCTTCTCGCCCGCGCTGTACGGCATGTTCGCACTCGTTGGTTTTGCGTGGGCGGCAATCAATGTGAACAGTTACCCCATGGTGGTGGAAATCAGCCGCTACGGCGATATCGGAAAGTACACCGGGTATTATTACATATTCTCCATGGCGGCGCAGATCGTAACCCCCATACTCTCCGGCGCACTTTTGGAGCATGTGGGCTACCATACGCTGTTCCCTTATGCCGCGGTTATGGTAGCGCTCGCCTTTGTCACCATGAGCCTGACCCGGCACGGGGACAACAAGCCACAGAAGAAATCCTCCAAATTGGAAGCGTTCGATGTAGATGATTAACTACAACTCTCTCGCAATTAGAAGGGCGCAAGCCCTTCTTTTATTCCTCCAAATAGCTCACTCCTTTCACCCTGCGTTCACAGCAATGCCTTTGCCGATATGATATACTAAAAGTAGGAAGGAACTGATTAATCAACCCGGAGCGCGGGTACTTTATAGGCAACCTGAAAGATGGAGGAAGCCGTATGCTGGAAGTAAGAACAGCCGTCTTAAGCGACAAAGAATCATACCGCGAGTTGTGGCGCATCTGTTTTGGGGATTCGGAACGGTTCATGGATTGGTTCTTTTCCGAGCGCTTTTTCCCCGAGTATTCCTCCTGCCTGCTGGAGGACGGCGCGATGATGAGCGCGCTGCAAAGCTACCCGCTGCATGTGCGCATCCGCAACCGCATACTCCCCGCGTCCATGCTCACCGGGGTATCCACGCATCCGGAACGCAGCGGGCGCGGATATATGAAGCAGATATTCCTGCACCATATGCAGCGCGTGCGCTCGTTCCATATCCCCATCGTCATACACACCCCGGCGCATCTGACCACGTTTTTTTCGCGCGGGCACTTCCCCGCGACGGATACGCTGCACCTGACGCTTGAGAATGCGCGCTATGGCGCCTTGCCCGAGGGCATATCCCGGCAGGACCTATACCATGATCTTGGCCCGCTGCAGGTATGCTACCAGAAGGCGACGGCGAGGTATTCCGGCTGCGTTTCCCGCACGGCGGCGGATTTTGCCTATAAAATGCGGGATTACGCCTCGGACGGTGCGCTCTGCCTGGTTCGCCGGGCGGGCGCAGATATACTGGGCTACTGCGTGTACTACGTGATGGATGAGAGCGTGCACGCGGAAGAATGCTTCGCATCGGACGAGGAGACGCTTACAATGCTGCTCAACGCGCTCTCTTTTGAGGCCGCGGGCCGCGAGCTGCATGTGAAGCTGCCGCCGGATTCCCCGGCGCGGCTCAATGGCGCAACATTGGAAGTACGCCCGCAGGGGGTCATGGGCATTGCGGACGTATCCGCGGCGCTTAACGCCATCATCGGGGACAGTTCCTACGTGTTCGAGGTGATAGACTCCACCGTGCCTGAAAATGCGGGCATATGGGACGGCATGGGCGAAAAAACGCACTGCACCCCGCAGATCCGGCTGGAAGCCGGGCGGTTGGGGCAGTTTTTGTGCGGCTACCGTTCCATCGCGGAGCTTGCGGAAAGTCAGGAGGCGGAGATTCTTGACCCGAAGATCGCATGTGCGCTGGACCGCGCCTTCCCGAAGGAGATTTGCTTTATTACGGATGAATATTGACAACTATCCGCATTGCCTTACTTTCCGTCCGCCTATGGCATTGCGCGATAGGCCGGTTGTAGTGTACAATATTAGTTCGGTGAAGGAGGCATAAATGGGGGAATGCTATACCGCTTTGGCAAAAGTATACGACGCGCTGATGCGGGATGTGGACTATGACGAATGGGCCGCATACCTAAACGGTTTTCTCCTTCAGAATGGAGCGCGCGGGGCCGCAATTGCGGACTGTGCCTGCGGCACGGGCCAGCTTTCCATTCGCCTTGCGCGGCTCGGTTACCGCGTGACCGGCATCGACCGGTCCGAAGCCATGCTGCATGAGGCTGCCGAAAACGCCCGATTATGCGGGCTTACGATCCCGTTTGTGCAGCAGGATATGAAGAAGCTCCTGCTTCACAGGCAGGCGGACGCGATCGTCTGTGCATGCGACGGCGTGAATTATCTCCTCTCCTCTTCGGAAGCCCGTGCGTTTTTCAAAGCCGCCAATGCTGCGCTCAAGCCCGGCGGGATGCTTTTGTTTGACGTAAGCAGCCGGTATAAGCTGCAGCATGTGCTGGGGTGCAACACGTTCGGGGAGGCGGAGGACGCCTGCGTGTACCTCTGGAAAAACGGTTATGACGCGGCCTCGCACCTGTGTGAGATGCAGTTGACGCTCTTTGTTTCAAACGGAAGCCTGTACGAGCGGTTTGACGAACGGCACGTGCAGCGCGGGCATTCCGTGCGGGAGCTGACTGCTTGGCTGGAGGATGCGGGTTTTACGGATATACGGGCATACGAGGCGTTTACGCCGAATGCACCCGGGGATACAACCGAACGCATCCAGTTTGCCGCGGTGAAACCGCAATGAAAAAAGAAATGCGCAGGCGGTGTAACGCCGCCTTGCGCGCGACTATATTAGGTAATAGCTAAGGAAGAAAAATGCAGCAGAAGGATACGATAGTGCAGGCCTTGCTAATGGGCGGGGCAATCCGTGTGACGGCGATCTCAGGCAAAGCATTGGTGGAAGAAGCCCGCAGGATACATTCGCTTTCCCGCGTATGTACGGCAGGATTGGGACGGCAATTGATGGCCACCGCCATGATGGCAGCGCAGTTGAAGCATGAGGAAGAAAGCCTCACCACAATACTCCGCGGTACCGGCCCCGCGGGAAACCTTGTCTGCACCGGCAGATTTGGCGCTCGCGTCAAGGGCTACGCGGCAAACCCGGAAGTGGAGCTGCCATTGAAGCCCTCCGGCAAGCTGGATGTCTCCGGCGCAGTCGGGAGTACGGGCAAGCTGACCGTGGTGCGCGACCTTTCCCTGCGCGAGCCGTACGTGGGCGAGGTCAACCTGATCTCCGGCGAGGTAGCGGAAGATTTCGCGCAGTACTTTGCCGTAAGCGAGCAGCAGCCCAGTTTGGTGTATTTGGGCGTGCGCATGCGGCCCGAGGACGGAAGCGTTCTCGCCGCGGGAGGCCTGTTTGCGCAGCCGTTGCCCGGCTGCCCGGAGGAGGACATTGAGCTGCTGCAGGAAAAGGCGGCGGATATCGAGCGCCTTTCCGTAAAGCTGGAAGAGGGCATGGCGCTTGAAACCGTGCTGTCCGAATTATTCTCCGGCATGGAACTGGAACTGACCGGCGAGCTTTCGCCCGTCTGGGAGTGCGACTGCAGCGTGGAACGGACGGAACGCGCGCTTATCGCTCTTGGACGCGAAGAATTGACGGATATGATCGAGCAGGACGGCGGGGCGGAACTCACCTGCCAGTTCTGCCGGAAGGCCTATTCATTTGACGCGCAGGCGCTTAGTTCCCTGCTTAAAGAAGCGGGCGGTTAAGGCAAGGGGAATCGAACCCCTGCGGTCCTGAGGGCTCCAACGCACGCCATTGCTGCGTTGCCGACGCTTGCCGTGGCACCACCACGCTTCGCGCCGCCGCCTTGCACTGACATGCTTTTAAACCCTCAGGACTTGTAAACCCCAAAGCTGCTGATTTGTGAGCAGTTTGAGGAAGAGGAAGAAGCCATAGTGGCGCTATGGCGACTGACGATGACAAAAAAATGCGCCAAAGCAGCGGCTTTGGGGCGTAGGGGCTCGGCTCCCCTTGCCTTAGGAGAAACGGTATGCAGAAAGACAACAAAAAGCGCATCGGGAGGATCATTCCGTTCGAACGGGACGGGGCCTTTTTCCTGCGCCGCGGGTCGGAACGGCTGGACCGCAACGACCTGATCGAAGCCATCGGCTACTATCATCAGGCGTACCGGCGCGATCCTGAAAATGTTGAAGTACAGCTTGCCATTGCGGAAGTGCTGACCGAAATGCACCGGTATGAGGAAAGCAACCGCATGCTGTTCCCGCTGCTCTCCCGCGCGGAAAGCCCGGCGGAGTGCTTCTTTGGCATTGCCTGCAACTTTTTGGGGCTGCAGGAATTTTCCCATGCGCACGACAGCCTGGAAAGCTACCTGGCGCTGGACCCGGACGGCGAGTATGTGTCCGATGCGCTCGACATGCTGGACGTGATTGAGGATGAAAACATGCTCTACAGCATGCCCGGCGTGCAGCTGCCCGAGGAACGGGATGCTTTGAACGCCTGCGCCCGCGGACGGCAGCTGTTGGAGAACGGCCGCATGGACGAGGCCGTAAAGCTGTTGAACGATGCCGCAAAAAAACACAAAGAATTTCTGTTCGTGCGCAGCAATTTGGCGCTTGCCTACTTTTGCAAGCGGGATTTCAAGCACGCCATGGAAAGCATCAAAAGCGTGCTGGAGGAAGCGCCGGGCGATGTGCAGGCGCACTGCAACCTGCTTTTGTTTTTGCACGCCGCCAAGGACGACGCGGGCGTAGCTAGAGAAATGGAGTTCCTGCAAAGTTCCACCACGGACGATCCGCAGGATTGGAACCGTATGGCGGTCGTGTTTATGGAACTTGGCCGCATGCAGGAGGCGCTCTCGGTATTAAAAAAGCTGCAGGTCGTATTCCCGTATGACGAAGGAACGCTGCACCGCATGGCCGTGTGCCGCTACCATCTCGGCCAGTACCGGCAGGCGCAGGCCTGCTATGACAGGCTGTTGAAAATCGACCCGCAGGACACCATAGCCTCCTATTACCGGCGCGTCTGCCGCCATGCGGCGGAGGGCAAACCGGAGCATATTGATTGGCTCTACCATTACCAGGTACCTTACCTGGAAGTGTTGACGCGCGTCCGCTTGATCAACGAGTACAGCCGCCAGCCCAACGATGCGCTAAAGCTCCGCTGGGAGACCGACGAATCCTTCCGCACACTGTTTATATGGAGCCTGAGATTGCCCGAGCCCTCCGCCAAACGCGCCGTGCTCGCGCTGATCGCGGGCTTTGGGGACCGGGAAGCGGAGCGCGTGCTGCGCCGGTTCCAGCTGGACCAGCTGCAGCCCGATTCGGTCAAACAGGACGTGTTCGCCATGCTCAAGCATATGAACGCGCAGGAGCCGTATATCGCCTACATCAACGGGCGGCTGGTGCAGAGCCGCGTGAGCGTGCGGGCGTTCGACAAGGGCAAACGCCTCCCCGCCCCCTATCAGCGCGCTTTGGAATTGAGTATGGCCAACATGCAGGGCGAGCGCTCCTCGGATTGCATTATGGAGGCGGCGGAACTGTTCTCCAAATATATGAAGAACACGGGCGATCTCCCGCAGCTGAAAGAGCAGCAGGTGCACGCGCTTGCCGCCGCGCTTGAATACATTGCCTGCCGCAACCGCTCGGAGGATGTAACAAAGGCGCAACTGGCCGCCGCCTACGGCATTTCCCTGGTGCGGCTCAACAATGCCATCAGCAAGCTGCTGCGCGCCACAGAAGAATAAGGATATCCGAAATAACGTGGCAGTCAACGCCACTTGAAATGCAACCGAAAAAGGAGCCTAAATGCAATATATCGCCACCTGCAAATTGGGGCTGGAATCCGTTGTCGCTATGGAACTGCGCGCGCGAAACATTACCGTGGACGAGGTACTGGACGCGCGCGTGCTGTTTTCCGGGGACGAGCTTACGCTGACCCGCGCGCTTTTATGGCTGCGCGCCGCCGAACGCGTGCTGCTGGTGGTGGGCAGCTTCCCGGCCACGAGCTTTGACGAGCTGTTTGAAGGGGTCAAGGCGCTGCCGTGGAAGCAATATTTAAGACGTGACGCAAACATCCATGTGACCGGGAAATCCGCCAAAAGTACGCTGTTCAGCGTATCCGACTGCCAGAGCATCACGAAAAAGGCAATTGTCGAAAGCCTGCGCCAGAGCTACCGCACGCAGTTGTTGCCCGAAACCGGGGACGAAGTGATCGTGGAGGTTGGGCTGCTGAGGGATGTGGCCACGCTCGCGCTGGACGCCTGTGGCGCGGGGCTTTCCCGCCGGGGCTACCGCACCTGGAACGTGGCCGCGCCGCTCGCGGAATCGCTTGCGGCGGGCATATTGCTGCTTTCCCGCTACCGCAGCGGCGTCCCGTTGATCGACCCCATGTGCGGCTCGGGCACGTTCCCGATTGAGGCCGCCATGATCGCCCAGCGCCGCGCGCCCGGGCTTTTCCGGGAGTTCGCGGCGGAGAACTGGCATTTCCTTTCCCCGGACGCGTTTAAAATCGTCAGGGAGGAAGCGCAGGACAGCATAGACGCGACGCCCGTGGACATCGAGGGCAGCGATATCGACGCGCATAGCATAGAGCTTTGCAAGCGCCACGCGAAAAAGGCGGGCGTCATGCTACGCTGGGCAGCGCGCCCGCTAAGAGAGTTGCCCGCAGGATCGGGCGAAGGGCTCATTGCCGTCAATCCTCCCTATGGGGAGCGGCTGCTGAATAAAAAAGAGGCGCAGGCTCTGTACCAGGAGATGCGCCGGGTGTTTTCCCGTCTGCCCGGCTACAAACAGGCCATTATCACGGCGGACCGCGAGTTTGAGCGCGTGTACGGCCAGCGGGCGGACAAGCGCCGCAAGCTCACCAACGGCGGCATACCCTGTACGCTGTATCAGTATTTTCCGAAGTCTTACAACGAACCTGTCTGAACCTTAAGCGCCTTGAGAACAAGAGGGAAGAATGAGCGGCCGCGATGCGGCCGCTTTGGAGTATCAGCAAAGGGTTATGTTGAGGGCTCTGCCCTCAAACACCCGCTTAGGGTCGTAACGGCCCTAAGAACCCATCCCTGGGAACGCCCTAAAACAGGGCATTTCCGACGCAAGGGATTCCCAAGGGGCATGTCCCTTGGGCAGGGGCTCGGGGGCAAAGCCCCGAAAAGGGTTTGTCGGTAGCCTGAAGCGGCCGCGATGCGGCCGCTTTGTTATACCTTATCTTTACTGCATTCCTGTTTTGTAATATAGTCAATATATGGAGCCATACAAGCCTGATTCACGTTAGAAAGGAGCATTCCCATGTGCGATACGCTTTGCGCCTTGCCTTGCTCTACAAAGGACGGCCACACGCTGCTTGCGAAAAACAGCGACCGCAGCCCCAACGAACCCCATATCATCCGCTTTGTGCCCGCGCGGCAGCACGCGCCGGGCAGCGCTCTCAAATGCACCTATATCTCCATTCCGCAGGCGGAGCATACCTATGCGGCGCTGTTATGCAAGCCCAACTGGATCTGGGGCGCGGAGATGGGCGTAAACGAGCATGGCGTCGCCATAGGCAACGAGGCCGTATTTACAAAAGCAAAGAAAGAGCCGGACGCGCTCCTTGGCATGGACCTGTTGCGGCTCGGGCTGGAACGGGCAAAAACCGCCGAAGAGGCGGTATCCGTCATTACTTCGCTGCTTGAGGCCCATGGGCAGGGCGGCAACTGCGGCTATGACCACGACTTCCGCTACGACAACAGCTTTTTGATCGCCGACCCGGGCCGCGCCTTTATTCTCGAGACTGCCGGGCGGGACTGGGCCGCGGCAGAGTTAAAAGAAAAAGGGGCGATCTCCAACGGACTCAGCTTACACAGCGAGCATACGCTCCGGCATGGCGTTGCGGCGGGCGAAGATTTTACTCAAAAGTATCGGGAGCCCATTTATACGTTCTTTTCCGCCTCCCAAGCCCGGCGGGAGCAATCAGCCTGCGCGCTTATGGCGGGGCCGCAGGACTCCGCAGCCATGATGCGCGCATTAAGAAGCCATCCTCCCCAATTGGAAGGGCGGGAATTTGCCCGCGGGGCAGTAAACAGCGTATGCATGCACGCGGGCGGGTTAATTGGCGACCATACCACCGGAAGCTTTGTTGCCGTACTGCGCAAGAACGCGCCTATGACAATCTGGGTGACAGCCGCGTCCACGCCCTGCATATCGGCATTCAAACCATTGTTTTTCGGGATTAACAGCGGCGCGCCCATGTTTGACGACGAAGCGGAAGGGCGGGCGTACTGGCTCAAACGCGAGCGGCTGCACCGGGCCATATTGGCCGGACGTGTGGACATTGCGGCGTTACGGCGGCAGCGCGATGCATTGGAGGCAAAGTGGCTTGACGAGGAAGCGCGGATATTTGCTTCCGGTGCGCCGGATGAAGACATCCTTTTGGCGTTCGCCGCCCGCGCGGCGGAAGAAGATACGCTGATCGACTCATTTCCCGTCGAAGGCTGGGAAACGCCCCAGACGCGCGGCCGATACGGAAGCTATTGGAAAGCTAAAAACGTTGCATTGGGAAAACCGCGGCCTGTATAAGAGAAAGGGCGCGCTGGCGCCCCCTTCAGGGTATCAATAAACCTCGTCGTTTGTCATTCTGAGCCGAAGGCGAAGAATCTGGCTCCCGTTATACACCTAATATAGGCGCTTCAAGATCCTTCGCTTCGCTCAGGATGACCGTAAAGAGACCTTGTATAGGCTTTGAGCAGAATCCCTCCACCGCTGGCGCAGTCCCCCTTCCTTTGATAAGGGAGGCTTTGGAATTCTGCTATTTTTGCGCTCTTTTCACCGCTTCGAGCGCGACGTCCGGTTTGTTGGATATAACGGCTTCCACCCCTGCCTGGGCGAGCTTGTAAACCGTCTCGGGGTCGTCCACCGTCCAGGTATGTATGGCTACGCCGTTTTTCTTGCAGCCCTCTATCATGCCCGGCCCGTAAAGCGCTGCGAGGTAGTGCGGATGCAGCGCATCCGCATGCAGGTAGTTGGCGTACACCCACGGGTCCACCAGCGCCTCGCCGTATAACAGGCCGATTTTCGCATTCGGGTCCAGCTCCCGGATCTTAGGAAGCACATAGTGATTGAAGGAAGAATATAAGATACGGCCCTGCATGCCCATACCGCGTTCGAGCGCGATGAGCTTTTCCCAGATACCCCAATAGATGACGACGTCGCATTTGATTTCCACGTTGATAAAAAGGTCCGTGGGCTTTATTAACTCATACACCTCGGGCAACGTGGGAATTCTGACATCCGAAAAGCCCGCTTTGCCATAAGAAAAATCCAGCGTCTTCAATTCCGCAAGCGTCTGGTCCACCACACGGCCGTGGCCGTCCGAGGTCCTGTCCACGGTTTCATCGTGTATGACCACAAGCTCGCCGTCCGCGCTTTCGTGCACGTCCAGTTCGATTCCCTGCGCGCCCAGCTCAATTGCCTTTTGAAATGCCGGGAGCGTGTTTTCCGGCGCGTACGCGCTGGCTCCGCGGTGCGCCCATACCTGTGTCGGCATAAAAAACCCCCTTTTGCTTTGCATCCTACCAATAGTATGCATTGAGGCAAAAGGGGGCGCAATACATGGAACGAAAAAAACAGGGATAAACTCCAATTAACACAGGATCACCAATCCTTTTCTGGGGGTGTAAAGGATTCGCAAAGAGGTACCCGGGATTCTAAAATCGATTCACAGGACCAATTTTCGGCTCTTGGGAGCCGCCGAACCCGCTTCCCTACGGGAGGCCCCACATTTAATCCAATTTGACGACATGTGCGTCAAATCGGTGGAAAAAATGCCGCCATAAGCGACATTTTAACCTACAGAAAACCCGGCGACATCGTCCGGCAGGACTATGTCGCTGGCTGAATTAATAGCTTACCACATTCACCTGCCCGCTTTCGACCAGCGTGATAAAGAGCTGCCCGAGCTCCGGGTCAAACTGCTTGCCAAGGTTGACGCGAATCTCGTTCAATGCCGCTTCCACCGGCATAGTCTCCTTATAGGAGCGGCGGGAGATCATAGCGTCAAACGCATCCACAATGCTCAGGCAGCGCCCGCCGATCGGGATGCTCTCCCCCGCGATGCCGCGCGGGTAGCCCTTGCCGTCAAAGCGTTCGTGGTGGGCAAGCACCACGGGTATGACATAATCGAGCGACGGCAGATGCCGTATCATTTCAATGGAACGCTCCACATGCCCGCGCATGATGCGGAATTCCTCGTCCGTCAGCTTGCCTTCCTTGGAGAGGATGCTGTCCGGTATGCCGATTTTGCCGATATCGTGCAGCAGCCCCGCCTGCCGGATAATTTCCACATGCTCCTCGCTCAGGCCCGCCGATGCGGCAAGCTGCGCCGCATAGGAGGACACGCACTGCGAATGGCTGAATGTATAATGGTCCTTCGCGTCGATCGCGGCGGTGAGCGCATATATGGTGGAGGTGTACTCCTGCACGATAGAGGCTTTGCTCCGCGCCGCCATCGGATCGTCCACGGCGGTGTTGCGCGTGTAGGTCATGATGCGGTTCTTGCCGTTTTTCTTGACGGAGTATACCGCGAGGTTCGCGTAGGAAAGCAACTGGTCCGCATTGGCCGCGGCTGTGGGATACGAGCAGATACCGGCGGAGAACGTCAGGAATTTCTGTGTTGCGCCGTCCGATTGCGCGAGGTAGCTTGCAAAGTTCTCTTTTACGCGCTGCGCCACCTCTTCGGCGGTGGAAGCGCCGGAGAAAGGCAGGATAACGGAAAACTCCTTGCCGCCGTAGCGCGCGACTGTGCCGCGGTTGCCGACGATCCCCTGCACGATATGCGCAAAGTGCTGCAATATCCTATCGCCCTCGCCGCTGCCGTACAGCTCGTTGTAGAGCCTGAAATCATCGAGATTAAAGAGTATCACGGCGATGGAATGCGAACGCGCGCGCTGGAAATCCTCCTGCAGCTGCTGGTTGAAATGGCGGCGGTTGAACAGGCCGGTCAAAGAATCCCGCTGCGCTTCCCGTTCGATTGTCTCGTACAGGTTGGCGTTCTTGATGGCGATGGAGACGATGGAAACGACCGACTCCATGAAATTGATCTCATCGAACGTGTGGGGGCGACGGTTTACCTTTTCGGAAAGGAATGTCATGCCCACCAGTACCCCGTCGCATTTGATGGGGAGGATTACCGCCGCCCCGATGCTCTGGAGCAGCTGCTTTTCCGTCTCCCACATGGATTTATAGTGGGTGGTCTGCACAAATTCGCTGTATACGACCGCCTTATCGTTCTGTTGCAGCCACTGCACCAGCGAGTTGTCCTCCCTGAGCATCAGGCGCTTGTTGAGACAGGAATAATCCGAGGTGGTACGGTAGCACTGCTCCTCGGGTACATGCAGGCAGACCTGTATCTGGGCCGTGGCGCTGCTTTCACGCAGGAAGTCCACGTATGTAACGACGATCTCGTTGAGCTTGAGCGTCTTGTTGATGGCGAGCGAGAACGTCTTCATTTTGTTTTCCCGCTCAATCTGATCCTTGATGAACAGCGATTCGTGCAGGGAGTTTAACAGGCTGAATATGAGGATACCGAGGAGGGAAAACAAAACCGCAATAAACATGGGGCGGTTGAAGTCCGCCCTATCCATTGTGGCGGCAAGGTAGCTGTCCACAACCGGGAAGCTTGTCACAAGAAGCACCGTCGTCAATACCGCAGAAATAAGATATGTGGCGCCCTTGGACGTAATCTGGCTTAAAGCGTACACGCGCTTTTTATACAGCGCGTAATAGATGCAGAACGCATTGAACGTGCAGGCAAGCGAATCCGTCGGCCAGGAGCCAAACCCCGGTACAAGATCCAGCAGCATCAGCGCAAACATCACGAGCACGCCGACGATGAGGGGTTTAAAATGGGACCTGTTGAGCGCGCCGCCTTTCATGTTCTTGGAGAGTATGCGGCCAATGGACCCAAGTACCAGTACGGCATACAGGAACAGCAGCCACATGGTGGGCTGGACGATGTACGCAAATTCCCTTTCACCGGTGGCGTTGACGATGAGCGGGTGGGCGATGAACGCATCGAACTGGTTGAGCACGATGACGGCAACGGTCAGCACGCCCCAAAGATACTTTAAGAATATCGCACGCTCGTTGGTGAAAGCGCATGCCAGCAGAAAGTAGAAATAGGGAACAAGGCAGATACCCGAAAGCGATACCTCAAACCAGAACAGCATGCCCGGATAAAGCTCCAGGCGCATGAACAGGGAGCCGCCCGTCCAGAGAATGAACGTCACAAGCAGCGCCATGAACGAATAGATCACGGGCGTCTTCTTTGCCGTCCACATCGTGAGGAATAAAAACAGGTTGCAAAGAAGGCCGATGAACGGGATCAGCGTGAAGGTGATTTCATTCAGCGACAAAACCCGTCACCTCCCCTGCCCATTTCCCCGTTCTGGAGGTACAGGAGATTGACGATCTCCTGCTGGGGCGGATTCATTCTGCGGATGGGCTTACCGGTTTTTTGGGCGTATTCCGCTATAATGCCGCGGGTTAAAAGCGTGACCTGCAACGGCTCGATGCCCAAAAGCTTCTTGAGGTCGTGATAGTCGTGGTCATAATGGCGGAAATAAATGCTCATATGGTCGCGGATGAGCTGGCGGGTAAATTCCCCACGGCCCTCGGCGGCCTCGTCGATTTCCACATACAGATGCATGAAGGAGCGCTTCTGGTCGTCATATTGCTTTCTGGCGAACCAGTCCGCGATCGGCAGGCGGGAAACCTCAATTACTTTATTGATAGCCCGTTCGGTGATGCGCGTAAAGCCCGCGATGTCGATGACCTTGGGCACCCGGTCGATGTATTCGAACTGCGGCAGATGAATGTTGTCCTGCTCGTTCTTAAGACGCAGGCAGCGGTACATGTCGCCCACGCGGTAGCGCACGAACGCGCCGCCCTTTAAGACCGTGATGACGATCTCATAGTTTTCGTTGGCGACCAACTCGTCCATCAGGAATGTGCGCGGCGTATAGGTGGGGTCCTCCATGTTTTTGAGCATGTCGCTTTCGGGAATGAATTCATAGAAGCATGCGTCCGGAAAGAATATCAGCCCGTTTTTGCTCCAGGTCTCCGTCGCGATGCAGGTGGGCTCGGTGCCCCCCGCGATTTCAAGGGGCCTGCATCCCCACGCGCGCTCGAGGTCATCCTTAAACAGCGCCGAATCCGTACCCACGCAGATAAATCCGTTGAGCCGGAACAGATCGGCAGGCCGCACAGGCGTGCCGTCTCGGAAGCTGCGGTATTTCGCGTTCAATATGCGCCAGAGCATACGCGGCCCGCAGAGCACGCGCTTCTGCTTTTCTCCCGTGGCGCTTCTACTCAGGCTGAAATTCTTGGTGATGCCGTATATGATGCTGCTCATGCCAAAGAGCAGGTCGATGCCGCCTTGCATGCTTTGCCGGAACCCAACGCGGTTCTGTTCGGCAAAGGACATTTTAAGCGCCTCTTTGAGCGGCGGCAGGAATTGCAAATCCAGCTCCGATTTTACAAGCAGCGGCAAAAGCCCCGTGGGATAGGGCAGCGGCGCCAGGCCATATAGCGCCCGCTGCGTGGCGCTTACATGGAATTTTCCGCGCCCCGTGGAAGTGGCAAGCACAAGCCCTGCAAGTATGTTGTTTTTATAAACCGAGAGCATTTCCTCGCTGTAGGGGGCGACTTTACTGGGATGGCTGCCGCTTTCCCATGTGGTCTCTAACCATACTACGGGCGGCGCGGGAAGCGCCCCTTCGTTTTTCGGAAGCAGGATATCCGCATAATCATCATAAGTGGTGAGCGGGACGGTTTTCCGAAACTCCGTTACGGTCTGGGGGACCTTTCCGCCCATAATGCGCCGGCCCAGTTCGCTCTTTGCAAAGAGCATGAGCTGTTCCTGCAGGAGCCTGAGCTGGATCTGCATGTATTCTTCCATGGAGATATCCAGGAATCCACAGTATTTCTGCCAGATCTGCTCATGTGTGAGTTCTTTCAGCTCCTGCTTGAAGGACACGGCACTTCCCCCCCTTCCCCTGCGCCTTACGGCTTATTCAAAAACGCCCTGATGCTGCGCCTGTTGGGCAGCAAAAATGGGACCTCCCGCTGATAGTCCGCATACCCCGAGATATACTGCGGGAACAGATAGGTATCCTCAACCCAGATATAAAGAAAATTCAAAGCGGGAAACAGGATGGCTCCCAAGAGCATCTCCGTTCCCCCGGCGAACAAATACAAACACCCATACAAAAACAGAAAGCACCAGCCGCCCGGATGCCTGCACAGCGCATACGGCCCCGTTTTTACGACGGTCAGGTCCCCTTCCCCGTATGTCTGCTTCGCAGGCAGCGCGCCGAAGAGCACATACAGGTAGACGGCAAACCAACCTACGGCAAGCACGCCGAACACAACGCGCCACGGCGCGCGAACGCCGGTCAGCGCGGGTGCGAGCAGCATGACCGTAGAAACAAAAAGCAGCAGCGCGCCCACAACAAACCAGAAAAACGCAAGGCGCGCCCCCTGCGCTTTTTTTACGTCAAAAAGCACAAACAGGGCAAAGGCGAGGGCGCCCAACACTACATATATCATGCCTGTGCTTCCGCCCGCCTGACAAACGCAACGCCCACCGCCGAAGGCCCGCAATGAAGCCCTATGGGCGGCCCGACTATTCCGGTTTCAAGCACCACTTCGGGCGCGAACGCCCTGATCATTTCTTCTATCCGCTGCGCCCTGTGCAGGTCGTCCCCATGGAATATGTAGGCCGGCCTTGTTTGGTCCGCTTCCTTTTCGTATTTCCGTACCAACGCGCGCATGCCCTCCCTGGCGTTGCGCAGCATGTTAAGGGGGCGCATCAGGCCATCCTGGAATATAAAAAGCGGCCTGATGCCCAGCTTGTCCGTAAACAGGGGGCCCAAGGCGCTAACCCTTCCGCCCTGCCAGGCGCATTTAAGGGATTCGAGCATAAAATAGATGCAAACCTTCGAACGGAACACGTCCAGCCGCTCCATGATCTCACGCGCCGTCAGTCCTTCGTTTGCCAGGCGATTGGCTTCCCGTACGATCATGCCCATTCCGTGGGACACGGAAAGCGAATCATAGATATGGATGGGGACCGGGAACCCTTCCTCTTTTGCTAAGGTCGCGGCAAGCACGGCGCCGTTGATGGAGCCGGACATTCTGGAAGTGAGTACGATGCAGATGATCTCCTCGTATTCCTGTTCCTGCGCCCTTTTGAACACGTCCATGAATACGGTGGGCCCCGAATGCGCACTGGTGGGCAGCTTGTCCGTCGTGCGCAGTATATGGTAAAGTTCGGCGGAGTCGATATCAATAAGGCTTAAATATTCCTTATTCTTATGCATGACCCGATCCGGAACAAGGAGTATCCCTTCACGTTCCGCTTCATCCATCAAAATATCGCAGCCGGTCTGTGCGAGGATACAGGTCCTTTTTTGGGGACTCATACGCAGACTCCTAACATGCGTTTTTTATGCGTGAAAGGGAAATCAATTTATTCTATAAAATTATGTAATAAAAATCAACTGGGTTACGTAAATTTTGACAATTATTCGGTGTTGCGCTGATAAAAATACCCGTATTTATGCGATTTTCGCCGAGGTAAAATATTTCGCGCAAATTTTTTGCAGTTTTTTTATATTGTATATATAAAAGCGCATGATACATGGAAAAAACGCGGATCGGACGCATTTCTCCCCCTCTCGGAAAAAGCGCCCGTTAACCGCAGTTTTCCATAATACCGCAACACGTCAGGCACGGCAGGAAATCTGCCCGGAAAGGCCTGCATAAACATAACGTAAAACATTTGCCGGATCTGCACAAACTATTGACGGACCCCGTTTTCCGTGTATAATAGATATATTATATTTATCCATTGTATACATGCATGCACGCATGCAAGAATATGTGAAGGAGGACGGTTATGAGCAAAATCGTATTCGACGACCACTCCAACCTGCTGCGCGAGGATTATTACAAATATCAGGTGCAGGATGTTGCCACCCCCAACCTGTTCCCGGAAATGTTCCATTTCGATCAGGTGCCCAAGGTCGCGTTCAACTACCGCACCGTACCCATGCGCATGCCTGAAGAGATCTGGATTACGGATACCACATTCCGGGATGGCCAGCAATCCCGCGCGCCGTTCACCCCAGCGCAGATACTGCGCATATATGAACTGCTGCATAACCTGGGCGGCCCGCGCGGCATTGTGCGCCAGAGCGAATTCTTTGTGTACAGTAAACAGGATCGGCAGGCGGTGGAACTATGTCAGCAGAGGGGCTACCGTTTTCCGGAGATCACCACCTGGATCCGCGCCACCGAAAAGGACTTTGACCTTGTCAAGGAAATCGGCGTGCAGGAAACGGGCATACTCGTAAGCTGCTCGGATTACCACATATTCAAAAAAATGAACATGACGCGCAAACAGGCGATGGACCAGTATCTCAAGGTCGTCAAAATGGCGCTTGACCGCGGCATTCGTCCCCGCTGCCACTTTGAGGACATTACGAGGGCGGATTATTACGGCTTTGTGGTGCCGTTCGCCTATGCATTGAGCCAGCTGAGTGAAGAATCCGGCATCCCCATCAAGATCCGCTGCTGCGACACGCTGGGTCTCGGCGTAGCCTACCCGGGCGCATCGATGCCCCGGAGCGTGCCCGGCATCATCTACGGCCTGCGGCATTACGCCAACATCCCGAGCAACCTGCTGGAATGGCATGGCCATAACGATTTCTACAAGGTAGTCACCAACGCGGCTTCGGCGTGGCTCTACGGCGCGTCCGCCGTCAACTGCTCGCTGCTTGGCATTGGGGAGCGCACCGGCAATTGCCCGCTGGAGGCCATGATCATCGAATACTGCAGCCTCCGCGGCCATGAGGACGGCATGCGCCTTGACGTCATCACAGAGATCGCGGAATATTTTGAGAAGGAGATCGGTTATGAGATCCCGCCGCAAACCCCGTTTGTAGGCAAGGATTTCTGCTCCACCCGCGCAGGCATCCATGCGGACGGCCTTTTAAAGGATGAGCACATTTACAGCATATTCAACACCGAGGCCATACTCAACCGTCCGTCCACCGTGGTGGTGGACGCCCACAGCGGCCTTGCGGGCATCGCATACTGGATGAACGCAAACCTTCCGGCATTAAAGGGCGCGGAGCCGGTTTCCAAGAAGCATCCGGCGGTGGAACGCGTAAAGGAGAGGCTCGATGCGCTCTATTCCCAGGGGCGAACCACTTCCATGAGCAACGCGGAGCTCCTTGCAATCTGCGCCGAGCTTGCGCCGGAACTGGCCGCAAAGTAAAGTACGATCCTTTTAAACGCCCGTGCAAAAGTGCGGGCGTTCTTTTTTGTTCCGCGCATTTTTCTCGTTTCTTTATAAATGAGACCGAGTTGTGACCGGGATGAGGGTAGCATGATGTCGTATATTGGTATAATTGGGATACCACAAAGGATATGCGGCTTTTTTTGTTTGCCTGTCACAACCGGCCGGGCAACCCGCCGCATGAGGGAGGGCGCCATGGAACAAACCGAGATGTTGCAAAAGATCCAAAAAGGAGATCAGGAAGCCTTCCGCGCGCTGTTTAACGCCTATGCGGAGCCCACTTACCATATCCTTTTCAAAAAGTGCGGCAACAAGGCGACCGCGCGCATGCTGTTAAAGCGCGTATTTCAGGACGTCCATTCCAGCCTCAAGCTGCAGGAGGATGTGGACCCCACCGCACTGTGGCTCAATGCTTTAGCCAACTGGCAGGCGGAAACGCATCTGTTCTGCCGGAACGAAACCGAGGCCGTATGGCAGACCATGCCGGCGGTACAGCAGGCGGAACTTCCTCAGACGCCGAATAAGGCGGAACTTGTCCCGGCGGAATCCGCTCCGCGGGAATTGCCGCGCGAGCCTTTCACCGCGCCGGTACCTAAAAAGCAGCCGGGTTCGATCGCGCTGCTCGTGGTACTGCTTACCATGACCGTTTGCCTCATTTGGGTGATGGTTGGCCTGCTGATGGAAATGCGGGTCCTGCCCCACGCGGATCTGGGATACGAGTGGTTCAACACCGCCGTGTTCAATTTGTTCTAAACAAAAAGTAAGAGATCAAGAATGACCCCGCGGCTTTGCCGCGGGTCATTGCATTTGATATAGCTCTTTTGTTACGCATTCTGCTGCGCTTCTTCTCTTGCCCTGACAAACGCCTGTACGGAGCGGTCTATGTCCTCATAAGTCGTCCGGTAAGAGCAGACGCTTACCCGTATAACAGGCTCGCCCTCCCATTTTGCTCCGCCGCACCAGCACTCCCCCGACTCCTGGATACGACCCAATACGTTTTCCGTAAGGCCGGAGTTGCGTAAGCATACCATGGCCTGGTTGAAGCATACGTCGTTCACAACCTGGAAGCCGTTCTGCTCCAAAGACTTTGCAAAATACTTTGCCTTATGGTGCAGATCATTTACAAGCTCCGAAACGCCTGTCTTTCCAAGTGATTTTAAGGTCGCCCACAGCTCCACGATTCTGGCGCGCCTGGACATATCCAAACTGTAGAGCATACCGTCCCGGTGGTCGCTGTACATAATATAGGAACCCGTCATATGCAGGGCTTTTGTAAGCGCGTCCCTGTACCTGCAAAGAACGATTCCGTTGTCATAGGGCGCATTCAGTGTTTTATGGGCGTCCACAGACCATGAATCGGCCAGTTCAACGCCCCTTGTTAGGCCTTTGAGTTCCTCCGAGGCCGCGGCCCACAGGCCGAAAGCGCCGTCCACATGAACCCAGGAACCGGCCTTTTTCGCTTTTTGGCAGAGCGCCTCAAATGGATCGAACGCGCCGGAATTGACATTTCCGGCCTGCAAAATGAGCAGCGTTCGCCGGTCCAGTTCCGGCACGGCGTCCGCATTCATTCTTCCCTGGCTGTCCACAGGGACTTTTACGATCCTCTCGCTTCCCAGCCCCAGAATGGAGAGCGCCTTGTATATGGTGGAATGGGCGCCTTCGCCAAGCACGACGCGAATTTCCGGCGCGCCAAAAAGCCCGTTTTTGCCCGCGTCATAGCCAAGCTGCTCCAAGAGATCATTTCTGCCGGCTGCAAGCCCGCAAAGCGTTGCCGTTGAACTGCCTCCCACAAATCCGGCGGCAGTACCCTCCGGGAGACCCAGCAGATCGACAAGCCATTTTTCAGAGACCTCTTCCAAAACAGAAACGACGGGAGATATCACGTATAACGCCGCATTTTGATCCCAAGTATCGGACAGCCATTTTGCTGCAAGAGCAGCCGGGAGTATCCCTCCGTTTACAAAACCAAAGTACCGCCCGCCCGTTTGCGCAACGGTTGCGGGCGAGCCGAAAGAGTGCAGCATCGCAAGAATCTCATAGGGGTTGCCCGCCCCGGATTGGAGAGGTTCCCGGAATATCCGGAGCCCGTCCAGCGCGTCTTTATCCGGATATACCGGCCGGTCGGGAATTGATTTCATATAGTCAAAGGCATAGTCCTTGGCCTGCTCCAGTATTGCCAAATCCAATGCCTCTTCTCTTAAACGGTCGCTGATGATTTTCATAGCCTCATTCCCTTTTCATTTCATTCGATCATCTCGTAACAGTCTTTTCCTCTGTCCTTTGCCTGGTAAAGCGCCCTGTCCGCCCTGAACAGCAGCGTATTGGCCGAATCTCCCGGCTTGTATTCCGTAATGCCAAAACAAACCGAGACGTGATAAGGCTTGAGTTCCTCGTCCAGGCGGACCGCCTCGAAGAAACTGTTGACAAGCGTTAACACCGCTTCCCGCTCCGCCGCATAGAAGCCCGCAAATTCGTCGCCACCCCAGCGCGCCACGGCGGCGCTTACAAACGCCTCCTGCGCAAGCTTGCCGACGCGGACAATAATCTGATCCCCGGCCAAATGCCCGTACGTATCGTTGATGTTTTTAAAATCGTCGATATCAAATATGAACAGGTAGAACGGCTTGCCGCGGTTCGCTGCAAGAGCCGTGGTCAGCGCCTCGTTAAATCCCCTGCGGTTACATAGGCCCGTAAGCGAATCCGTTTTCGCCATGGCGGAAAGCCGCTGCTCGTTCCTGCGGATGAGCCTGTCCACAATGAACAGCACACAAACGACTACCAATGCAAAAATAACCAAATCGTTTACCATTTGCTTGTTCTGTGTTCTCCTTAACACGGAAGTGTCCTTGACCACCAGCAAAAACCAGTCCATATCCTCGATGTACTGGGTGATCATATATCCGCCGGAGCGGTCGTCCCGATAGGCAAAGCTCCGAAGCTCCCGGTGGGTTAAAACGTCCTGCTTGCTGATACGAAGGGTCGGTATGTCAAATACATTGTCCTGATAAATCTCACTTGTATCGGTGCTGACCTGTACGACGCCTTCCTTGTTGAAGAGGGCGGTCTTTAAACCAAACTGTTCCTCAAAGGATTTGAGCAGGGCCTGCACGCGGTTGAGCCGTAAGCCTACGCCGGTAACGCCCATCAGCTTCCCGGATTCGTCCGTGATGCGGCAGTTGATGAACACCGTCAACTGATTCTGGTTGACCTCGTCCGTATCGATATCCAGGTCATACGGCTTGTCTTTGTTTAAGAATTCATAATACCATACGTCGTGATCGTCCTCCGGGGAAATCACCTTGTTGAGGCCCCCGTGATAGTAGTAGCGCTTGGTGGTTTCGGATACGACAAACGCGGTATCGTACCCATACTGATCCTTCAGTTCCGTAAGGTATTCGGTGAGCTTTTCCTGATGACCGGCGGTGAAATCGCCACGCGATTCCACCAGAAGCCACGCCTTTAAAAAGCTGTCGTTGGCCATTGTCAGGGAAACCACGATGGGGCGGGCAAGTTCGTTGCGAATCTCCGCGTATATGTTGGTGGTGGTCAGCTTGGAAATATTGCCGATATCCTCTTTTATGACCTCACTGTAGGATATGTAATTGGCGAAGCCCACCGCGGCAAAACCCAGCAGTATGATGGCGCAAATCAACAGATTGATCCGTATTTTGCTGGTCTTCTCCATTCCCTCACCGTTCAAGAGCATTTGCTACTGTTATATTACTATAAACGACGTGAAGCGACAACAAAGGATTTGGTGTGAGCAAAAGTGGTATACCACTTTTGCGGGTTTTCCCGTACAGGCTTGACGGAGCAAGCCTGTACGCAAGATGTCCCATCTGACGCACATGTCGTCAGATGGGACGAATTTATAGGGATGCTTCTAAGTTTGTTCCATTTGCAGGGGGACGGAGCGCTATGCAACCAGGCTGATAATAACCCTCTTGATTCCCCGTGTGAACCCGCCCCGGATTACAGCCCGAACAGCAGGCCCAGCTGATACACGAACAATGCGGCAACATACGCGATACCTATTTGGTATACCACCATAAACGCCGTCCATTTCCCGCTGTTCAATTCCCTGCGCATGGTAGCCACCGCGGCCATGCAGGGCACATACAAAAGCACGAACACAAGGAAGCTGAACGCGGAAAGCGGCGTAAACGTCCCGGAAAGGGCCGAACGTACAGCGCCTCCCGTGGCACCCGCGGAGAAGCCGTAAAACAGGCTCAGGGACGCGACCACCGCCTCCTTGGCGATAAACCCCGTCAAAAGCGATACCGCGGCCTGCCAGCTTCCAAACCCCAGGGGCTTGAATACGGGCGCGATGAAGCCGCCCAATTTGCCCAGTATGCTGTCGGCCGCACTCTCCACCATTGCAAAACGGAAATCAAACGTCTGGAGCACCCAGAGCACGACGCTCATCACCAGTATGATGGTGCCCGCCTTCTCCAGAAAATGCTCCACACGCTCCCCCACATGCTGCAGCGTGTTCTTAAGCTGCGGGCGGCGATAGGGCGGCATTTCCATGACAAACGGCGCGTCCGCCCCGCGGAACAGCGTCCGCTTGAACAAAAGGCCCGTGAGCACGCCAAACAGCATGCCCAGCGCATAGAGCGTAAACACCACTATTCCGCTGCCTTTGGAAAAGAATGCCCCCGCGATCAGCCCGTACACCGGAAGTTTTGCAGAACAGCTCATAAACGGCAGCAGGAATATCGTCATGCGCCGGTCCTCTTCGTTTTCCATGGTGCGCGCGCTCATGGCGGCGGGTACGGTGCAGCCAAACCCCATCAGCATGGGGATGAAGGACTTGCCGGAGAGCCCGATGCGCCTTAACGGCTTATCCATAATAAACGCCGTGCGGGAGAGGTAGCCGCTGTCCTCCAGCAAAGAAAGGCAAAGAAACAGCAGCGCGATCTGCGGCAAAAACGTCAGCACGCCGCCCACGCCGGTTATGATGCCGTCGCAGATCAGGCTCACGAGCCAGCCCGATGTGCCCATGGACGCAAGCCAATTCCGAAGCAAGGGCGAAACCGCCCCGCTGATAAGCGCCTCCACCTGATCGGAAAGCCAGGAGCCCACGCTGCCGAATGTCAGCAGGAATATAAGGAGCATGATAAGCAGGAATACCGGCAGCGCGAAATACTTGTGGGTGAGCACGGCGTCGATTCGGTCCGAAATGCTGCGCTCCTCCATTCCGCGTTTTTTTGTGAGCGCTGCCGAAATTACCCGGGAAATGAAGCGGTACCGGCTTTCTGCCACGCGCATGCCGCTGTCGAACCGCTCGTCCGCCCCGGCATACGTTTGAATGACCCGTTCGATCTCTTCCTGCTCGGAAGGCGAAAGCTTGAGCTGTTCCAACACCAGCGCGTCGCCTTCCAACAGCTTCATCTGTGCCCAATGTGCGGGAAGGCCCGCTTTGGACGCGCGAGTGCCGATAATCTCACCGATTCGGTGGTGAGCGGCATGCGTCACATCGTCGTATACGTCGTCCGGCTCAATAAAATTGCGGCAACGTACCTGCTCGTGTATGATGTCCACCAGCAACTCGCACTGCTTCAACAGCTCGTCCACGCCCTCGCCTGTACGCGCGCTGATGGGGACTACGGGTATGCCCAGCTCCAGGGAAAGCCGCTTCACGTCTATGCGGTCGCCGCTCTTTTCCACCTCGTCCATCATATTGAGCGCCAGAACCATGGGGCGCTCCAGCTCCATCAGCTGCACACTCAGGTACAGGTTGCGCTCCAGGTTGGTGCCGTCCACAATGTTGATGATGGCGTCGGGCTGTTCTTCTATAATATAGTTCCGCGCGATGACCTCTTCGAGCGAGTACGGGGAAAGCGAATAGATACCAGGCAGGTCAACAAGCAGCATCTCCTGCCCGTGGGCGCGCAGCCGTCCTTCCTTTTTTTCCACCGTTACGCCCGGCCAGTTGCCCACATATTCCCGCGAACCGGTCATGGCGTTAAACAGCGTGGTCTTGCCGCTGTTGGGGTTACCCGCCAGCGCAAGCTTCACAACCTTTTGCTCTTTTTGAGGGCCGCATGGCCTTTCCGGCATATGGCGGCGCCTATCCTTCTGAAACGTCCTCGCCTTTTGCTGCGGGCAGCCTTCGCACGGGGAAGGGGGAGTCCGGGCCGTTTCCCCCTGCGTGGATACGGCCCACTCCGTCAGCCGCATGGCGCGCTCGTGCGCGGGGCGATCGCTCTGCACTCTGTGGCCCGAAAGCAGCGCCTCCGCACGTTTCACACGCAGGCGGTCCTCCGCGCGCTCCCGCGCAAGCGCCGCTTCTTCTTCCTCAGGATCAAATAGTTCAATAGACAGAGCGTCCTCCCGCCGCAGCGAAAGATCATACCCTCTTAAGTGCACCTCTATGGGATCGCCCAAGGGGGCGGTTTTTCGTACCAATATTTTTGTAAGCGGGGTAATGCCCATATCCACCAGCCGCCGTTTGATACGCGCATCCATGCCGCCCACCGCGCTGATGACGCCGGATTCGCCCGGCAGCAGTTCCCCAAGCGTCTTTGCCATGCTCTACTCCGTTCCGTGTTAGCCATTACTAACTCCATAAGCATTGTACCAAAGCGCGCATAAATGTCAATACACGAAGCGCTGTGTATCCGTCATTGTTATGATATGTATAGCTGTAAGAAAAAATGATTACAGAATGGCCGTGTGCGTATTTTGATATGTGACGTAGGAAAAAGAAAGGCCTTCATGGAACTGGACTTCGGAGCGTTCCGCAAGAACCCAATTTTCTAGCGTACCGAGATTAGGCAGGGAGCAATCCGCTTCCCTTGCCGCATTGACATGTGTGATGAGCGCGCTTTCACAGTAAGGAAGAAGCTGCGCATATACCTCCGCTCCGCCGATCACAAAGATTTCTTTCCCCACAAAGGCGGGCTGGCGGAGCAGTTTGGAAAGCCCGTCAATGGAACGGGCAATGCCAACGTCCTGCGCATGGAAAGCGGTATTGCGCGTCAGCACGATGTTATCCCGGTTAGGCAGCGGCTTCCCGCCGGGCAAGGACAGCAGCGTTTTCCGACCCATGACGACGACGTTGCCATTTGTGAGCGTGCGAAAGCGCTTGAGATCGGCCGGGATGCGGAACAAAAGCCCCCCCCGATACCCAAGGTTCCAGTTTTGGTCCACCGCGGCAATCAGCTTCATAAGTAACTCCTTATACGAATGGAAAACGTTAACGCATCCAAAGCGGCGAGGGACTTTCGATGCGGGGCAAGAAGCCGGAGCGAGGCGTAGCAGCGCTACGCCGAGTGGAAGGCGACACCGCCCCGCGCAAAAAGAGCCGCCGCGACGATGCGGTAATGTTTGGAATGAGTATTATATGGCCACCGGAATGCTCGCCGTAAACGGATGGAACTGGTACCCTTCCAGTTGAAAGCTGTTTACGGTAAACGCGTAAAAATCCGTTGTACCGTCCCATACAAGTTCGGGTGCCGGCAGCGGTTCGCGCTGAATAAGCTCCTCTACCAGGGGCACATGGCGGTCGTAGATATGCGCGTCCGCAATGACATGCACAAGCTCACCCGCTTCCAGGCCGGAAGCCGCCGCAAACAGATGCACCAGCACCGCGTACTGGCAAACGTTCCAGTTGTTTGCGGTGAGCATGTCCTGCGAGCGTTGGTTGAGTATGGCGTTTAATGTATTGCCCGTAACGTTGAACGTCATGCCGTAGGCACAGGGGTAAAGGCTCATTTCATGAAGGTCCTGGTGCACGTAGAGGTTCGTCATGATGCGGCGGCTCTGCGGGTTGTTCTTTAAATCAAAGAGCACACGATCCACCTGATCGAACAGGCCTTCCTTGTATTGGTGTTTCACGCCAAGCTGGTAACCGTAGGCTTTTCCGATGCTGCCCGCTTCGTCGGCCCAATTGTCCCAGATGCGGCTGTTTAATTCATGCACATTATTGGATTTGTTCTGCCAGATCCACAACAACTCGTCCACGGCGCTTTTAAAGTACGTGCGCCGCAGCGTGAGTATGGGGAACTCCTCTTTCAGATTGTATCTGTTTATGATGCCGAAGCGCTTGACGGTATGGGCGGGAGTACCGTCCTCCCATTTGGGGCGCACGTCAAGCTCCGTGTCCCAGAACCCGTTCTCTAAAATATCCCGGCAATTTTCTATAAACAGCTTGTCCGCATGACTCATGTGTAGCCTCCCAAGGATAGGATAAGGAATATATCATGGCTGTGAAACTCAATTTATTATACAGGAAAATGTCAAACGCGTAAAACAAAACGCAACGCGGCTATGCCTTACCCAAAAATCCGTTACGTCAGAATCCCCTCCAAATTCCTCACCCCCGTTTTCCGGTTGCTGTGGATTTCAGAAAACAGGGCGTTATAGAACGCCTCCGCGTTTTTCCTGTGTTCTGCCGCAAGCTGCCGCGCCCTTTCCGTATAGAATGCCCGATATACCTTTTTCAGCTTGTAATGGTATTCCTGAAAGAACGTGGTCCTTTCCGCATCCGTCTCCTCAACAAGAATATCCCCGTTTTGATCCAGCAGATATAGCGGCTCGCCGATCTGGCCGCCATAGATCAACGTGCGGGCAATCCCCATGGCGCCGGTCGCATCCAGCTTATCCGCATCGAACAGGATTTTCGCCTCAATGCTCTCCGGCTCGTTGTTCCCGCGGTACCGGTGGGAAGCGATGCATGCCTGTACATGGCAGGCTTTGTCCGGGCTCCAGCCGGATTGCAGCAGGTATTCCTTTGCCATATCCCCGCCGATTTCGGCATGGCAAAGCTCCAGATTTTCCGCCTGCCTTTCCCGTCCGATATCGTGCAGCAAACAGGCGGCCAGCAGCACATCCATATCTACGCCCTTTTCGGTTGCGGCGATATCCAGGGCAAAATGTAACACGCGGTCAATATGGTACCGGTCGTGCGCACTGTCCTTCATCTGGGAGAGCATGTACGCCTCTATTTTTCGAAATTCCTGATTTGTCACAAAGACAGCTCCTTTATGTGGGTTGGCTTTATGATACCACGTTCGGGCCAAACGCGCCCATCGAAAAAAGTGGCGGTAAAAATAAAACAGCCTGTCAGTCATCCAACAAGCTGTTTTGTTCATCTGTTTCATGCCGCGTCATTTTCCAAGCTTTTGATAAATAAACGCGCGGACCTCGTCCATCGCCTGCGTCGCCTCCGGGAACATGGGCGCTAAAAGCGGAAAGCAATGGAACAGGCCGTCCCATACGTGCAGATGGATTTCCACGCCCGCTTCCTCCGCCTTTTTTGCAAACCTCACGGAATCGTCAAGCAGCGTTTCATAGTCCCCCACCTGTATCATCAGCGGCGGCAGCCCCGCTAAATCCCCAAACAGCGGCGAAGCGTAAGGGTGCCGCGCGTCCCCATTGCCGACATAATACCCAAGGTAGGTTTCCGACGATCCTCTTGGCGTGCAGGGGTCCTCCTTCAGGCGGGTTTTGTGGGAGTTGCCTGCGAGCGTCGCGTCCGTGCAGGGGGAGAACGCCACGCAGGCAGCGGGCAGGGGTATCCCGTCATCTTTGAGCTTCAGCAATGTGGAAAGCTCCACGCCGCCGCCCGCCGAATCGCCCGCGAACACGATATGCTCCGGCTTGTAGCCCTGCGCCAAAGCATAGCGGTACATCATGGTACCGTCGTTCGCCGCGGCGGGCGCGGGATGCTCGGGCGCAAGGCTGTAATCAAATACCAGCGCCTTTATGCCCAGGCGCTTTACGAAATTGCTGACAATCC
This sequence comes from Bacillota bacterium, assembly GCA_023426265.1. Lineage (GTDB taxonomy): Bacteria > Bacillota > Clostridia > Christensenellales > CAG-138 > JAEYLA01. Next base: position 36,865 of record JAFABA010000045.1, read on the forward strand.
CGCGGTGGGAAAGCGCATTGCCCATCACAAAGCCGCCGCCGTGGAAATAGAGCACGATATTCTCAGTGCTGCAGCCCTGCGGCTCGACCCATTCCGCATAGACAGGCGCGCCTTTCTCTGTTTGGAAGGAAACGCCCTCCATCAGTTTTACCAGGCGTTTTGCCGATTCCTCCGTATCCCTCCGGAGCGCTGCGATGGACGTGTTCCGGTCCACCGTCTCCGGCGTGAGCCTTCCTTTTAATAAATGCCGGTTGCGCATGAAGCTGCGCATCAACCGGGCTTTGAAGCTGATCATGTTGTTTCGCTTCTTTCTTTCTCTTTGTTCTTCCAGTATCGGCTGCCATCCGGCTTGCGGCACAGGTAGCCGCTTTCCACCATCGCGCGCCGCAATAGAAAATAATCCCCGAACGTATGACAGGAGGCAATGATCGCGTTGACGTCCTGCTCGGTATAGTCCCGGTCATACAGAAATTGCTGTGCAAGGTATGCGCAGGCCTCCTCCTTCATCGCCTGTTTGGAGGGCCACTGCTTGAGCTTGCCTTCTTCATCCAAGAACCGCTGTAAGTTTGACATATCTTTTCCTTCTTTCTTTATTCCACAGGTTTTAAAAACATGGCAGCCAGCAATCGATGGTCCGGCATTGGGCCCGCATAGGCATGCGCGATACGGTAGATCGCAAGACCGTTGATGCTGGACCAGAACAGCAGCGAAAGCGCGTCCGGGTCCCCCGCAACCACGC
>JAFABA010000015.1 GCA_023426265.1 Bacillota bacterium
GGGAAAGGGGATAGGCAAGCGATACCCCGGCAAGGGCAGTGTCGTTTACGAACTGTCCCACAAAAATGGCGTCCAGCACAGCATTGAAACCGTACAGCACCATTGCTACCACGGCGGGCCATGAAAGCTGGGCCATGACCTTCCACAGTCTCCCGGTCAGTATGAATTGTTTTTGTTGTTCCTTTGCGCTGATCGCTTCACTCATATTATTCCTCCCTCTTGCGCGTCCGAAGCGGACCCGCTGTCTTTTCGGCAACGATGCAGAGCCGCCCCTTTCCTTGCATATCGTTGACCGTAACGGCAAACCCGGCATCGGTCAGCAGCCGCACAAGCTCGCTGCCGCTGTAAATCCGCATGCCGTCGATCCTTTCGGTCCAGGTTTCATCGGCCGGGTCGCCGGCTTCATTGCAAATAAGAAAGCTGCCGCCCGGCTTGAGCACACGTGAAACCTCTCTGAAGTCGCTTGAAATATCCGGCCAGAAATATACGGTCTCAAAGGCTGTGACGACGTCAAAGCTGCCGCCGCCATACGGCAGTCGGCTCACCGAGCCTTGGCGTACATTGCATCGCTTTCCCAGGTCGGCGCGGTTCTTTTTCCGGCTGGCCGCAACGCTCTGCTCCGAATAGTCGATCCCTTCCACATACCCCTGCGGGCACATGGCAAGCAGCCTTTTGATATTCGCGCCTCCGCCACAGCCGACATCCAGTACGCGGGTGTCATTGCCTGCGCGAAGATGCGAAAGGCCCCATTTGCTGATATTGGAATGGCCGAAATTCATGCTTGCCAGCATCAGCCTTCCCACAAAGCCTTCGGGCTTTCGGCAGTTTTGAAAAAACTTCTTGATCATCATTCTTCTCCTTGGACTAACGCAGATAATTTCCTGCTTTCATATGGTGTGTCCCGGCGATTGTTTTAAGCGGCGGGCAATTACGATGACCATCGGGCTGCGGATCAGCAATTCCGGGAGGTTTCTTCCTATTCGGAAAAGAACCGGCAACCTATACTTCTGCGTCCGAGCGGATCTTCCAGCTTTTCGCCTGTTGGCGGCGCTGCCAGAGGTTTTTGTACTGTCCCTCCTTGGCGAGAAGCTCCTCATGTGTGCCCCGATCGACGATACGCCCGTCATCGATGACCAGAATCTGGTCGGCCCGCTTGATGGTGGAAAGCCTGTGCGCGATGATAATCAGCGTTTTATCACGGACGAGCTCGTTGATGGCTTCCTGAATGTATTTTTCATTATCCGGGTCGACGCTTGCCGTTGCCTCATCCAGCAGGACAATCGGCGCGTCCTTGAGGATGGCGCGGGCAATGGATATCCTCTGCTTTTCACCGCCTGAAAGCGTTGAGCCGCCCTCGCCGATCACCGTGTCATATCCGTCCGGCAGCGCCTCGATAAAGTCGTGGCAGCGTGCCTTTTTCGCGGCGGCGACAATCTCCTCACGGGTGGCATCCGGGCTTCCAAAACGAATATTATTTTCAATCGTGTCGCGGAACAAATATACCCGCTGAAATACCATGCTGACATAACGCAGCAGGCTGTCGCAGGTCATTTCCCGGACATCAACCCCGCCGATTTTTATTGCACCTTTTTGCGCGTCCCAGAACCGCACGATCAAATTGGCGATAGTGGTTTTCCCGGAGCCGGATGCGCCGACAAGCGCCGTCATGCTCCGTTCCTTTGCGGTGAAAGTAATGTTTTTCAGCGTTTCTTTGTCTTCATAGCTGAAGGTGACGTTCTCAAAAGTGATATCGAAGGAATTCGGCGTTATATCTTTGCCGTCCGCGTCGATGATCGGAACCTCCTTTAGCTTCTCGTAGCGGTCCAGCCCTGCCTCCATCACGCGCATCATAGCCGCGCCGGTGGCAAGACCCATCGCGGGCTGATAAATCCGGAAAATGAACAGCACGACCATCACCACAACAGGCAAACCCATTTCACCGTTGAAGAACTGCCAGAACGAGAGGAACAGAACCGCCGCAATGGCGAACGCATAGCAGTGCAGATAGCGCGTGACGGGCTTCACCATGTTGTGTTCAAATTCAATCGCATGGCGGCGGTTATCGTCTATCGCGCCGTCGATGCGTTTGGCAGCGCTTCCCGACATGCGCAGCGCTTTGATTACCGAAATCCCCTCCGTGTATTCCAGGACGGCTCCCGTGGTTTTTGCCGCTTCCTCCTGCCGGATTTTCGCCTGACGCTTGGTCACCTTCTCCATGGCATGAAACGCCACCAACGCGAGAGCACAGCCGACGATGGAGGCGACCGCCACGCGCCAGTCCACCCACAGCAGAAAAGCGCAAGCAAGGACGATGGAGATCAGCCCTGATATCACATCGTCAAGCTTCATCATGCCGTGGTCCTCCGCAAAGCTCAGGTCGCCGGTAATGACGCTGGTCACATTGCCGATGTTACCGTCAGTAAAGTAACTCATCGGAAACCGCTTGAATAAATCACCGATCTTCACCCGTTCGCGGGCGGCTACCCGGCAGGCCGCGTCACCTTGCAGCCGCACGAAGCTATAGCGCAGGACCCACCGAACGGCAAGAGATACAAGAACCATGAAAAACACCGTCCAGGCGTACCCGGATGTGAGGATGCCGTCGGTAATTTTGATGATCACCAGCAACGCTGCGTAAACCGGGAAGTTGGCTAATATGCCCTCCACAAAGCTGATGACGGCGGCCACTTTCAGCTTCCAGGCGTCCCTGCCGGAAAAGCGCAACAGGCGCGAGATGAATTTAAGCATATTGGACACCTCCTATATCCCAGTCCATGGACTCCATATGCGCGTCCCATAGCTTTTTGTACAGCGGGGAGCGCGCGAGCAGTTCCGCGTGTTTCCCCTGATCCGCCACATGCCCGTTTTCCAGCAGGACGATATTGTCGGCCTCCATGATCGTCGACAGCCGGTGCGCCACGATGATGACGGTCTTGCCCGCGATCAGCCTTGAGAGAGCTTCCTGTATTTTGTCCTCGTTTTCGGGGTCGGCAAAGCTCGTGGCCTCGTCGAGGATGACAACCGGCGCGTTTTTCAGCATGGCGCGGGCGATGCAGATCCGCTGCTTCTGGCCGCCGGACAGCTTGTCGCCCGAGGAGCCGACGACCGTATGGTAGCTGTCCGCCATTTCCTGAATAAACTCGTGGCACTGGGCAAGCTTTGCCATTTCGATGACTTCCTCGTCGGTAGCGCTCGGCTTTGCGAAGCGTATGTTCTCCATCACCGAGGCGTTGAACAGGAAATTATCTTGGGAAACATAGCTGATTTTGTCCATCAGCGCATCGGACTTAATATCACGGATATCCGTGCCGCCAATTTTCACAGCGCCCTCCTGCACGTCCCAAAAGCGCATGACAAGTTTTGCCAGCGTACTTTTCCCCGCGCCGGATTCGCCGATTAAAGCAGTAACAGAGTTCCCAGGCATAGACAGCGACAGGTTTTTGATGACGTCAGTATCGCCGTAGGAGAAGGTGACGTTTTCAAAGGCGACGTCATGCCGCTGGGGCGCGGGCTTTGTCCCCTCCGGCATATCGGGGATTTCAAACATCCCTTCGATTCTGGCAGCCTTGTATTTTAGTTGCGGAAACTGCGGGATAAAATTGATCAGCCGCATAGCCGGTATGCCGACGCTCATTCCCAGCAGCAACGACAGCACGAAGGTGGACAGCGTCAGCGTCCCGCCGAGGTACAGCCAAATCCCTACAGGCAGCATCACGAGCAGTGCGGCGGGAAGCAGGATGATGTAGCTTGTCATATAGGTAAAGGAAGCCTTGTACCACGCGATAGTCTTATCGCGGTAATCTTCGGTCGCGGCGCTGTACTTTTTGAAGGAGCGGCTCTGCTGCCCGAATACCTTGATGACCTCCATACCGGAGATGTACTCAATAATCGTACTCGTCATTTTTTCGTTGGCGGCGTACCACGAGTTCATACGCTTGAACCCGTCCACCATCATAAGCATCACCGGGATCATCCCGAGGATAATCGTAGCCAGCGCCGCAAGCGCCATGCGCCAATCCACAACAAACATCGTGAGCAGCACGATTCCGAAGGTAAACAGATTTGCAAATCCCTCCGGTATGGCGTGGGCGAGGATCAGCTCCATTTCCTCGATGTTTTCCACAAAGTTTTTCTTTGCCGCACCCGTACCATAGGCCTGCACATCACCCATGGACATTTTCAGCATTTTGTCGGCCACGCGGCGGCGCATTCCGGCGAGCGTATGGTACGCGAGCTTATGTGACGCGTCAAGTCCCATACCGTTCAGCTGATTTTTCAGCACCAAACAAACGAATATTCCTGCTGCCATAGAAAGCAGCCAAGGCAGAGAGGGGATACTATCTCCCAAGAATCCATTCAGCACCAAACTCACGATAAAGAACGGCACGACCGAAAACAGCACCGACAAGGTCAAAAAGAGAATGGCCTTGGTCATAAGCGGTTTTTTGTCGCCCGCATAGGACAATACGCGTAAGTAATCTTTCATAATGCTCCTTTCTTTGGGTAACCCCGAATGCCCGAAGTGATTCTCCAACTAGACCGGTTGGCGAGTATTGAATTGGATGAAACCGCCTTATTGGTTGGCGCGGGCAGAAATCCGCCCGCGCCGGTAATGCCTTGTTATTTTAACTTGACAGACGCAACCGCGACGTTGGCGGGCTGTCCGTTGAATGTGTAACTGTCAATTTTTGTACCGTTGTACACGGCCAGTTCCTTGGTGTATGAAATCGGGAGGAGTATGGCCTTATCGTTCACCTCTGTCAAAATAAGCTGGTAAGTCTGCCGGATTTTGTTTTCATCCGCGGTGGCATTGAGTTCCCGCAGGATATCGTTGCCGTTTTCAACGAGGGAAAGCGCCTGTGCCGCCACAAAGTCGGTCTGCAAATCGGAATTCATGTTGGTGATAAAGGTATAGGGATCGTAGGAAATGCCGTATCCCCTATTAAGTGCGATATCGAAGTCGTTTTTCATGGTTTCGGCATAATAGTCCAGCATTTCCATGCCCCGGACCTTGATATCCATACCGATTTCCTTGAGCTGCGCGGATATGGCCAGCGCCAGGTCGTCGATCATGGCGGTGCCTGTCATATAAATGATCTCGCCCTCCAGGCGGGCGCCGTCTTTTTCGCGGATGCCGTCTCCATCGGTGTCCTTCCAGCCCGCTTCCTCAAGAAGAGAGGCGGCCTTCTGCTTGTCATAGTCGTGCGGCGTCAGCTCGATGTCACAATAGGGCATGGACGCATCGAAAAGACTGTCGGCCTTTGTTTCTATCCCAGAGAACATGCTCGTGCAGAT
>JAFABA010000016.1 GCA_023426265.1 Bacillota bacterium
ACGGAGGCCACGCCTCTTTCCTTGCATACGGCCACCACGCGGGAACGCGAGGTGCCTATGGAGGTGTCATAGTCGCCCAGGCAGGTGATGAGCGTCATGCGGCTTTCCCCACCAAGATCCATCACCGAAGACGGGATTTCATCCAGCAGGTAGGTGTCGAGGTTGGTCACATCAAAATACTTGAAGCTGCCGTCGTCAAATTCGATCACGACCTCGTCGCCGACCTTCATTTCCTTGAGGATGGAGAACGTGCCCAACTCGCCCTTCCATTTCACATGCCCGTTCAATATCGCGTTGCCCGGCTCTCCGGGGGAAGGACCAAACTGGTACCAGGCAGAGTCCTTTGCGGAGTTGAGCGTGCCCATTCGGTTCTCCTCATCAACGCCCACCGGGAAAATATCCGCCTGCCGCTCGTAGTTCGTAAAGTAAATGCGAACGGGGATTTTCTGCACATACGGCGTGGGGGAAGGGGTTGGCTGCGGCGTAGCCGAAGGCGCAAGCGTAGGCGTGGGCGTGGGTGCGACGGTGGGCACGGGTGTGGGCGGGGGTACGTAGGGGCCCGGGATCCAGATGTATTCGCGTACCACCATGTAAATGCCGCCCAGCAGCATCGCGGCAATCAGCACATATATAACTGCCCAAAACACTTTGGAGTTTTTCAAGCCCTTTTTGCCGTTTTCAGGCTGGCGTTTGTCTTCCATGAAGAATTCCTCATTCCGCAGCGCAATCAGCGCAAGTTTATCTTATGTTTCATTATAACACGCGGAAGGGGACATGCAACAACTGCCATATTTGTTCACGGTTCATACCAATTCAAACGTAAACGCATCGTTGCGGCGGCTCTTTTCGCACGGGGTGGTGCCGTCTCCCGCTCAGCAGCTGCCACGCGCCGCCCCGGCTCCTTGCTCCTCATCGAAAATCTCTCGCCGCTTTGGATGCATTACTATTTTCCATTGGTATTAGACACGGGGCCTCCCGTCTTTTCCGGCCGGGGCTTGCTTACGCGCCCATAAGGGGAGAGCACGCCCGCCTCGATCGCGCCCGCCATGACGGCCTGCATGATATCGTCCCGCCAGCGGTAGAGCGTGGGCTCGCTGATGTGCAGCTCGTCAAGCAGCAGTTCGCGCCGCGCGCAGCTGTCCGAAGGCGTGTCCCCCGTATCCGCAAAGAACAGGAGTTCCATCAGCTGCGCCTTGTGGGGCGCGTCCCGCTGGAGCATGGCTAAAGCTTCCTCAATCGCCCATACCCAGCCCTGCATCCGCTTGATTTCCTCATTGGGCTCAATTAGCCGCAGTGCGTCGGACGCCGTGGGGTCCCCGTACTGCCCCGTCTTCGCCCTTGGCTCCAGCGGGCGCGCTTTCAGGCCAAGTTCCTTATACTCCTCCAGCATTCGCTTGGTGTTGTTGTATTGCCGAAGCTGCAGAAATATCAGCTCGCGCATGCGCCTTGTCTTCATCATTTCGCTGTTCCTCCTTTTATAGAACATTTGTTCGATTAAGGAGAGTATAGCATGCCCGAAATTGGCATGCAAGGGAAAGAGCGCGCTTTTGCTTTTCTAAGAATGGCGCTTAAGAAAATATTCACATACGCAGAAGGGGAGGCATGGTATAATTTTCATGATTTATTCAGGAAGGAAAAAGAGGGATGGCCACATTTCTTGTATCACTGCCGGTCAATCAGGTAATGGATCTGGTATTTGAAGCAATCTCGAACAGCGTGACGGGGGAGTTGCTGGATCAGTACGAGATCAATCCCCCAAACGGGGGAACATGCATGGTCGCCGTGTTTGAAAAGCATTTTTTCCGCGCGGGAAACCGGCTGACCCTTACGGTGGTGGCGGACGATTTCCTGGGCCACACCCGCGTACATACCATAGGCGGGGGCGGCGGCGAAGGGCTGTTCCGCTTTGACTGGGGCGCGGCGGAAAGCTTTGAGGGTGCTGTGGAAAGCGCGCTGCAGCCGTATTCGGTCGGACGGTAGGGCGGATTAGAGTCCTTTAGGGGGTGTGGGGGATCGCAATCTGACCGCATTCCATCCGATTTGATGACATGTGCGTCAAATCGGTGGAAAAAGTGCCGCCACGAGCGGCATTTTAACCTACAGAAAACCCGCTGATAAAGTCCGTAGGACTTTTCAGCGGTCTGGTTTTCCGCGCCGCCTGTGGTTTTCCTGTATGTTCTTTTCGCTGCCCTGATCGCTGGGGATGTAGTAACGCTTGTCCTTCAGGGAGGGCGGCAGGTAATCCTGCTCCACATAATGGTTGGGATAATCGTGCGGGTATTTGTAGCCCTTGCCCGCGCCGATGACCTTTGCGCCCGCATAGGATGTATCCCTTAAGTGGACGGGCACGGGCTCCTCAATTGTGGTCGCCGCGTCCTGCATGGCGCGGTCTACGGCCACGACGATCGCGTTCGATTTCGGGCATTCGCACAGGAATATGATGGCCTGGGCAAGCGGGAGCCGCGCTTCAGGCAAACCGATAAACTCCAGGGCGTTCGCGGCGGAAACGGCCTGCACCATGGCCTGCGGGTTCGCCATGCCGATGTCCTCGCTCGCGTGGGCGATGAGCCGCCTCGCGATGATGCGCGGGTCCATACCGCCGTAAATAAGCCGCGCAAACCAGGCGAGCGCCGCGTCCGCATCCGAGCCTCGAAGGCTTTTGCAAAAGGCGCTGAGCATGTCGTAAAAAAGCTGCTCGTCCAGCGAGATCACCTTTTGCTGCACGGATTCGGCGGCGATCTCCTGCGTGATGCGGATAACGCCCGCTTCATCCGGTGCTGTGGTGAGTACCGCAAGCTCCAGTGCGTTCAGCGCCGCGCGGCAGTCCCCGTTCGCCATGCGGCACAGGTGCTCCATGGCGTCGTCGTCGAGCTTTGCGTTATAGTTGCCCAGGCCCCGCTCTTTATCGGCAAGCGCCTGCTGGATTGCGCGCTCAATGTCTTTTGTATTGAGCGGGTAAAACTGAAACACGCGGCAGCGGCTCACGATAGCGCCCGTCATGCTGATCATGGGGTTTTCGGTGGTGGAGCCGATAAAACGGATGGTTCCCTGCTCAAGCGCGGGCAATATGCTGTCCGACTGCGCCTTGTTCCAGCGGTGGCATTCGTCAAGCAGCAGGTAAGTCGGTTTGCCGTAGAGTGAGAGCCGTTTTTCCGCCTCCGCTATGATTTCGCGCACGTCCTTGACGCCCGCGGTGACGGCGTTGAGCTTTTCAAACGCCGCGCCGGTGACGTTGGCGATGATGTTGGCGAGGGTCGTTTTGCCGCAGCCCGGCGGGCCAAAGAATATGCTAGACTGCAGCCGGTCCAGCTCGATTGCGCGGCGAAGCAGCCGCCCCGGCCCCACGATGTGCGCCTGACCGATAAACTCGTCCAGCGTGCGCGGGCGCATACGGTCGGCAAGCGGCGCGCCCTTAGCGCGCGTGTTGGAAAACAGGTCCTGTTGCATACTGCCACCTCAGCACCAGTATACCCGTAAGAAGGTTTGTTCGCAACCGCCCGCAAGGCCGGGATACCCGGGGCTTCGCCCCCATCCTCCTGAAGTACGGGCGTTCTTGAGGAAGGGGGGAAACGTAGTTTCCCCAAAATGAAAGAATAAGCGTCGGCGCTGAAGGCGCCGATACCTTGAAACCTAAAAAAAGCCCGGTATTCCGGGCAAACAGCGGATTTTGTATGAAAATGTACAATCCGGGTAAGAGATTGTTAAGAACTTGGTAATCGCTTGCAAGACACGATTTGCACGTGATAGTATAGTTCGAGCTAAAAATAAGAGGTTTGTATGAAGAAGAAGGGATATTGGAAAAAAATATTGCCCGTGCTGCTCCCGCTACTTGTGCTTGCGCTGATGGCGATATTAGACCCCAACACGCGCAACCTTGCGGATGTAGTGCACGATATTGATCCTTGGTGGTTCCTTGCGGCTTTAGGCAGCATGGCGCTCTATTATATATTCGATACGGCGATGTTCCAGCTTGCCGCAAAGTACATGAACCTGAAGCATACGTTTCTGGAAAGCCTGCTCACCACCATGTACGGGCTGTTCTACAGCTCCATTACGCCGTTGCAGGCGGGCGGCCAGCCCATGCAGGTGGTGCAGTTGAAAAAATGGGGCGTTCCGGTGGGGCTTTCCACCTCCGTCCTTGTATTGAAATTTTTAGCCTTTCAGTTCAGCATCACGCTTTTGGGCACGCTGGGCTTTATATTTTTAGGCAGGGACGTGCTGGAAGGCGGCGTCACGATGCTCATATTTTATATCACCGGCTACCTGTTCTATTTCGGTACGGTGGTGCTGTGCTTCTTGGCGCTTGTCAAGACGGAATGGCTGTTTCGGGTGGGGCAGAGGTTCATCAACTTCCTGGCCAAAAGGCGCATCCTCAAAAAACAGGAGAAAATCGAAAACGTCCATGCGACCTGGGAGCGTACCATTGCGGATTACGCGCAGGCCGCGAAGTTCGCTTTGGGTGAACGCCTGGGCATGTTCTACATCTGGCTTGCGGGTATGGGCACGGCCATCTCCTATATGGCGGTGACGTACTTCCTCTACCGCGGCATGGGGTATTCCGAATATGAGCTCTGGTATGTTGTGCTGCTGCAGTGCCTTCTCTATATTGCGGTCAGCTTCCTGCCCGTGCCGGGCGGCTCCGTCGCCAGCGAAGGCGGCTTTTACCTGGTGTTTTCCAGGCTGTTCGCGGGCGCGTCCCGTTTCCCGGCGGTGCTGCTGTGGCGCGGCATCACCTATTACCTGACGCTGCTGCTGGGCATCGTCGCCGTCATGATAGAGGGCTTCCGCAGCAAGAAGCATCCTCCGGCGGGAGAATTGAAGGAGTCGATCGCTGCGGAGGCGGCGGAACAACTGCCTTCCGCTGATGGCGCGGAGGAGTAGCATGTACGTTGCAGACGGTTGGAAGGACTATGCATTATTGGACGCGGGCGGCGGCGAAAAGCTGGAACGCTGGGGGGACGTGGCGCTGCTTCGTCCCGATCCGCAGGCGGTCTGGCCCATGGGGGAAATCAATGCCCCGCACGCGCGCTATATCCGGTCAAGCGCAGGCGGCGGCCATTGGGAATATGAGAAGCAGCTTCCGGAAAGCTGGAACATCCGCTACCGGGACTTAACCTTTCTGGTGCGCCCCACCGGATTCAAGCATACGGGGCTGTTCCCGGAGCAAGCCGTCAACTGGGATTGGATGCGTTCTTTGTTAAAGACGCGCCCCAACGCGAAGGTATTGAATTTATTCGCCTACACCGGGGGTGCTACCTGCGCGTGCGCCAAGGAACAGGCGCAGGTGGTGCATGTGGACGCAGCAAAGGGCATGCTGGCCTGGGCCAAGGACAACCTCGCGGCCTCTGGGCTAAGCGACGCGCCCGTGCGCTTTCTGGCGGACGACGCCATGAAGTTCGTACTGCGGGAGCAGCGGCGCGGCAATCAATATGACGGCATTTTAATGGACCCGCCCAGCTACGGGAGAGGGCCGGACGGCGAAATGTGGAAAATAGAGCAGGACATCTACCCGCTGGTGGAGGCCGCCGCAGCGTTGCTTTCGGACAAGCCGCTGTTCTTTCTGATTAACTCCTATACCACCGGCCTTGCGCCGACGGTCATCAAAAACGTACTGGACGTCGCGCTTAAAGGAAAAGGCGCGCAGGTGGAAGCGGCGGAACTGTGCCTGCCTATGCGGCGGGACAGTTTGCTGTTTCCCTGCGGGGCGACCGGGAGGGCATGGTGGA
>JAFABA010000074.1 GCA_023426265.1 Bacillota bacterium
CTAAATTTGGAAGGCATAGCCTGCTGTCCGCCCGTCCATATTATTAGCGCCATCCTTATATGGCATTTGAAGAACAGAAAGGGGCAAGCAACAGTATGGCGCATCCTATCGAAAACATCATGAAGACTACTATGGAACAGCTCAAAGAGATGGTGGACGTTAACACCATCGTGGGCGATCCCGTTATGACGGGCAGCGATACCATAATTATCCCCGTTTCCCGCGTATGCCTGGGGTTCCTTTCCGGCGGCGGCGAATACGGCCCCACCAAGGCCGCTCGGCGCGACGGGATGGACCATCCGGAGGAGGGACGCTTCCCATTTGCAGGTACCTCTGTCGGCGGCTTAAACCTGACGCCGATGGCATTTTTGGCAATCACCGATGGCGTGGTGCATGTGCTGCCTGCGAACTACAGCTGCACGCTCGACCGCATCATTGAAATGGTACCCGAAACCATCCGCGAGGTGGATCGTCTGATCAAGCAGGCATCCTGCAAAGAGGACGGCGATACTGCATCCGCGGCAAACGCTTCAAGCAGCACAGATGATACGTTCGCCCCGCAGGGGTGACCCGCGGGCGGCGCATAACGCTTTATGAAGTCGATACGTTGGCTGTTTCTTTTGCTGGCCTTTACTGTTTTGGTTGGCACGGCGCTGCCCGCATTTGCGGCAACGCCCGAAGTGGGCGCATCGGGCGCGGTTTTGATGGATGTAACCACAAAGCGTGTGCTGTTTGCGCAAAACGCCCATTCGCAGCTGCCTATGGCCAGCACCACAAAAATTATGACGGCGCTCATTGCGCTTGAGACCTGCGCGCTCGATACCGTGCTGACCGTGCCCAAGGAGGCATACGGTACGGAAGGCTCCAGTATATACCTGAACAACGGGGAGAAAATCACGGTAGAGGATCTCCTTTATGGGCTTATGCTTTCCTCCGGCAACGATGCCGCGGTAACGCTTGCCATTCACATCGGCGGCTCGGTGGAAGGCTTTGCGCAGATCATGAACAACCGCGCGAAGGAGATTGGATGCACCAATACCAATTTTATCACGCCCAACGGCCTGCATGACCAGGGGCACTATACCTCCGCATACGATCTTGCCTTGATTTCGAGCGTCGCCATGCAAAATGAGGCTTTTCGGAAGGTCGTTTCCACGAAATACTGGAAAACCACCTCCGGCGACGTCATACGCACGTTCAAAAACAAAAACAAGATCCTCTGGCAATATGAGGGCGGCAACGGCATCAAGACGGGCTTTACCAAGGCCGCGGGCCGCTGCCTTGCCTTTTCCGCCGAGCGGGGAGGCCACACCATCGTAGGCGTCGTGTTGAACTGCCCGAATATGTGGAATGACGCGAAGGCCATGCTTGACTACGGCTTTTCGGATTACACATGGAAGCCGTTCGTGAAAGCCGGGGATACCGTGGCCACGCTTACGGTCAACCGCGGCATGAAAAACAGCTTGGAAATACGGGCCAAAGAAGATATACTGATTCCAATGCGTCAGGACGAACCGGAGAATGCCGTGACGCTCAAAGCCGTCAGCCCGCAGACATTGGAAGCGCCCGTTTATGCGGGACAGACGGTCGGCATGCTGGAAGCCTGGGGCGATGGGAAGCGTCTGTTTGCCGTCCCGATGGTCGCTTCGGAAACGGTCCTGCGCAAGGAGTTCCCGTATTTTCTGTGGGAAATCGCACGGGAATGGACCGCGTGACGGGAAAAGGCTTATTCGGATGGTTGGGGGAACTATGCGGTTACAGAAGTTTATGGCCCAGGCGGGCGTAGCCTCGAGGCGCCAATGCGAGGAGTATATACGCGAAGGCCGCGTGAAAATCAACGGAGAAATCGCCACGATCGGCAGTTCGGTGGATGAAGCGCACGACGAAGTCACATTTGACGGCGCGCCGCTTTATCAGGAAAATGAGCGCGTCGTGCTTTTGTTTTATAAGCCGCGCGGCGTTGTTTCCACCAGCAGCGACCCGGAAGGCAGGAAGACCGTACAGGCGTATTTTACCGAATTTCCCCAAAGGCTTTACAACGTGGGGCGGCTCGACATCAACTCGGAAGGCCTGCTGATCATGACCAATGACGGCAGCTTGGCCCAGACGATGACGCACCCCAAATACAAAATAGAAAAGACGTATTACGCCGTGTGCGACGGCACGCTTATGCCGGAGGAAGCGGAACAGTTAAAAACCGGCGTCAGGCTTTCGGACGGCATGACGCTGCCTGCGAAAGTAGAACGCGTCCGCCCAACGAAGACGGGGCACACGAGCCTCCTTATCACCATACGGGAAGGGCGCAACCGCCAGGTGCGGCGGATGCTGGAGGCAGTGGGTCACAGGACAATGCTGCTAAAGCGCGAGCGTGTGGGTGCGCTTAACCTAGGCGGCCTCAAGCCGGGGGAGTGGCGGTATCTGACCAGGGAAGAGCTCGCGTGGATGGAAGCGATGTTATCCGACGATAAAAAATGATTATAGCGTGGGAATACTATCAGCAAGGGACGGCGCAAAGAAACGGTTAGCGCGGTCCCTTTTTTCGCATAATAATGAGAAAATAGGCTTGATATGTGTGGATTAATGGTGTTAGAATGGTTTTATAATAAAATGCGGAAATTTTGGATTATGCCACCACCAGCGATAATTCCAATCGAACTTATCCCGTCTTGCCATAATAAAATCTTTTAATAGGAGGTGAAAACATTGGGGATGAAAAGCTTTTTTCGCCGGTTGTTTGGCAAAAAGGCAGATGAGGCTCCCTTAGCGCCTTCGGCCACTTCTCAAGCACAGCAGCCTGAGCCGATTGAAAACAGACAACAGTTTGTCGCGGCCATCGCCTCCGCCATCGCCATGGAGATGGGCACGGACGTAAGCGGGCTCCGCATCCATTCCATACGGCGCACAGGCGCTGCTGTTCCCAACCGGGGGCCGTTTGTCGCGGCGGTTTCCGCGGCCATCGCGATGCAGATGGGCACGGACGTAAGCGGACTTCGTATCCATTCTATTCGCCCTGTCGCGCCGCGCGCATATAACCGCGGCGAATTCGTGGCGGCAATTGCCGCGGCGTTGGCGGAGCAAATGGGTACGGATGTAAGCGGACTTCGGATTCACTCTATCCGTCAGGTTTCCTAGACGAATAACGTAACCGTATAGATATAAAGCAACAGGAGGAATAACGATGCGTAAGTTTCTTGTGAATGTGAACGGCACTTCCTACGAGGTAATGGTAGAAGAGATCTCCGGCGCCGCCGCACCCGCTGCGGCTCCCGCGGCTGCGTCAAGCTTCGTTGCGGCACCCGCCGCTGCGCCCGCGCCCGCTCCTGCAGCGGCTCCCGCGCCTGCGCCGGTAACGGCTTCGGCAGGTCAGACAAGTGTTTCTGCGCCCATGCCCGGCACCATACTCTCCGTAAGCGTGAAACCCGGCCAGGCAGTCAAGCGCAACCAGGTGCTCATGGTTCTTGAAGCCATGAAGATGGAAAACGAGATCGTCACCCCTGTGGACGGCGTGGTCATGGGCGTCAACGTGGCGGGCGGCCAGTCCGTCAACACCGGCGAGCTGCTCTGCGTCATCGGCTGAAAACACGGGTAAGAACATAGTGAAGCCGTGCAGCTTTAAAAGAAAGCCGCGCCGCTTGGCCGTTGCGGCGCATCCGCCGCAATCAATGTGAAAGGAGGAACCCACGATTGGCTAAAAAATTATTGATCACCGATACCATACTGCGCGACGCGCACCAGTCCCAGGCCGCGACCCGCATGCGTACGGAAGACATGCTTCCCGCGTGCGAAATACTCGACAGCGTAGGGTATTGGTCTTTGGAGTGCTGGGGCGGCGCGACGTTTGACAGTTGCCTCCGTTTCCTCAATGAGGATCCCTGGGAGCGCTTAAGAAAACTGAAGAAAGCCCTGCCCAACACCAAGCTGCAGATGCTTTTCCGCGGCCAGAACATACTGGGCTACAAGCATTACGCGGACGACGTGGTGGAGCAGTTCTGCAAGAAAGCCATTGAAAACGGCATCGACGTCGTGCGCATATTCGACGCGCTCAACGATACCAGGAACCTGGAAGCCGCCATCAAGTACACCAAGAAGTACGGCGGTATCTGCGAGCCCGCCATCAGCTACACCATAAGCCCCGTCCACAACGAGGATTATTTCGTGAAGCTCGCGAAGGAACTTGTGCAGATGGGCGCTGACGTCATCTGCATCAAGGATATGGCGAACCTCCTGCTGCCCTATGACGCGTATTCCCTCGTCAAGCGGTTGAAGGCGGAGGTGGACGTTCCCATCCACCTGCATACCCACAACACCACCGGCACCGGCGATATGACCTACCTCATGGCCGTGCAGGCGGGCGTGGATATCGTGGACTGCGCGCTTTCCCCCATGGGCAACGGCACCGCGCAGCCCGCTACGGAACCGCTCGTCGCGACCCTCAGGGGCACGGAATACGATACGGGCCTTGACCTCAACAAGCTTGCGAAGGCCGCCACCCATTTCAGGGGTGTGGCGGAAAAGCTCAAGAAAGAGGGCAGCCTCGATCCCAAGGTGTTGAGCGTGGACGTCAATACGCTGCTGTATCAGGTACCCGGCGGTATGCTTTCTAACCTCATTTCCCAGCTCAAGCAGGCGAATGCGGAGGATAAGTATTACCAGGTACTGGAGGAGATCCCCCGCGTGCGCGAGGATTTCGGCTATCCGCCGCTCGTTACGCCCACCAGCCAGATCGTAGGCTCGCAGGCGGTGCTCAACGTCATATCCGGCGAACGTTACAAGACGTTCTCCAAGGAGTCAAAGGCGCTTTTGCACGGCGAATACGGCATGCTCCCCGGCAAAGTCAACGAGGAAGTAAGGCGCAAGGCGATCGGAAATGAAGAGGTCATCACCTGCCGCCCGGCCGATCTGTTGACGCCCGAGCTTGACAACTACCGCGAAGAAATCAAGGACATCATGGAACAGGAAGAGGACGTACTGAGCTACGCGCTGTTCCCGCAGGTCGCCATGAAGTTCTTTGAAGCGCGCAAGGCTGCAAAGTCCGGCGCCGTGCCGATGGCTCCCGCGGCGGCTCCTGCTGCGGCGGCTCCCGCGCCTGCAAAAGCAGTGGAAGGCGTGACGGTGCTTTATGTAGAGGATCTTTCCGCATAAAAATCACTTTATGCTGTAAACAGTAAGGCGGGGATTCCCCGCCTTACTGTTTTAGAGGAACAGCTACATTAAGGGACACGCTGGTCTTAACGGAAATCCATTGCGAACGGGATGCATACGGTATCATCATTCCGCTTGGCCGTTTGTTATGTGGGCTTAAAATATACACCGATCGCAATCAAACTCCTGAATGTGCAGTAAGGGAAATACCCTCTGGGGCTTGCATTCCCGGGTGAAAAAATGGCAGCGCTCGAGATGTTAAGGAATTCTTCACCTTTGCTTATGTGAAATCCATGTGGCTGTTTTGGCGGGATTGCGGTATACTATGCAGGAAGGCAATTTTAGGATAATGGAGTAGGTAAACTGCATGAGGCATATCCCGAACATACTTTCCGGGCTGCGCATCGGTATGGTGGGCTTATTTGTATATTTCTTTCAGAACGACAGATATTATGCCGCCTTGGGTACCTATGTGCTTGCCGTGCTGACGGATACGCTGGACGGTTACCTTGCCCGCCACTACAACTGGATTACGGACGTCGGTAAGGTGCTCGACCCCTTGGCGGACAAGCTGATGCTTATCGCCGCGCTTATTTGTTTCTGTATCAACGGCTGGGTACCCGTTTGGCTGGTGGCGGTCGTGGTATTCAAAGAACTCGTCATGATCATCGGCGGCGCGCTTCTGTGGAAAAAGGAGATCGTCGTCTATGCGGATTGGTTCGGCAAATTCGCAACCGGTTTTTTTAACGCGGGCGTGGTGGCGACGCTTACCAAGCGCTTCTGGCCCTGGATCGGGTTCTGGAACATCGTGCTCCTGTCCGTCGCAATGGTGTTGGGCATCATCGCACTGGTACATTATGCGCAGAAGAACGTATTCAACAAAAAGCGTATTTCAGGAGAAACCCCCGGCGACGGCGCAAGCTCCGCAAAAAACGCGGAATAAAGGGGAGAGTGAGCGCCCCGGCGCCTGGGCTTAAAAAACAGCTGCGCCGGAGCCAAGTTTTAATTGACAAACCATACGGCAATCGATAAAATAAACGATGGTTGACTTTGGAGGAATACCCTATGGAGCTTTCGATCGCGGCGGCGTTAAAGCAGCCGGGCGAGATTTTTTCCGAAGAAAGGAGCGAGACGGTCGCGCCCCAGGAATTTGGCGGCAACACCATCGCGTTCCCCGAACCGGTAAAAATCAGCTTCACCTATCTGTTTGACGGCGAGTCCATCGCCTTGAACGGAAGGATGGAGGCGAAACTTTCCTCCAGATGCGCCCGCTGTGACGAATCTTTTATGGAAACGCTCATGATCCCTTTGGAGGAACGTTTTGTGAAGGGTGCGTCCGGGGAAGACGGGGAAAGCTACACATTCGCGGGTGAGGTACTGGATATCACCCCGATGGTGATGGACAATCTTTTTTTGAACATGCCGATATCAAGCGTGTGCAGAGAAGATTGCAAAGGCTTGTGCTCCGTCTGCGGATGTAATTTGAATACGGCGCAGTGCGCTTGCGTACGCGAACCGGAAGAAGAAAAAACTTCTCCGCTTGCGGCGCTTGGTTCACTGTTTGACGATGGTAAGGAGGTGTAATCATGGCGGTCCCCAAGAGAAGAACTTCTAAGGCCAGGCGGAACTCCCGCAGGTCCAGCCACTGGAAGCTGTCCATGCCCGGTATCGTGGCATGCCCCCAGTGCCACAAGCTCAAGCTTGCGCACAGGGTATGCAAGCACTGCGGCTTTTACGACGGCAAGCAGGTCGTCAATCTGGATGCGGATAAGAAGACCCAGGCTTAACGCCATGCTTACGCCGTATCATTTGGATACGGCCTGCCCGCACAGGGAAAACATACTGCCTGCTTTAGGCATGCCAACCGGAAACTGACGAAAAAGGCAGAGACATTCGTTTTCTGTCTTTTTGTCGTTTTTACCAAAATATACAATTGCGTTGGTTTTTAAACAGCCTCTAGTCCCTTATAAAAGCGGGGAAGGCTTTTATGCTGGAGGGAACAATAAAACAGGGGGAAAATATATGAAAATCGCGGTTGACGTATTCGGCGGCGATCACGCGCCGCAGGCGGTGCTGGACGGGTGCATGCTATCACTCAACCAGCAGCCGGAAATCGAGCTGATACTTGTGGGGAAAGAGGACGTGATCGAGACGTATCTTGCCGCGCATCCGCACGACGAAAAGCGCGTTACGGTAAAGCATGCGCCGGACTATATCTCTAGCCACGAGCAGCCGACCTATGCCATCAAGCATAAGCCGGACTCCTCCCTTGTAAAAACGCTCAAATGCGTTGCGGATGGGGAGGCGGGCGCCATGGTTTCCGCCGGCAGTACCGGGGCTCTGCTTGCCGGGGCCACCCTCATCGTGCGGCGCCTAAAGGGCATCAAGCGCCCGGGGCTTGCCCCCATACTGCCCACCCGGAACGGCTGTGTGCTTTTGATCGACTGCGGCGCGAACGTGGATTGCAAGCCCTCGTACCTGCAACAATTCGCCATCATGGGCACAGCCTATATGAAGAATGTTATGGGCGTGGAAAGTCCCCGCGTGGGCTTATTGAACAACGGCGCGGAAGAGGAAAAGGGCAACGAGCTAACGAAGGCTACGTACCCGCTGCTAAAGAATATGCCCATCAATTTTGCCGGCAACTGTGAAGGCCGGGATGTGGTCTCCGGCAACTTTGACGTGGTGGTGGCTGACGGGTTCGCGGGCAACGTCGTTCTGAAAAACATCGAAGGTGTGGCGGCGCTGGTGGGCCAAATGCTAAAGGACGAGCTGATGGTGGATACGCGCTCCAAGTTCGGGGCCTTATTCGCAAAGAAAGCGCTTAGACGCCTCAAAGCGCGCATGGACTATACGGAATACGGCGGCGCGCCGCTTCTTGGTATCAACGGCGGCATCATAAAGGCGCACGGGAGCTCCAACGCCAAAGCCTTCTCCGCCGCTTTGCGCCAGGCGAGCGCCTATTTAAAGGGCAATGTCACGGAGGCCATCGCAACGGCTGTGGCGGGCATGGAGTTTGAGGAATAAATCGTTTCCAATTTGTAAATTCGGCTTTCGTTGGCCGTGGAACAGGCCGTTGCGGCCGGATTGCCCCGAATTGGACATGGATTTGGCATTGACAGAACCGCCCCCTTGCCCTAAACTGAAACTTGGAATATCTTCTATATTATTATTTTCCATCATGTTCTTGAGAGGAGTAATCGCATGAAATTCGATAAGGTGCGGGACATTATTGCAAAGCAGTTGGACGTGGATGCTGCTGGCATCACCATGGACTCCAAGCTCGTGGATGACTTAAAGGCGGACAGTCTGGACGTCGTGGAGCTGATCATGGATCTGGAGCAGGAGTTCGATATCGAAATACCGGATGAGGAACTGCCCAAGGTCCGCACGGTGGGCGACATCGTGGAATACCTCGAAAAACACTAAGGCGAACGAACAAAACCGGCGGCCCGCATCAAACTTCTGGTGCGGGCGTTTGTTTGAACAGGGGGCATACGGAATATGTCTGTACGGCACCAGCAGCTTGCGGCGCTGCAGAATACAATTGGATACGCATTCCGGGATATCGCGCTTTTAGACGCCGCGCTGACCCATACCTCGTTTGTAAAAGGGGACGGGAAAGGCAAGGTGCACAACGAGCGGCTGGAATACTTGGGGGACGCCGTATTGGAGCTGTGCATCAGCGAGCAGCTGTTTCGCCGCTACCCGCAGTGGAGCGAGGGCGCGATGACCCGGGCGCGCGCTTCCATTGTCTGCGAAACGGCGCTCGACGCCGCAGCCCGCGCGAACTTTTCCCTGCAGGACTACCTCCTGCTGGGGCATGGGGAAGAAAACACGGGCGGAAGGACAAAGCCCTCCATATTATCCGACGCGCTTGAAGCGCTTATCGGCGCGATCTACCTCGACGGGGGTATAGACGAAGCCAGGGCGTTTGTCCTCCTTTTTGCGGAGCAGGCGCTCAACCAGGCGGTGGACGGCGGGCCGGGCAAGGACCATAAGACGAGCCTCCAGGAATTTGTGCAGAAAAAGCATTTGGGCAGCCTTGGGTATCGGCTGGTTTCGGCCACCGGGCCGGATCACCAGAAGGAGTTCCGCATCCGCGTTTCCCTCAACGACAGGCTGGTGGGGGAAGGCGTGGGCAGCTCCAAACAGGAGGCCGGGCAGCGCGCCGCCAAAGCCGCTTTGAAGCTATTGCGCGCGGATGAAAAGCAGGCCGCCACAAAAGGGAATTAAGCGGCGCTTGCCGCCACCAACACAGAGGGAGTGTACAAGCATTGCGTTTAATCAGGCTGGAGTTACATGGCTTCAAGTCCTTTGCGCGTAAAACGGAGCTGCAATTCGATCCGGGTATTACCGCGGTCATCGGCCCCAACGGCAGCGGCAAAAGCAACATTGCGGACGCCGTACGGTGGGTGCTGGGGGAACAGAGCGCCAAGGCTCTGCGCGGGAGCAAGATGGAGGACGTCATATTCAACGGCACGCAGGAAAGAAAGGCCCAGGCATTCTGCGAGGTTGCGCTTACGTTCGACAATTCCGACGCGTCATTGCCGGTGGATTTTAACGAGGTCACCGTCACCCGCCGCGTATACCGCTCGGGGGACAGCGAATACGCCATTAACCGCAACAACTGCCGCCTGAAGGATATCAACGAATTATTCCGGGATACCGGTATCGGCAAAGAGGGCTATTCCATCATCGGCCAGGGCAAGGTGGAAGAGATCCTCTCCAATAAATCAGGGGACCGCCGCGCGGCGCTCGAAGAAGCGGCAGGCGTCATGCGCTACCGCGTGCGCAAGGAAGAGGCGGTTCGAAAGCTTGAAAATACACGCAAAAACCTGGAGCGTCTGGAGGATATTTTGAATGAGCTCCAGAGCCAGCGGGAACCGCTGCAGGAACAGGCGGAAAAAGCGCGCGTCTATTTAAAGCTGCGCGACGAATTGAAGGCGCTCGAAGTCAACGTGTTCCTGCACCAGTACGAGCGCATGCAGGAGCGCCTGGTTTCGGCGGAGAGCGCCATGCAGGAAATACAGGAGGAAACCGAACTGCTCTATGAATCCGAGCGTACGCTTTCTTCGGATACCGTAGCGCAGGAAGAGGCGTTACGCGCTATCGAGCATGCGGCAAGCGCCGCACAGAACGCGCTTATCACGCTGATGTCCGCCATGGAGGCGCATATCGGCGAGGCGGGCGTTTTGAACGAGCGCAAAGAGAATTTGTTAAAAGAGCGGGAACGCCTGTTCTCCGCTATCACGGAAAACGAAAACCGTTGGGAGGATCGGCTGGCGCAGGTAGAGCGCCTCAAAACCAGCGATACCGCCGGGCGCGATATGCTAAAGGAACTCGACGACGAGATCGCTGCGACCGACGCGGAGCTTTTGTCTTTGCAGCAGGCCGTGGAGCAGCAGGAAAACACGCTCAACGCCCAGAAAAACAGCATCATCGAGTCATTAAACCGCCTGTCCGACGCGAAGAGCCAGCTTTCCAGAATGGAGGCCATGACGTCGGCGCTCAATCAGCGGCTTGGCGCGGTTACCGGAGAGCAGGAAGCAATCGCGCAGGAGCGCGAAGGACTGGAAAGGGAACTCAAGGACGCGCAGGGAGAATGGGACGCGCAGCAGGAGAAAAAACGCGCGTTTCTCAATGAAAAGGACCGCCTCAACAGCGAACTCAATCAAGCGCAGGAAGAGAGCCGTCTCTCCATACAGCGCCTCCACCAATTGGAGCAGGATTGCAACGCCATGCGCTCCCGTTCCAACGTATTGGAAGAAATGGCGCGCGCGCACGAAGGGTATTACTCAAGCGTGCGCAACGTGTTGAAGGACTGCGAGCGGGACGTAACGCTTCGGCGCAGCGTATTGGGCGTGGTGGCGGAACTCATCTCCGTCCCGCAAAAATATGAAACGGCGCTGGAAATGGCGCTGGGCTCGTCGCTGCAGAACATCGTCACCCCCACGCCGGAGGACGCGAAGCGCGTGATCGACCATCTGCGTGCGAAACAGTACGGCAGGGCAACGCTTTTGCCCGTTTCCGCCATGCGTGGAAGGCTGTTAACTTCAGAGGAACGGAATACGCTCAAAATGCCGGGCTGCATCGGCATCGCGTCGGAGCTCGTCGGGTTCGAAGAACGCTACCGCAGCGTGGTGGAAAACCTTTTGGGCCGCACCGTGATCGTGGAGGATCTCGACACCGGTATCGCCATCAACAAGCGCGCCAACTCCGCATTCCGCATCGCGACGCTGCAGGGGGATATCATCAATCCCGGCGGCTCCATGACGGGCGGCAGCGTGCAGAAACGGGAATTTAGCCTGTTAGGCCGCGAGCGGGAATTGAAGGAGCTTGAGCGCAGCATCAGCGAGGCGGAAGCCGCCATAAAGGCACAGGCGGAAAAACGCACGCGGGCGGAAGAAGCGGTGGAAACGCTCAGGACGACTCTCCAGCAGGCGGAGGCCGCCCTGCATGCGCAGGATATCGAACTTACCCGCCACAAGGAAAAGCTGGAGCTGATCGAGCGCGATTTAAGGCAGAACGCGCAAAAAGCCGAGCGCATGGAGATGGAATGCGGGCAGATACGCGATAACCTTTCGGACATCGAAAAGGAGCGCGAGGGCATCACCTCCGTGCAGTCGGGTATCGAGGCGGGCAGCGCCGCGACGCAGGAGGACGTGCATAGATCCCAGGCGGAACTAAATCGCCTGCGCGCGAAGCAGGAAGAAGTCGCCGCCGCCATGACGGAACGTAAGGTAAAACGCATGGCGCTCAAAAAAGAAGAGGACGCCGTACTGATTGAAACCAGACGCCTGGAGCAGGAGCTTCGCGATACCGAGCGCGCCATAGAGGAAAACAAGGCCGCGCACGCGAGGACACTGGAGCAGGAAGCGGCATTGACGCAGCAGCTCCAGTCGCTTAACGGGATTGTGGCACAGGAACAGGCGGCGGTGGATCTTCGGAAGGAAGAGCAGCATGCCATGGAGGAGGAACGCCTGCGCCGTTCGCAGACGCTTTCGGATACCCGCGCGCGCAAGGATGAGCTCAACACGCGTTTGCGCGAGCTTGAGGAAAAGCGCCATAAGCAGGAGCTGACCAAAAGCCGTACCGAGGTGGAGCTGGAAGCTATGGTGCAGCGCATCATGACGGATTACGAGCTGACATACGAAACCGCCTTGCCGCTGCAAACAGAAGGTATCGGCATCACGGCGGCGCATGTGCGCATCGACGAGCTCAAAAAGGACATCAGGAGCTTGGGCACCATCAACGTAAGCGCTGTGGAGGACTATGAGATATTGAACGAGCGCTACACCGCGCTCAACACCCAGTGCGAGGATTTGAACCGTGCGGAGCAGGACCTGAACACACTGATAGGCGAGCTGACCCAGACCATGGAAAAGCAGTTCCTGCAGCAGTTCACGCTGATTCAGCAGAACTTTACGGCGGTGTTCGAGCAGCTTTTCGGCGGCGGCTATGCGGAACTGCGCCTTTCCGACCCGAAGGACGTATTGAACTGCGAGATCGACATCATCGCGCAGCCTCCGGGCAAGAAACTCCAGTTGCTGACGCTGCTTTCGGGCGGGGAGCGGGCGCTTACGGCCATCGCGCTGCTGTTCGCCATGCTCAAGCTCAAGCCCACGGTGTTCTGCATACTCGATGAGATCGAGTCGTCACTCGACGAAGTCAACGTTACGCGCTTTGCGAACTATTTGCGTGAGTACGCGGACGATACGCAGTTCATACTCATTACGCACCGCAAAGGCAGCATGGAAGTGTGCAACGCCCTCTACGGCGTCGCCATGGAGGAAAAAGGCGTCTCCAAGATCGTATCCGCCCGCTTCCAGGAGGCGGGTTAACCCGAAAGGAATAAGGGAAGGGCCAGTATGGAGCAGAAGACGAGCATATTTGAGCGCCTCAAGCAGGGCTTAAGCAAGACCCGGGACAGTTTTCTTGCCTCGGTTTTTACGGGACGGGACAGCATCAACGACGATTTTTATGAGGAGCTGGAAGAAGCTCTCATTATGGCGGATGTGGGCGTAGAACTGACCAACCGCCTGCTTGACGAATTGAAGGATATGGTAAAGGAGCAGAAGCTCCACAAAACCGCAGAAGCGCGCGAGGCGCTAAAAGGCATACTTGCCGCGCATATGCGTACGGAAGAGCCCTTTTTGCCGGAAGACGGCCCCGGCGTGCTGCTCATTGTGGGTGTAAACGGCGTAGGGAAGACGACTTCCATAGGCAAGCTTGCCTCCTATTACGAGCAGCAGGGCAAAAAGCCCATGCTGGCGGCTGCGGATACGTTCCGCGCCGCCGCGGCGGAGCAGCTTCAAATATGGGCAGAGCGCGCCAAGGTCCCCATGGTACGCCACGGGGAGGGCGCAGACCCGGCAGCCGTGGTGTTTGACGCTATCCACTCCTTCAAGGCGAAAGGCTGCGACCTCTTGATCTGCGATACCGCAGGAAGGCTGCACAACAAAAAGAACCTGATGCATGAGCTGGAAAAAATCCGCCGCGTCATTTCCAAGGAACTGCCGGACGCCGTTTGCCGCGTGCTCCTTGTGCTGGACGCCACCACGGGGCAGAATGCCATTGCCCAGGCCAAGGCATTCGGGGAAGCGACGGGTCTGACCGATGTGGTGCTCACCAAACTTGACGGCACCGCCAAGGGCGGCATGGCTGTGGCGGTAAAGGAAATGCTCGGCCTGCCCGTACGGTTTGTGGGGGTAGGGGAAAAGCTTGAGGATTTGCAGCCGTTTGACGCGGAAACGTTCTGTGCGGCGCTGCTTGGGGGATAATAGCGCATTTGGGGAGCGGGAAATATGGGACATATTCTGGTGGCGTACAAAACCAAATATGGAACGACAAAGACCTATGCGGAGTGGATCGCGGAGGAAACAGGCGCAGACCTTATAGAGGCGAAGCAGGCCATGCTGGAGCGGCCGCTTCCATATGATACCATCGTATACTGCGGTGGGATGTATGCAGGCGGCATGCTGGGCTTTTCCCGCATCCGCAAGCAGTATTCTAAACTGCAGGGAAAACGCCTCATCGTTGTTGCGGTGGGCGCGACGCTCCAAAAGGAAAAGGCGCTTGAGGAAGTGAAAAACGGTAATTTCTCACCGGAAATGAAAGACGTGCCGCTTTTTCTGCTGCGCGGCGGGCTTGATTATAAAAAGATGCGCGTTGTGGACCGGGCGATGATGTCTTTGCTGGTCGCCTCCATCCGTCGCAAAGATCCCAATACGCTGGATGAGGATTCAAAAGGAATACTCGGCACTTACAAGAAGACGGTCAGCTTCGTGAACCGGAGGCACATCGTGCCGGTTGTTGAGGCTATTCGGGCGGAATAAAGAGATACTGTCTATAAAAGAGGGGCTGCCCGTATGGACAGCCCCGTCAACATATTCAGGAACATGAAGAATAAAACACGTCCCTGTATCTTCCCTAGGCAGGTGCTCCGCCGTCCTATGAATGTAAGCTGCTGAGAAGCAACCATATAAATAAGTCCGATTTGGCGGCATGTGCGTCAAATCGGACACCATGCTGGGCTGCTGCGCCAGTCCGGCACGGAAAAACTCGAACAAATGGCAACGCCACTTGTTCGACATTTTATTCATCCAAATCCAAATCAAGATCCTCGTCGCGCCTGTGCTGTTTGGGGCGGCGGCCCTTTTTGGGCTCCTCGTCCACCGGTTCCTCGCTTTCCTGCACATCATCTTCTTCGTCAAAGAGATCGTCGTCGCGGTGGAAAAACCAGCCGCCCCGCTTTTTGCGCGGCTCGGGCTTTTCTTCTTCTTCCGCTTCTTCTATGGGCGCGGGGGCTTTGAACTGGGGTTCCACGGGCCGCCGTTCGGGCTGCGGTGCGGGTTGGGGCGCCGCAGGGGCTGCGGGAGCCACGGGAACTGCGGGAATTGCGGGCGTCTGAACGGCTTCCGCCTGCGCTATACCAAGTTCATTGCGGTTCTGCGCCACCATGTGGTGGTATTCCATCAGGTACCGCTGCACGTCCATCAGGATCTCATCCGCGTACTGCTTCGCACCGTTGTATACGATGTTCGCGTTGCGCTCCGCATGCTGCTGCAGCAGTTCCGCACGGCGCTGCACCTCAAGCGAAACCTTATCCTCCGCCACGCGCGCTTCGAATTCTTCCTCGGCCAGCAGGCGGATCTTTTCCGCCTCACGCTGGGCTTGCTCCACGATATCCACGGCTTCCTGGTTGGCGTGGTCTAAAAGCGTATCCGCCTCAATGAGTACGCTGTTGGCGCGGCGGATATCCTCGGGTATGGTGACCTTCAGGTCGCCCAGCAGGTCATACAGCTCGTCCACATCCACTATTCTGCGGTTGCCGGCAGAAAATTTCTGGCGCGGCGCACCCTCCAGCACCTGCTCTATCTGGGAAAGTACGGTGAATATCCGCAAGGATTCGTTTTGTGTGCTCATCGCTTTTTACCTTTCTATGAATATGATAGCGCTCATCGCTTCGTCAGCCTTTCTATGATAGTGCTCTTGTTTACTGCGGGCACCAAATCGTCGATATTGCCGCCCAACGCGCAGACCTCGCGTATGACGCTGGAGCTTAGATATGAATGCTCGGGCTCGGCCATGAAGTATACCGTATCCAGGTCCGGCGCCAGCCTGCGGTTCATGGAGCTGATTTGAAACTCGTATTCAAAATCCATCACCGCGCGGAGACCGCGAATGATGTGCCCTGCGCCGATGCTGTGCGCGTAATCCACCAGCAGCCCGTCAAACGAGCCCGAGGTGACGTTTACAAGACCTTCCGCTTTCACGGCGGCGTCGATAAACGTAAGCCGTTCCTCCAGCGTAAAAAACGGACGCTTTCCCGCATTAATCAACACGGCCACCACCACGTGGTCCATCAGCGCCGAAGCGCGGCGCAGAATATCCATATGCCCTTCCGTCAGCGGGTCAAAGCTGCCGGGGTAAACGCCTATCTGCAATCGGGGTCTTCCTTTCCGCCCGTATGGGCCATAAAAAAGCTCAGCCCGGTGTCCCCGTATTTGCGGGTGTCCACACAGGAAAACAATCCTTCCACTGCCTTAGGCGGCTCCTTCCATGCGTGTTCCACAACCGCCTGCCCGCTGTTTGCCACAAGGCCTTTTGAAAACAGGGCTTCAAGCGCCTGCTGTGCGCCCGCGCGATACGGCGGGTCCAGAAATATGATAGTAAAGGGCTCGTTACCGCTTAGCCGCTCCAATGCCGAAAGCGCCTCAAACTGCATTACAGCCGCCTGATCCGAAAATCCGAGCGTTTCGACATTCTTTCGAATGATTTCGCAGCACTCCCGGCTGTGGTCGTTGAATACGGCGTAGCTTGCCCCGCGGGAAAGCGCTTCCAGCCCAAGGTTGCCCGAACCCGCGTAAAGGTCCAATACTCTGGCATTGGGTAGTGAGAACTGGAGAATTCCGAAGAGCGATTCCTTGACGCGGTCCAGCGTGGGGCGCGTAGCTTGTCCTTTGGGGGCAAATATCTGCCTCCCGCGCGCAGAACCGGCGATGATTCGCATTGCTCCTCCCAATAATTCCAGTTTTTTCGCCTTTTATTGTACCATAAAACGCAGGGCGTGCAAATAATGAATGCCCTGTAAACAATAGGAGGATCTTATAGGGAGAGATACAAGAATTTTCCCATACGCTTGCAAACGGCCCGCGTATTCGCAATAATAGATGCGGGAGGATATATAGATGCTTTTATTGAAGAACGGATTGGTTTTGAGTATGGCAAAGCCCGCTTTTACAGGGGACGTACTGATTGAGGGCGGCAAGATCGCCGCTGTTGGAGAAAACTTGAGCGCGGAGGGCGCCGAGGTTGTGGATTGTACCGGCAAGTATGTGCTGCCCGGTTTTGTGGACGCCCACTGCCACATCGGCATGTGGGAGGACGGCATGGGGGATGAGGGCGCGGACGGGAACGAGAATTCCGACCCGATTACCCCGCAGATGCGGGCGATAGACGGCTTAAATCCGTTCGACCCCTGCTTCAAGGAAGCGCGCGCCGCGGGCGTTACCACCGTGGTGACGGGCCCCGGCAGCGCCAACGTCATAGGCGGACAGTTTGCGGCGTTGAAGACATACGGGCGATATGTTGAGGAAATGCTTATTCAGGACCCCATCGCCATGAAGGCCGCGTTCGGCGAAAACCCCAAGCGCGTGTATACGGAGCAAAAGGAAGCGCCCTACACGCGCATGGCCATTGCCTCCCTGTTCCGGGGCACGATGGTGGAGGCTCAGGAATACGAGCGCAAGCTCAAGCTGGGCGAAGAGGACGCGGACAAGCTGCCCGACAGGGATTTGGGACTCGAGGCGCTGCTGCCCGTGCTGCACCGGGAAATCAGGCTCAAAATGCACGCGCACCGCGCGGACGATATTTTGACTGCGCTGCGTCTAGCAAAAGAATTCAACCTTTCCGTAACGCTCGACCACTGCACGGAAGGACATCTGATATTGGACGTACTAAAAGAACAGACAGAAGCGCTCGGCGCGGGCGTTATCCTGGGGCCGCTGTTTTCCGACCGCTCCAAGATCGAGCTGAAGAACATGACATTCCGCGCCCCCATGATGATGCATGAGGCGGGCATTCCCTTTGCGCTGATGACGGACCATCCCGTTATTCCCATACAGCACCTTCCGGTCTGCGCCGCGCTCTGCGTACGCGAAGGGCTGGATGCGGACGAGGCGCTGCGCGCCATCACAATCAACGCCGCGAAAGTCGTTGGCCTCGATGCGCGCGTGGGCAGCCTGGAAGCAGGCAAGGACGCGGACGTCGCCATATTCGACGGGCACCCGCTGGATGTTCGGAGCCATTGCCTGCGCACCATCATCAACGGCAAGACCGTGCATCTTTTGGATGCGTGAGCGAAGGAGGATGCCATGCTTCGACCGACACATACCATAATTGATCTTGACGCCCTTCGGCATAACATATCCGTGCTGCGGGAACATGTGGGCAAGGATACGAAATTTATGGCGGTGGTAAAGGCCAACGCCTATGGCCACGGCATTGTGGAAACCTCGCTTGCGGCACAGTACGCGGGTGCGGAGTATTTGGGCGTATCGATACCCGAGGAAGGCATGCGGATACGGGATGCGGGCGTAGTCGCCAACATCCTCATATTGGGCGGTATGCTGCCCGAATCCGCGGAAATTGTGGTGGCATACGACCTGATCCCCACCGTATACAGCATTGCCCTGCTCGAAGCGCTGCAACAGGAGGCCAAGAAGCAGAACGCCGTCTGTCGCATCCACATCAAGGCGGATACGGGCATGAACCGCATCGGCGTGAAGACCGTGGAAGAGTTCAGGGACTTGCTAAATAAAGCGCTTGCATCCCCCAATATCAGGGTGGAAGGGCTGTCCACACATTTTGCCGTAAGCGAAATTGAGGATAAGAGCTTTACAAAAGAACAGGGCAGGCAGTTTTTGGAGTTCGTACGGGCCGCACGTGAGATGGGCGTCTCTCCGCTGCTGCACGCGAGCAACAGCGGGGCGTTACTGGATCTCCCGGAAGAACTTAAATTTGATATGGTGCGCGCGGGACTTGCCATATACGGCTATCATCCCGGCCCAGGCTGCGGTGAGGGCGTGGATCTCAAGCCCGTGCTCACCTGGAAGACCGCCGTTACCCACGTCAAGGAGATCCAGCCCGGGGATACGGTCAGCTATGGGCGGCGCTATACGGCGGCCGAACCCCGCATGATCGCAACGCTCCCGGTAGGCTATGGAGACGGGTACAAGCGCTGCCTTTCCAACAAGGCGTATGTGCTCATACATGGCAGGCGCGTGCCGGTCGTGGGTACAGTCTGCATGGATCAAGTCATGGTGGACGTCACGGGGATCAATGACGTCCAGGTCGGAGACGAGGCGGTGCTCCTTGGCTGCCAGGGGGACGTCTGTTTTGATGCAAATGAAATGGCGGATCTTGCGGATACCATCAGTTGGGAGATACTGCTCTCCATCAGCGACCGGGTACCCCGCGTCTATACCGGCGGCTACCGGGCAATATAGGACTGATCCAAAGGGGGAACGCTTGTGCGCCAGGTACTTGCCCCCGCGCAGATGCGCAACATGGAAGCGCGGATGATAAGCGACTACCGCATTCCCGGCCTCGTGCTCATGGAGCATGCGGCGGCAGGGGTGGTACGGGCTGTGCTGCGCCTGCTTCCGGAGCATGGCCGCGTATTAGCCATATGTGGCGGCGGCAACAACGGAGGGGACGGTTTTTCCGCACTCCGGCAGTTCCATACGTTGGGGGTCAAAGCAGAGGGCGTACTGCTTGTTCCGCCGCAAAGTCTGAAGAGCGACGCGCTTCTGCAATATGAGATGGCGGCCGCCTGTGGCATTCCCATACAGGATGCTTCGGACGGGGCGGATTTCCCGCTTTCAGCCGATGTGCTTATCGACGCGTTATTCGGCACCGGGCTTAGCCGAAACATAGAGGGCGCATTTGCCCGCGCCATTGAGCGGATGAACGCATCCGGCATTCCGGTGGTTTCGGTGGACATTCCATCCGGTATCGACGGCGAAACCGGCCGTGCGCTGGGCGCTGCCGTGCGCGCGAACGCGACCGTGACATTCCAGCACAAAAAGCTCGGGCATTTGCTTTTCCCCGGCCGGGAGTATGCGGGGGAGGTCGTGGAGGTTCCCATCGGCCCCGCCATCGAGCTGCCTGAGGCTGCGTTTGCTTTGGAGGAAGCGGATATCCGCCGCCTGCTGCCTCCGCGGAAGCAGGACAGCCACAAGGGTCAGAACGGGCGGGCGCTTTTAATTGCGGGCAGCAAAAACTACACGGGAGCAGCACTTCTTGCCGCCAACTCTGCGTTACGCGGCGGATGCGGACTATTGCATGTTGCGGTGCCCAAGGGCATCCATTTCATGTTTGCGCGGTGTCCGGGCGCAATCTGCCATCCCGTGGGGGACGGCGACGAATGGATGGTTGAAGCCGCGAAGGAAGCCGCGGCGTTGACTGAGAAAGCGGATGTGCTCGCCATCGGCCCTGGCCTGGGCGGGGGAGAGGGCATCGTATCGCTCTTAAAGGAACTGCTCTTATCCCAAAAGCCGCTTGTCATCGACGCGGACGGATTGAACGCCATCTCTAAAAGCCGGGATTTATTCTCCCTATTGCACCGGAATGTCACACTCACCCCACACCCGGCGGAAATGGCCCGCTTGATACAGGGAAGCGTGGAGGATGTGCTGCGCGCGCCCCTTGACATCGCGAAGCAGGCCGCGAATGGCTGGGGCTGCACGGTTCTATTAAAAGGTGCTACCACAATCATTTCAGACGGCGTGCGCGTGTGCCTCAACACGACGGGAAACTCCGGCCTTGCGAAGGGCGGCAGCGGCGATGTCTTGACCGGCATTACCCTTGCGCTGTTGGCGCAGGGGCTTTCCGTATTCGACGCCGCCTGCGCGGGCGCATATCTTTTGGGGAGCACGGCGGAAAAGGCGTATGGGCTGCTCCAGACGCGCATGCTGCTGGCTGCGGACGTCATCGACGCGCTGGGCGGGGAATAAGAATGATTGGAGATAAATGATGCGCGTTTCGTTTCATGAGACCGTACCGGATAACCTGTTGAAATTTGCCGTGATTGCCGCGCGCCATGCGGGGGAGTGGGTGTTCTGCATGCATAAGCAGCGGGATACGTATGAACTCCCCGGCGGGCACAGGGAGCCGGGGGAGGATATCCTGACCACCGCTAAAAGGGAGCTGTTTGAAGAGACGGGCGCGCTCTCCTATACGCTTGCGCCGGTCTGCGCCTATTCCGTTTGTAAGGAAGGGGAGCAGACTTACGGTATGCTCTATGCCGCGGAGGTGGAGACATTCGGCGAACTGCCGGACATGGAGATGGC
>JAFABA010000106.1 GCA_023426265.1 Bacillota bacterium
GAGTTGGTCACGGCGTTGTGGGCAAGCTTGCCGGAAACCGCCGCGCTTAGTTCCCCGTCTTCAGAAATCAGCTTGTAGAGCTCGCGGTGCTGTTCCAATACCCTCGCTGGAAACAGCCCTTCATACAGCGTTACTTCCTGTTCAAAGCGAGGGGTAAAGCCATATTTCTTTAAATTTTCAAAGTTCATGTTTTCCTCCAAAAATAGTTTGGATCTCGCTTTTTGGAGGGCAAAAAGAGGATTATGAAATTCTTTTTCCCTCCCAAATCGGGACAATATCCGCAATCCTTTTCTGCAGCATAATCATCGCTCCTCTCTGTATGGGGCATGAACTCCCCAAAGTAGTGCGGGTTGCGTTTTCAAAATAACCCAATTCATCATATCCCATCGTGGCATGAAATGGAAGACGTACTCTGCGAAACTCTGGAAATTAGCGTGAGTATTGACAGATAGGGGAGAGTATCATAAAATTGTACCAGGCGGTCAGTACAGAAAGAGGGGCAAATATGTCGGGCAAGCGTCAGGAGATCATTGAAAAAACGGCGGCGCTCATGAAATCGCGCGGGTATGAAAACACGAAAATCAACGACATTATGGAAGCCTGCCAAATCGGAAAGGGCCAGTTTTACTATTATTTTCCCAGCAAGCACGAGCTTGGCCTGGCGGTTGTGGACCACTTATTTGTATCCTTCCATGAAAACATGCTTCAAAAAATCCTCAGTTCCCAAAAACAACCCGAGGAACGGCTGAAAGAAATGCTGGAATGGATCGTTGCGCGCCATGCGGCGAAGGAAGTCAAATGCGGCTGCGTATTTGGCAACCTTGCGCTCGAAATGAGCGAGCATGATCCGGGCTTTCGGGAGTCGCTCAACCGCGTATTTGCCATATGGGCAAATAAAATAGAGCTGGCGCTTCTGGAAATGCTGCCGGATACCGATTCTTCCGAGATTGCGTCGCTTGCGCAGGCGATCGTTGCTATGATCGAGGGCGGCATACTGCTGATGAAGAACAATCAGGATATCGGCGCTTTACAGGACATGTCGGGCTGGATCAAATACTTGATTCGGTCGTTTGAGATACATGGCGCGCGGGACGCTTTTGCGAAGGCTTAATGTTTGTGCATTGCCGATAGATTACATGTTTGGGAGGAACGCTTGAATGGTTGAGAATTATTTGCGGGACGGAGAGAAAAAGCTGCAGGAAAAGGGAGTAGCCAGTAAGAACACGGCGGTACCGGGCAATTCCGTAAGAATCACGCGCGACTATATCGACTCGCTTCTCATCGAAATCCGTGCGATCGATTCCGTCGTTGCTTCCACAGAGATGGAACTGTTCGGGGAGACATTCCGCACGCCCGTCATGGTGGCCGCCATATCGGGTCTTGATAACATCTGCCCGAACGGCATGGTGGAGGTGGCAAAAGGAGCGGCGGCGGCGGGCGCCGTCATGTGGGCGGGCATCGGCGGCGAAGAAGAGCTTCGCGGCATGATCGATACGGGAGCGAAGACAATCAAAATCATAAAGCCTTACGCCGATACGGACCTGATATTTCAAAAAATCGAACAGGCAGAAAAATACGGCGCGTTCGCGATCGGGATGGATACGGATTTTGTATTCGGCAGCAGGCGGAACAAGGGGGTTGCGCAATCCTTTCCCGTGAGCCCCAAGACACAGGAAGAACTCAAAAGCTATATCAAGGCGACGAAGCTGCCGTTTATCCTAAAAGGCGTGCTCAGCGAGCAGGACGCGCAGAAAGCGTTGGATATAGGTGCGGCGGGAATCGTCGTTTCTCATCACGGCGGTTCGGTGCTCAACTACGCGGTGCCGCCGCTTATGATATTGCCGCGCATCGCAAAGCTGATTGACGGAAGAATTCCCATATTTGTGGATTGCGGCATCGGCAGTGGATCCGATGCGTTCAAAGCCCTGGCGCTGGGGGCAAAAGCCGTTTCCGCCGGAAGGGCAGTCATGGCAGGGCTTGCATCGGACGGCGCGGAAGGCGTCCGCAAGGTACTGGAGGGCATCACAGAGGAGCTCCAGAGCGTGATGAATATCACGGGTTCGGCCGACTGCGGCCATATCGATTCTGATGTTCTGTGGCGCTAAGGGCTTTAAATCTTATTCAGCATAACAAGAAGCTCCTGTCGTACTTGAACGACAGGAGCTTCTTCCCCCGATATCCCCGATTTAGATGGGTTAGGGCAGGATATTGCCCGCGGCAAGGTAAATCTGGTACCATTCCTCGCGGGTCAGCCTGATATCCGCCGCCTTTACGCAATCTAAGAGTCTGTCGATATTCATGGTGCCCGTCACCGGCTGCATATTCGCGGGGTGACGCAGCAACCACGCCATGGCGATGGTGGTGTTGCTGACTTCATACGATGCTGCGATCTCGTCGATCTTCGCATTGAGCGCCGGGAATTTATCGCTTCCCAGGAACACTCCGTTAAAAAAGCCATATTGGAAGGGCGACCATGGCTGTATGGTAATGGAGTTCAGCCTGCAGAAATCCAGCACGCTGCCGTCGCGGTTCACCGCGGCATCGTCTGCCATGTTGACATGATGTCCCTGCGAGATCATGTTGGCGTTCGTGATGCTCAACTGAAGCTGGTCGGCGACGATGGGCTGCTTCAGGGACTTTTGCAGGAGCTGCATTTGCATGGGGTTCTGGTTGGAAACGCCGAAGTTCCGGACTTTGCCGCTTGTTTGCAGCGCTTCGAACGCTTCGGCCACTTCCTCAGGTTCCACAAGCGCATCGGGACGGTGCAGCAGCAATACGTCCAGATACTCCGTATTGAGGCGGCTGAGGATTCCGTCCACCGATTGAAGAATATGCTCCTTGGAAAAATCGAACATGCGGCCGCGGACGATGCCGCATTTGGATTGCAGTATCATTTTTTCGCGCACGGCGGGGTTCATATGAATCGCCTTGGCGAACAGCTCTTCGCACACACCGTTTCCGTACACGTCCGCGTGGTCAAAAAAATTCGCGCCGTTTTCCATGGCGGTACGGATAAAGCGTCCCGCTTCGTTCCGGTCCAGTTTATCGATGCGCATGCAGCCGACCGCGATGACCGGCACCGTCAGTTTCGATAGACCCAGCCTGATGGTTCTCATATGTTTTCCTCTCCTTTGATATGCTATTTTGCCAGATTGTAAATGGTGAGCACGTCCTGCCAATATAGTTTTTTGAGGCCGCCGATGGGGCTTTCCTTGCCGAATGCCGCGCCGGTCGATTTCTTTGCCATCAGTTCAAGCTTGCTTTCGTCGATGCCCAGTTCCTCAAGCGTGGAGGGGAGGCCCATTTTTTTAAAGAATTCTCTGAGTCTTGCGATTCCCTCCTGCACGATGGCGTCGGGGTCGCGGTAGCTGCCGTTTACGCCCATGACGTTCACGGCGAACTGCACAAACATGTTCACATTGTCCTTATATACATACTGCATCCAGGCGGGGGTCAGCACGGCAAGCCCCGCGCCGTGCGCTACGTCATATATGGCGCTCAGCTCGTGCTCCATGTTGTGGCAGGCCCAATCCTGCTCGCGGCCCATGCCCACAAGGCCGTTGTGGGCCACCGTGCCGCCAAAGCCCACTTCGCACCACGCTTCGTAATTCTTAGGGTCTTTGTTTACGATCAGCGCATTTTTCATGACGGCCCTGAGTACCGTTTCGCACAGGCCGTCGGTGAGATCGGTATGTGTGGTGTTGGTGAAATAGCGTTCAAACACATGGCTCATCATATCCGCCACGCCGTTTGCAACTTGGTTCTTGGGGAGCGTAAAAAACAGCTCGGGGTTGATGATGCTTAAAAGCGGCCTGAGGCGCGGGCTGCCGTAGCCATACTTCAGCTGCTTTTCCTCATTGGTGATAACGGTATCCCCGCTTGATTCGCTGCCCGCCGCAGGTATTGTAAGTATGATCGCAACGGGGAGCGCTTTTTCAATCGCGAGGCCCTGCTCATAGATATCCCATACGTCGCCCCCGTAGTATACGCCCATGGCAATGGCCTTGGCCGAGTCGATCGCGCTGCCGCCGCCCACGGCGAGTATGAGGTCCACGTTTTCCTTCTTGCACAGCGCAATGCCTGTATGCACCAAAGAAAGGCGGGGGTTGGGCACTACGCCGCCAAGCTCCACGAATTCCAGCCCGTTTTCTTTCAGAGAGGCAACCACCGTATCATATAGGCCGCTTTTCTTGATGCTGCTTCCGCCGTAGTGCAGCAAAATCTTTTTGGCGTGCGGCTTGAGTAGAGCGCCGATCTCTTTTTGTGTATCCCTGCCGAAAAGGATGCGCGCAGGGGCATAAAAATCAAAATTGAGCATGAATGTTCCCTCACTTTCGCTTCTTAGAGTGCCCCGACATAGCAACAACTTGATTTGACAAACCAACGGCTATGCGGTATTTTTTATATCATAAATCTTAACGTTAACGTTAAGTCAATAGGCGAATGAAAACTTTGGGAGGCGCATATGGGTTACACGGTCAAACAGGTATCCGAAAAAACAAATCTGGCCGCACACGTTCTTCGGTACTATGAAAAGGAGGGCTTACTGCCCCAGGTTGGACGCAGCAAAAGCGGCATCCGCCATTATTCGGAGGATGATCTGGAGTGGCTGGGGCTGATTTGCTGCTTAAAGAATACCGGCATGTCCATCAAGCAAATCAAAGAATTCGTGGACCTGAGCAAAGAAGGGGACGGCACGTTGAAGCGTCGCTGCGAGATGCTGCAGGAGCATAAAAAGAATGTGGAAGCGCAGATTCAGGACATGTATAAGCACCTGGACAAGGTTTCCCATAAAATTGCGCACTTCTCAGCGCGGTATGAAACATATATCGCGAACGGCGCAGGCAGTTCCGCCCGCTCTTTTTGATGAGGCTTCATTTTTCGGTTTTTGACTGCGTCTTTGCCCGGTACATGCGCTCGTCCGCCAGGGAAATCAGCGCTTGTGCCGTCAACTCCTCATGATGCATGGTGTAAATGCCGTACGATACGGTTCCTAAAATCCCCTCGTTCCGGAACTGTTCGATTTCCAGTATCTTTGCGCGTATCCGGGCCAGGATCTTTTCGGCGTCCTCGTAGGAAGTGTTGTTCAGGCAGACAATAAATTCATCGCCGCCGTACCGGGCAACCCAATCCGCTCCCGCCCTTACGCAGCTGTTCATGGCGGCCGCCATGGAAGCGATGGTTTTGTCCCCGGCCGTATGGCCGTAAACGTCGTTGATGTCTTTTAAATTGTCGATATCCAAGAAAGCCAGGCTCAGCGGAAGATTGGAATACGAGGATTTGACGATATCCACCGGCAGCCGCTCGTCCACGTACCGCCTGTTGTACAAACCTGTCAGCTCGTCTTTTATAATCAGGTCGTTGAACTCGACCACGACGTCCTTATAAAGCCGTCCCTCCGGGTAAACGCCTTCCCCAAAGAGCATGGTATCCGTTGCGTTTTTTAAAAGCTCCAGCACAATGGGGCTCTGAATGTTCTCAACGGGAAGCGCGGTCACCATCATAATGGCGCCGGGGGCCTGCTCCAGCTTCATATAGCACCGGCTGTCGGTATAGGCTCTGATTGAAATGCAGTTGTCGCAGATTTTTGCGTCCTTCCAATAGTTAAAACAGGCTTCGTCGGTAGCGAACCTTTCATTTTCACGGTAGTCCAGCACGCTTTTTTGAACCGGGTCCACCAGCCTTACGGCGTCATACATGGTTTTGAAGAAATCCAGGTGGCCTTTCAATTGAGCCAAAGTTAAACATTGAATCATATAGTATCCTTTACTACATGTATTTGGAAATAATCATACACGAAACGCCGGACTCTTGTCAAAATGGTAAATTGGTAAATTGCATAAAAATACCCCGCGCCTAAACAGCGCGGGATATTTTTTAGTCCTTTGGTATCTCCATTCCAAAGAGTTCCTTATATGATTCGCGCTCCGCCTCGGTCACCGGCAGCCGTGGCATCAGGCCGGTACATTCATGAAAAGAAGCTGTTTTGGAAATATCCGGATACCAATCGCGCTCATCCATCTCAATCACCTCCATAAAGTAGTGTTTGAGTTTCAACGGGCAATCATGCAAAGAACAAATTTGCAAAAAAAACGGTTATCACAACCTGTCCGTAAAAAACTGGCCGGCGCATGCGGCCGGCCAAGCTTATAAAGAAATATTATTCATTGCTGTCCGCGTACAGCGTGCGCAGCCGAAGGACTTCCGGGTTATCCATGTAATCGTCAAAGCTCTCATGGCGGTCTATCAGCGTTCCGGGCAGGATTTCTATAACCCGGTTTGCGACGGTCTCTGCAATTTGGTGATCATGCGTCGCAAACAGCATCACGCCGTTAAACTCTGTCATACCTTCATTGAGTGCGGTGATCGCTTCAAGATCCATATGGTTGGTCGGCTCGTTCATGATCAGCACGTTTGCGCCGGACACCATCATTTTTGCGAACATGCAGCGGCCCTTTTCGCCACCCGAGAGCACCTTGGCCTTTTTTAGCGCCTCTTCCCCGGAGAACAGCATTCGCCCAAGCCAGCCGCGGATCGTTGATTCGTACTGATCCTTGGAGTACTGGCGCAGCCAATCGATCAAGGATAGTTCCAAACCATTGAAATAAGCCGAATTATCGGAAGGGAGATAGGACTGCGTTGTGGTAACGCCCCATTTATACGCCCCCTCGTCGGGTTCCATTTCCCCCGCAAGAATCTGGAAGAGTGTGGTGCGGGCAAGCTCGTCTTCGCCCACAAACACGATTTTATCTCCCGGAAGCACGACAAAACTGACCTGATCAAGCACCTTGCGGTTGCCTATCGTCTTGCTGATGCCGTTGACAAACAGCACATCGTTGCCCAGCTCGCGGTCGGGTTTAAAGTGGATGAAGGGGTAACGGCGTGAGGAGGGAGCGAAGTTGTCCATTTGCAGGTTGTCCAGCATCTTTTTACGTGAGGTCGCCTGCCGCGATTTGGAGGCGTTGGCGCTGAACCGCCGGATAAATTCCTGCAGCTCCTTTGCCTTTTGCTCGTTTTGTTTTTGCTTGTCCCTGGCCTGGCGCGCGGCAAGCTGCGTGTATTCGTACCAGAAGTCGTAATTGCCCACGTATAGCTGAATCTTGCCGTAGTCGATATCGACGATATGCGTACAGACCTTATTCAAAAAGTGGCGGTCATGGGAAACCACAATCACCGTATTCGGAAAATCCATTAAGAATTCTTCCAGCCATTTAATGGCATAAAGATCAAGGTTGTTGGTCGGTTCGTCAAGCAAAAGAATGTCCGGCTTTGCAAACAGGGCCTGCGCCAACAGCACCTTGACCTTGCGCGGGCCGTCCAGCTCGGCCATTTTTTTGTAGTGGTATTCGCCGGTAATGCCAAGGCCGTTTAAAAGAGTTTCCGCATCGGGCTCCGCGTTCCAGCCGTCCATTTCCGAGAATTCGGCTTCAAGTTCGGCCAGCTTCAACCCATCCGCATCGTCAAAATCTGTCTTGGCGTAAAGCTCCTCTTTTTGCTGCATAATCTCATACAGGCGCCGATATCCCATGATAATGGTTTCGATCGGGGTATATTGTTCATAAGCGTAGTGGTCCTGGCGCAATACCGCGAGACGGTCTCCCGGCGTTATAAAAACTTCGCCCTTATTCGGTTCCAGCTCGCCGGACAATATGCGTAAAAATGTAGATTTTCCGGTCCCGTTTGCGCCAATGAGGCCATAACAGTTGCCGGGGGTAAATTGAACGTCAACGTTTTGAAACAGCTGACGTCCGCCGAATTGAAGAGATATCCCTTGTGCGCTGATCATAGTATCCCCTTGCATTTCCATAAAATATAAACAATTCGTTTATCATACCACA
>JAFABA010000236.1 GCA_023426265.1 Bacillota bacterium
GACCGCGAAGGCGCCAACCCCGGCCGCCGCGGGGAGTGGACGCACATCAGCGCCAAAGAGGGAACGGGCGTGGACGAACTGCTTGCGGCGGTGGAAAAAACACTGAGCGCACAGCAGGTGCGCGTGGAGTTGTTAGTCCCCTACCACCGGTATGACGCGATGGCGCTGATCCGCGGCGTAGGCCGCATCCTCTCCGAGGAGCATACGGAACAAGGCACTCTCGTTTGCGCCATGCTGGAGGAACGGGATCTTGCGCGGGTAAAGGACGCGGTGAAATGACGGAACAGAAAACGCCAATCCGGAAACAAAGCATACTCCAATGGGCCATACTGGCGGCGCTGCTTATTGGGGTAATCGGCCTTGCCGTATTGGTGCTTGCACCCACCCCCGCGGCGGAGGAAGCGTTGCATGTGGAGCTGAACGGAACGGTGGAGGAAGCTGCCGCAAAACCCGATGGCACGGTAACGGGCGGCGCGGTACTTTCCCCTTCGCCGGATGCATCCATAACGCCAACCATCCCCCCGCAGGATACGCCCGCGCCAAGCGAGACGCCGGAACCGACAGCAACGCCCACGCCGGAACCGACGCAAAAACCCACGCCCACGCCAACGGAAAAGCCCACGCCCGAACCGACGAAAAAGCCCGATACCTCCTCCAACAAGCCGCTTTCAGGTCTTGTGATCGGCATCGATCCGGGGCATCAAGCGCATCCCAACCGGGAACAGGAGCCGGTCGCACCCGGATCGTCCGAAACAAAGGATAAGGTATCTTCCGGCACCTACGGCCGGTTTACCGGTGTGCGGGAATATGAAGTGACGCTGCAGGTCGGCCTGAAATTAAAGGACATGCTGGAGGACCTGGGGGCAAAAGTGGTCATGACGCGGACGAAAAACGATGTGGATCTCTCCAACGTCGAACGCGCCAAGATATTTAACAAAGCCGATGTGGATCTTGGTATCCGCCTGCACTGCAACGGCAGCAACGATCCAAGCGTCCACGGCGCGTTCATGCTGGTACCCAAAAGCAAGGATTACCCGTATTACGACGAATGCGTGCGCGCCGCCAAGAAAATACTCGCTGCCTATGGCGAGGAAACCGGCATCAGCGTGAAGAAGGGCATCACCTACCGGGACGATCAAACGGGCTTCAACTGGTGCGAACGCCCCGCGGTCAATATCGAAATGGGGCATATGACCAACAAAGAGGAAGATTATAAGCTGACCGACAAGGCCTTCCAGAAGAAAATGGCGGAGGGTATCAAAAACGGCATCTTAGCGTACTTTGAGGATTGACGGCTGTTTGAGGTGGACGGGGCATGACGACTTACTATTACAACTATGTGCCGCTTTTTAAGGCGCTTGCGGACGAAACACGCTTAAAAATTGTGCATATGCTGACATTGGAGAGCATGTGCGCCAACAGCATACTCGAGTGCTTCAGCATCACCCAGCCCTCGCTTTCCTACCATATGAAGATACTCACCTCCTGCGGGCTGGTGCATGCAAGGCGGCAGGGCGGGTTCACCATGTACAGCGTGGAGCATGAGCGGCTGCAAGCCGCAATCGCCCTGCTGCAAGAGTTTTTGAGCGGTATGGAGCTGATGCGCCCGGAGGCGTTTGAGGCGGTTCAGTTACAGGAAAACGCCTGACGGAACTGCCCCGCTTCCCTATAAGCCCAAGACTTTCACGGTTGTTTTGGCACAAGAAAGTGCTTGACGAAACTGCCCCTCTTCCCTATAATTGATAAAGTCGGGTGCGTGATGCGCACCTGAATTTGACTGCCAACGTAGCTCAGCTGGTAGAGCAGCTGATTCGTAATCAGCAGGTCAGGGGTCCGAGTCCCCTCGTTGGCTCCATGTCGGGGCGTAGCGCAGCTTGGTAGCGCGTCTGGTTCGGGACCAGAAGGCCGTGTGTTCAAATCACATCGCCCCGACCACAAGAGAACCGCCGTATTTCGGCGGTTTTTTTTTATATTTATAAGCGAATTTCTTACTCTTCAAGCCTCAAAATTGTCGTTTACTGCATCAGACTTTCTCCTACCAAAACACCATCCTGGGCCAGCTACGCCGCGCGTCTCGTTACCATATGATGCTCAGTTACACTACACTGCCAGCAAATGATCCTGTTCGTTGCGGCATATTTATGTTACAATGCATCCTTGTAAGCCGCTTTATCCGGCACGGAGGATTTACAAAGGAGAACGCACGACAATGGATATAAAGCTGATCGCAATGGATATGGACGGCACCCTGCTCAATAGTCAAAAGAAGTTGACGGAAGCAACCCTGAAAACACTCCAAAAGGCGGTTGACAGGGGGATCTTGATTGTACCTTCAACAGGACGTATGGTACAGGGGCTGCCGGAATATATTAAAATACTGCCGAATCTGAGATACATCATCGCCATCAACGGCGGAACTGTGTGGGATCTCAAGGAGAACAGCTCGATATTCGAAGCGAACATCCCTTATGAACTGGCGGCGGAGGTCATTGAGTTCGTGCAGAAGTACGACGCTGTCAACGAATGCTATTGCAACAACGAAGCGTTCTTGAGCAAAGCTTCCTATGACCTTATCGAATATCACATTCCCGATTCGCTTGCGGCGGTCATAAAGGGTAACCGAAAGCCCGTGGACGATTATGTCGGTTTCATGCGCGCAAAACGGGCGGATGTTCAGAAGATCCAACTCTTTTTCCACGATGGCGGCAAGAGGCTCGCAGCCATCCGCGAGCTGCAGGAAGCATTCCCCATGATAGCTTTGACCAGCTCGCAAACGTACAACATCGAGCTCAACGCCGCGGCCGCAAGCAAGGGCAACGCCTTAACGATATTGTGCCGGCATTTGAACATCGACATCCAAAAGACGATGGCGTTTGGG
Organism: Bacillota bacterium; assembly: GCA_023426265.1. Classification (GTDB taxonomy): domain Bacteria; phylum Bacillota; class Clostridia; order Christensenellales; family CAG-138; genus JAEYLA01. Next base: position 2,879 of record JAFABA010000236.1, read on the forward strand.
GACGGCGGCAACGACATATCCATGCTGCTTGCGGCCGGGTACGCGGTGGCGATGGCAAACGGCACGGACGAGATCAAAGCTGTGGCCGATTATGTGACGCAGAGCAACGACGAGGATGGCGTGGCTCGTGCCATCGAGAAGCTGATATTGGAAGCATAGCGGAGTTCAAACGGCGGGCGTTTGAACTGCCCCGAACGGGCGTTTAGAGAAAGTAGTCGTTCAAATGCTCGTAAATTGTCTCGCTTGGCCCGCGGTTCATGCGGTCAAGGCCCAGAAGAAGAGCGCCGGCAGCCGGAGGATACGGGCTCTTTACCAAATACGCTTCCGGCAAAAGGGTATGAATCTCCAACAGCATGGCGTCGACAAGGGTTGGGTTTGATCCATTGAACAGGCTTCCGCCAATGACGATGGGCAATTTTATTCCTTTAATTCCTGCTTGACGGGCTACGCCGTTAAACAATTGGCCCTGGGTTCGTCCCATCCGTTCAAGAATTTCAAGGCAGACCTCATCTCCTTCGCTCGCCAGCTCGAACACCAGCGGCGGAATCCGGTTGTAGTCTTCGAGGCTTACATGATCGACAGGGAAAAGCCTATTTAGGACAGCCGGCGGATCATCGCAGCCTAGGAGCGCTGGCAGGCGTGCGCTTAATAGAGTCGGTTTATAAGTCAATTCATCCGCCCTGAACATATAATGGAGCGCTTCGGTGGCCATGTCGCCTCCGCCTCCGTAATTGCCCAGCTTATAGGTCAGCGCCCTGAGTATGAAGCGTTGTTCATCGGGGCGCGTAATCCCTGCGTTGCTGCCCGTGCCGCAGATGAGCACTCCACCCCAGGGCTGGCGAAGGCCGCTGCGCATGATTGCCCATACGTCGTTCGTCACTTCATAGGAAGCACCAGGCAGACAAACGGCAGTGATTTCATTCAAATTCTTAAAATCCAAAGGAAGGTCAGCACCCGATAGAGCAAGCATGGCAAAGCTCAGCTGGTCCTTCTTCAGCCCGGCGGATTTGAGCAAATTCTGTATCACGGATTCGAGGATCTGGCGGGTTGCTTCCCGTCCAATAAGATGGTAATTGGACCCGGAAGCGGTATATTCCGCAAGTATTCGGCCGGTGTGGTCGGATAGCAAGCCCTTTGTCTTGGAGGAGCCGCCGTCAATACCGATTAAATAACGCATGGATCCTCCTTGCTGTCCTTAACGGTAGTTGCTTAAGTATTTGGCGTGCGCTTCCCAAAGCGCGTCAAATACCTTCAGCGCTTTCGTGGCGTCATGGGCAAGCGGATGGGCAATGAGCGCCTGTTGGGCGAGGCGGCGATCTCTGCTGAGCGCGGCTGATACCGCAAGGGATTCGTAGGACTTCACATGCTGGATGAGCCCCCGTATTTGAGGGGGAAGCGTTGTTTTCCCCACAGGAACAGCCCCGCTTTTGTCCACCCTGCAGTTGACTTCAATCACGGCGTCTTCCGGTAGTTCGGGGATGGTGAAACCGTTTCGGACGTTGACCGTTAAAATGCGGCCGGTATCATAGGCGATGGCTTCCACAATCTGCAGCGCGGCTTCCGAATAGAGCGATCCTCCGCGCCGCTTCAACTCTTCGGGAATTGCTGTCAGTTCCGGGTCCCGGTACAGATCAAAAAGGAGCTTTTCCGTGGCCATCACGGCATTCGCGCGGGTTCCTTTTCCGGCTTCCAGCCCCTCGAGTTCCTCTTTGAGCTTTTGATCCTCAAAGAAATAGTAAGCCAAATATGGGCAGGGGATCAGGCCGATGGCCTCGATAATCGCCGCCGGGTTTTCCAATTGCTGAATATTCGCCACTACGGATGACATCAGTTCCAAGGGGCGTTTCAGAAGCGCTTCCGTGTAATCCGCATGATCGTCCCAAACCCTTGTTATGAAGGACAAATGATTGATTCCCACATAATCGAAGTTGAGACGCCCGACCGGCAGCGCTAACATCCTTGCGAGCCCGTGTTTCATGTTGATCGGGATGTTGCACAGGCCGATGCAGCGGATGTCCACCGCTTTTTGGACGGCCTGCGTTACCATTCCTGCCGGATTGGTAAAGTTGATCAATGTTGCTTCGGGGCACAGGCGCCCCATTTTTTTTGCGATTTCTATCACCACGGGCATGGTGCGCAGCCCCAAGAACAGCCCGCCGGCTCCCGTTGTTTCCTGGCCGATCAGGCCGAAGCCGTTTGGAATCTGTTCATCCAGCGCGCGTGCCGTAAGCCCGCCGACACGGATCTGATTCAGTACGAAATCAGCACCGGGCAGGGCAGACTCCAGATCAAGCGTCCATGACAAGCGGGTGGCAATGCCATGCTCCTGAAACATTCGGGAGCCTAAAGCGCCGATTGTCTCAAGCTTTTGAGCGCCTTCCGGTACATCCACCAATATGATCTCTTCTGCTGTGAGCCGGGATTTGTCGGCAAAGCCATAAAGAAGTTCCGGCGTATAGCTGCTGCCTCCGCCTATCACCACAATTTTATGAACGTTTGGCAAGGGATTGCCCCCCCCCTTTTTTGTGGATAGGGTAATTCAATGGTGTAAGTGCCAATTCGGTATATGGTATTCTCCGCGGAGGTGTCGGGATCGCCGTTTACCTCTTGTATCCTCCCCGAAGTATAACTAACCGTATAAAAGTAGATATTTGGAATTCTATATACATAAAACCATATCTCGGCCCCAAAATCAACAAAGCCCTCGCGTGGCATCCCTCAACCGGCCATCTATTATAGAATTAGAGGATATAAAAGCAACAAAACGTCAGTGCGGGTCCTCCGCAGAGCGGAGTGGTATATTTACTAGGCCACATTAATTTTTTTGCGTATATTTTAACAAATGAAATAATAGAAATAGTCATTTATTTTTAAAATAAAGAATATTATTACTTATGATAAAATAAAATAACAAATAGAATTGACGCACGGCATTGATTATCTGTGTAAATTGGCGAAAATAGGAGATTCTTCACCTAATATAAGAAAATTATATTATTTTTTCGAATATTGACTTTTACATTTAGGCAATATAGAATACATACATAAGAAATAATCATGTCTGCATAGTAATTCGTATAAGGAGAGCACTGAATCATGAAAAACCCAAATACCTGGATATTCCTTGCGATATTCGCTCTCATGGCCACCCAAATGCTCTTGTCCTTTATACAGGTTCGCCATTATCAGCGTACGGTCAAAGGTTTGCTGGGAAGTGGTGTGATAGGGGTGGGCCAACGTAAAAATGCTCTTCGTCAGGGCGAAATCATTATTCTCTCCTATGACAGAAATAAGGACGAAGTGGTTGCCTGTAAAAGCATGAAGGGTTACACCATATTTGCCAAGTTTAAGGATATGCCCGGGTATGTTGGCATGACTTTAAGCGCAATTCGAAAGGCCGGCATTGAGCTGGATGCCCAAGAACTTAGGCACTACCGCAAAAGGCGCCCTTATGATGCAACCGTGCTTTGTAAAAAGAAGGGCGCGCTGATACAAGCTGTGGAGGCACTGGATCATCGTTTCCGCAAAGAAGCCGAACAGGCGCTTGCGTACGGTGAGGATGAAACAAAGGCCGGCCAGGCGGAGATTGGTCTTCACCAAGGGATAATTTCTTCAAATTAATTTTACGATGTGCGAAGGAACGTTGCTGTGTTCGCTATCGTGTTCAACAGTTTCTGGTCGGCATGCTTTGAGGAAGGGAGGACTATTCACAGATTGGCCGACCAAATAAAGCAAAATGAATAGGGGGGTTCAATATGGACTTTTTAGCCAAACTCGCTGAAGGATTTATCAATTTGTTTAACCTTGGTGGTCAGACATTTATGGGGTTTGTCACAGGTATAATCCCCACGCTGATTGTCCTGATAACGTTCGTTAACGCTTTGGTCAGCATGATCGGCGAAGATAAGGTCAACAAATTTGCGCGTGCTTGCAGCAAATTCTTCCTGCTTCGCTACACCGTCTTGCCCGTATTGTCCATGTTCATACTCTGCAATCCCATGGCTTATACGTTCGGCCGGTTTGTAGATGAAAAGTACAAGCCTGCATTTTATGATGCAGCCGTTTCCTTCTGCCATCCTATCACCGGCCTCTTCCCGCATGCCAATCCGGGCGAATATTTCGTATACGGCGGTATCGCGGCCGGTATCACCACGCTCGGACATAATCTCGGGCCTCTGGCAATCCGCTATTTCATCGTGGGCATTATTGTCATACTGATCAGGGGAATCGTGACCGAGCGCCTCACTGTGATGTTCATGAAGAAGAGGGGGAACTAACATGTTTAAAGCAGTTAAGATTCATAAGGGCAAAGGTGGCTGGGGAGGCCCTTTGGTAGTTCTGCCCACGGAAGAAAAAAATAAGATCGTCTCCATCACCGGCGGCGGCGTTGATGAAATTACGCGCCATATCGCCGAACTGACTGGTGCGCAGGCGGTAGACGGCTTCAGCACTGGAGTACCCGAAGATCAGATTGCGTGCGTAATCATCGACTGCGGCGGCACAGCCCGTTGTGGCGTCTATCCCAAAAAACGCATTCTCACTATCAACCTGATGGCCATCGGCCCCAGTGGCCCGCTTGCCAAATTTATAACCGAAGACACTTATGTTTCCGGCGTAGCAAAGGAAGATATTACATTTGCCGGAGAAGGAGAGGCACCAGCCGTGAAGGAAGTTAAATCGGAGTCCAGCAGCAAGCAGGAGAAAGCCGCACCCGAAGAAAAATCCGGCGTTCTTGTACGTATTGGCCGTGCGGTTGGCCGCGTAGTAGGGAAGTTCTTCCAGGCCGGCCGTGATACGATCGACATGGTTATTCGGCACATCCTTCCCTTCATGGCATTTGTAGCTATGATCATCGGCATCATACAGGGCTCCGGTCTTGGTGATGTGATAGCCAAATCAATTTCTCCGTTTGCCGGATCCCTTCCCGGCATGCTCATTATTTCTCTCATCTGCGCCATTCCGGTTATCTCTCCTATCATTGGGCCGGGCGCCGTTATTGCGCAGGTTGTCGGCGTGCTCGTAGGTGAGCAAATTGGCCGCGGCGCAATCAATCCCTCTTTTGCACTCCCGGCCCTGTTTGCAATCGATGCGCAGGTCGGCTGCGATTTCATTCCCGTTGGCTTATCTCTGGGTGAAGCTGAGCCCGAAACAATTAGTGCAGGCGTGCCTGCCGTATTGTTCTCACGTATGATCACCGGTCCGATCGCCGTTGTCATCGCTTATCTCTTCAGCTTCGGTCTGTATTAATCCGCAAGGTGAATGAAATGGCATACAGGACGATTATAACTGGCATAGGTGAGCTCGCGTCAGAGATGGCCGATCAGGGATTGTTGATTGTTTTCAACGAGAATGCGCCCGCGGAGCTTGCGGATATTTCCATATTGCACACCGCAGCTCACTTGGAAACCGATGTAAAGCCCCAAGATAAGGTTCTCTTTGGAAAGACGACATTTACCGTTACTGCGGTGGGCGATGAAGCCAATTATACACTTAGGAAAATGGGTCATTGTTCATTTTGCTTCAATGGCGCATCGGTTGCCGAACTCCCTGGCCAGATCGTCATTTCTGGCGGCAGGATGCCGGAAGTAAGCATTGGCGATGCTTTCGAAATTCATTTTCAATGACGGGAAACCGCCGTAATCTTTTAACAACAGTGAGGAGTAAACACGTATGGTTGGAATGAACTACAAGCTTCAGGAGTTAGAGAAAGCCGGAACTCCGATTTTAGCCGGCATTGTGGGTGCAGGCCAAATGGGACGCGGCATGGTTGGCCAAATGATGTCCATGAAAGGGATGCGCCCGGCCGTTGTGGTGGATATTGTCCTCGACAACGCAAAAGATGCCTACAATCATGCAGGCCTCACCGAAAACAAGGATTATGCTGTCGCCCAAACCATCGAGGAAGGCAATAAACTTCTTGCGCAGGGTAAGTTTGTTGCTACCACAAACAACGAGCTGGCAACCAAATGCTCTTCTATACATTGCTCCGTAGACGCTACCGGTATTCCTGAGGTAGGCGCAAAGGTTGCGATTGATGCCATTAACAGCAATAAGCATATTGTTATGCTCAATGTGGAGACGGATGTTTGCATCGGGCACATATTGTATAAGCTGGCCACCAACGCGGGGGTCATATACACCGGCTCCGCCGGTGATGAGCCGGGTGCTGTTATGGAGCTTTACGATTTTGCGGATGCGTTGGGGTTTGATGTGCGGGTCATCGGTAAGGGCAAAAATAATGTCATTGATTATGACTGCACACCCGAAACCGTAGCCGAAGAAGCAAAACGCAAGGGTGCAAGCGCCAAGATGATTTGCGCCTTTAAGGACGGTACAAAAACCATGGTTGAGATGACGGCCATGGCCAATGCTACCGGCTTCCTGCCGGATGTGATGGGGGCGCATGGCGCCGCAGGTTCCGTCAAGGACTTGCCAGACCTGATGAGTCTTAAGAGCGAGGGCAGAGGTGGCGTGCTCAACCATTACGGCGTTGTGGAATACATCAACGGCATTGCGCCCGGTGTATTCCTTATCATCGCCAGCGATCAGCCGGATATTCGGCACGAGTTGCAATACCTGAGCATGGGCGCCGGTCCCAATTACTGCCTATACCGGCCATATCATCTTACAAGCCTTGAAACGCCGCTTACGGTGGCCAAGGCATGCATTGACCATGTGCCCAGCATTGTACCGCGCGCGGGTCTTGTTGCGGAAACCGGAACGGTTGCAAAGATCGATCTAAAAGCCGGCCAAAAGCTGGACGGTATTGGCGGGTTTACCATCCGTGGTACATTTATTGCCGCTTCGGAAGCAAAAGAAAAACGTGTACTTCCCATGGGTCTTGTCAACAAGAACACTGTCATGGTACGCGATGTGAGAAAAGGCGAGCTCATAACGTATGACGACGTCGCGCTAGATGAAGGCTCCCTGATAGTGCAGCTTCGCAAACTGCAGGATGCACTATTCATCTAAATCGGCCGCGCGTCGCTCTCCTCCTCGGGCGCTTTTGCGCCCGAGGATAACTTTCATATCTTAAATTTTCATATACAATAAAGCGCCTGCCTTGCAGATTGGAGCAAAGCCGGCTGAATAGAGGCTTTTTCATGTACGCACAAAAAACGACCATAATCAACCGAACCGGGCTTCACGCTCGCCCTGCCAATCTTTTTGTTATGGCTGCGAAAAACTTCAAATCCGATATTCAAATGCACAAATTTAATGAAAAAGGAGAAAACGTAAAAAGTTGCCCGGCGAAATCTATCGTATCTGTGCTGACCATGCAACTTACAAAAGGCACACATATAGAAATAGTGGCGGAAGGGCAGGATGAAACACAAGCGGTAGATACGCTTGTGGCGCTGATCGAAAGCGGCTTCGACGATCTGTAAGCAATTGCGCCGCAGATCCAATTCGTTTTAGCTCAACAAAACCTTTGCACAGTCTATATCGGTAATTAGGACGTTGATGTATCTTCCTGCCAGCGCCCCCTTGATAGCGTTGGCTTTTTTCACACCGCCAGCCACACCGATTGAGCGGGGTACAAGCCGTAACGTCTCAATATTAATTCCTATTACACGCTGATTGTGCTCATAGAGTGAAAGATTTCCGTACTCATCAAAATAGCGCATGCAAATATCGCCACATATATTGTGACGGTGTAAATCCTCTATCATTTCTCTGCTGAAGAATCCTGCCGTGATAATCGTGGAGCTTTCATCTGGCGCGCCAATACCGCTGAGCGCCACCTGCAGATCGTTGGTGCGCGCAAGCACCCTGGAAATACTCTCCTCTTGTAGCAACTCGTTCTTGGCCTGAATGCGCGATACCATCGCTGGCGCGTGAAGCGCGAGGGATATTCCGCCAAATGCTTTCGCCATTGTCTCTGCGAGATAATTGGAATAAAGCTCGCTGGAGGACTCCCCGATGCCGCCTATTAATGGGATAAACGTGAGATCACGCAGATAATCGGCTGAAATATGCGGGATAATGTGGGTAAGCGTAGTGCCCATGGATACGCCCACCGAATCGCCATTCTTCAATATCCGCTCAAGATATTGCGCAGCCATGCGACCTAGTTCATTTTGTAAAAGTTCTCGGTCATCATAGGACTCGGTCAATATCGCTTCCTTCAATCCGAATTTCTTTTCTAATTGTTGTTCAATGTCAAAATAATTCCTGCCGGTTAAATCTGCAAGTATGATGCGCACGATACCACGTTCTCTGGCATTTGTCAGCAGCCTGGAGACAGTTGGCCGGGAAAGATCCATAGTAGCGGCAATTTCACGCTGCCCTAAATTTTGATTATAATATAAATCGCAGACCTTAAGCATCATCCGTTCGTCGTCTACTACGCGCCTCATTCCGGATTGCCACCTTCCGATTTCTAAATTGTCCTGCATAGATAGTATAAACTATTTTGACATTTGTGCAAATGCTTTCTTGAATTTTTGATAAATATTTAACATATAAATCCGTTATGATCGAGCTCTTACACCGGGTTGAAAATTATATTGCACAGACGGCCTGTGCCGATTGGGTGGAGAGCCTCGTCATGTAAACATGTCGGGAAAGGGATTACGTATGCGCTCTGCCGAAACGGATATGGCGCAATAGGCCTCTTTTCAATATAATAAAGGAAATACCGCAATCGCCGGCGGGCCATGGGCCTATGAGTGAGCAGACTACGGCTGCGAGCCATGAATACAAAAGACTTGGGAGGCGCTTATGAAATCCATATTCGTAAAAAAGAGACTTGATTTTCAGGTACGTGAGATACCGATCCCGCCGGTAGGTCCTTATGATGTGCTGGTAAAGGTCAAAGCCTGCGGCCTGTGCGGCACGGATGTGCGTACCTGCATGGAAGCGGAGGAGTACGAGCCCATCGGGCACGAGGTGGCGGGTACCGTCGAACAGGTGGGACAAGCGGTACACAATGTTGCGCCCGGGGACGACGTATGCCTGGAGAGCGGCACGTTCGATAGATTCTCCGCCCTGTCCCGCGACGGCAAAGTGGATCTCGATATGACCGGCCGCTCCATGTTTAATTCCGGCGTCGGCACAATGGGCTTTGCGGAGTACATGGTTGTACCGTGCGAGAGCTGCGTGAAGTTTTCTTCCCTCTCCTATGCCGAAGCGTCGCTGATAGAGCCGCTGGGCGTAGCATATGACCTTGTGAAAGTAACGGGCATAGAGCTGGGCGATGACGTCATCGTCTACGGGTTGGGCCCGATCGGGCTGTTCGCGCTCCGCCTGGCCCGGCTGAGCGGCGCGCGCAAAATATACGGCATCACCCGTTCCGGGCGCGGCGTGAGCGACCGCCTTGCGCTCAAGTGGGGCGCCGATGAGGTGATACACAGCGATCAGGTCGATCTCTCGCAATACCCGTTTGCGAGAGGCGGCGTGGAGAAAATGCTGATGACCGCAACGCCGGACGCGATGCCGGGGGCCATGAAGCTGTTAAATGTAGGCGGCGTGATGGGCTTTATCGGTATCGGCACGGGCGACAAACAGTTCGCCACGTTCGATATGCGGCACTTTCACGACAACAAGCTGCAGATCAGGGCCAGCAACGCCGTGCCCGCGCTCTATTTCCCCGCCTGCCTGGACCTTTGCACCTCCGGCATGCTGGATATGTCCGCAATGATCTCGCATCCACTGCATATGGACTCATTTGCACAGGATGTGCAGGCATACCTAGACGATCACGCGAATGCGCTCAAGGCGGTCATGACTCTGTAATACGAAGGGAACCGATCATGGAAATCAAAAAAGTATCGATCATCGGCTTGGGCGCGCTTGGAATTTTGTTCGGAAATCAGATGCGGAAGAATATGCCCAAAGAGGATCTCAGAATAGTCGCCGACGGTCAAAGAATTTCGCGCTACATGCGTGATTCGGTTTATTGCAACGGGGAACGCTGCGATTTTCATTACGTCACGCCCGATGTTATATGCGAACCTGCGGACTTGCTGATATTTGCCGTGAAATCCGGCGGGCTGAATGCGGCGATCTCCGCCGTAAAGAACCACGTGGGCCCAAATACGATCATCCTCTCTCTGCTCAATGGAATTTCCAGCGAGGCGGTCATCGGCGAAACTTACGGGATGGATAAAATCCTGTACTGCGTGGCGCAGGGCATGGACGCCGTCAAAGTGCACAATCAACTGACCTATCATAACGCGGGCATGCTTTCCTTCGGTGATGTGGTTCCCGGCGTTGTTTCGGATAAAGCGAAGGCCGTGGCGGAGTTTTTCAGCAAGGTGGGCATCCGGCATGAGATCCCGGTCGATATGCAAAAACGCATGTGGGGCAAGTTTATGATGAATGTCGGCGTCAATCAAACGGCAGCGGTGTATGGATGCGACTATGGTCAAGTGCAGCAGGAAGGCCCCGCGCGGGACATCATGATACTGGCGATGCGGGAGGTCCTTGCCATATCTGAAAAGGAAGGCGTCAACCTGACAGCGGAAGACATGGCGTATTGGCTGAATATCCTGTCCACCCTGAGTCCGGAGGGAAAGCCCTCCATGCTGCAGGATGTGGAAGGGAAACGCCGCAGCGAAGAGGAGCTTTTCGCCGGAACGGTGTTGACCTTTGGAAAAAAGCATGGCATTCCTACGCCGGTCAATCAAAACTTCCATGATAAAATACGTTTCATGGAAAGCGCATATTAAGTGGCGCAATAGAGACATGGCATCTTCATGGTGAATGGATCAGCGTTTGAAAGGGAGGCTGCCGGTGAAACGGATTATCGAAAACCGTTCGGCTTGCGTATTGCTTGTTTTGCTGGCTGCCGCCTATTTGTCTTTTTTGGCGGCGGATCTCCTTTTTGCGGGTTCTGGGCGCTTTTCCGTGCTGTTAAAATATTTGAGCATTCTCCTTTGCCTCGTTACCGCTATACTTTTGAACCGCGGCGCATGGAACAAACGGGATTCCGCCTTGTTACTATCTGCCCTGTTCCTTACCTGCGTCTCCGATTTTTTTCTTCTTCTATTGAATTGGCCCGTTCCCGGTTTGCTCGCCTTTTGTATCGTGCATTTGGTTTATATACGGCGCTACCGTCCGTCCGCCTTCTTTCCCGCCGCTGCAATCGTTGCTTTGGTGATGGCGGGGTGCCTTGCGGCGGAATTTTTGATCGGCGGCTTTCCGTTAAAATATGCCCTGTCCTGCTTATATGGAGTGCTCCTATTGGCCGTCACGATCTTCGGATTCACGGCCCCGCTGCCGCGGGTTAACCTCCATCTGGTAATTGCCGGTATGGCGCTGTTTTTATTGTGCGATATCCATGTCGCCCTTTTTAACATTCTGGCGGCAAGCGATCCTTACTATCCCTTTGCGTCGTTTTTGATGTGGTTTTTCTACCTGCCCTCCCAGGTTTTATTGGCATTGAGCGGGTATACCTACGCAGACTCATGACCGGCCGGGCTTGCCGTGCCCCCAAGTCGGAATTTATAATAGCAAAATACGGAGGCTGCTGATGGATGTTTCATATAGACCAACGGGAAGGCGCAAGAGCAGGCCGGATACGGATGGACTTGCAATACCGACCGGCTGGCGCTTTTTCTATGCCGGGCAGGACTATGAAATTCCTGCCGTCTATCTTTTCAAAAAAGGCTTTGTTGTGGATATCATAGGAAGAATAGATACAAATGCGATGCGCGCGTTTTATGACCAGTACGAACAGCGGGGGGAACGCCTTACCCCGTATGAGCGCGCGCAGGCCATGCGGGAGCACCCATATCAGCCGTTGGCTGGGATGAGGTTGTGGTTCAACGGCGAGGAAGGAACGGGATCCTGGCATGCGGATGAGGCGCTCTATATGCCCTGGCAGGCGCAGCAGGTGCCGCTTATCGAGCAGGTGCTTGAAGCCTACCCATTTTTAGACAGGGACGCATGCTTTTCCGTTACGCGCGTCCACGCGCCTTATCCCAAAGAGCAGAACGGCGTGATTGCGGCAGTCCGGCGGATGTGGACGCGTCCCGCATTGAAAAGCCTGCGCATTTCCATCAGCCCTTCCGAGCGGATGCTGCCTCTGGAGCACTCGTTTACGGTGGATCCGGAGGCAAAGGAGCTGCCGGAGCTTACCTTTGCGCACCCCGCAACGGGTACTGCCCACACGCTGCGCGTTGTGGATGCCGAATGGCAGGATTTTAGCGCGCAGTTTCAAAAGATGTACCGCATGCTCAAACGCAGGAAGCATATGCGCCATACGGTGGGAGAAGCCCCCCATGTCCTGCGGATTAGGTATACGCTTGCCCCGCCTTTGCCAAAGGGAGAACGGCTGCAGTTGCAGGATGCGATGCGCATGCAGCGGCAATCCGGGCACAGCGGCGGTGCCTCGGCAATCGGCGTGATCGGCGGCGCCGACGGGCCAACGGCAATTTTTGTTGCAGATCATGATGAAAACCAGCGCTCCATGGAATATGGCGTATGTTATTCGAGTTTTTATCCAAGCCCGCAGGCCAGCTGTACAATCGATCTGGAAGGCGTCTGGACCCGAAAAGAGGCAAAGGCGGAGTTTCATTTTGTATGGAACAAAAAGGAGTAATGCCTGCGGAAGAGACGTTGCCTTGCGCAAAGCGGGTTGGCGTGCCATACTGTAGGAGAATTCGAACAGGGGGAAGAACATGAAGCTATATATCAAACAAAAGGTATTTTCCTGGCGGGACCGCTTTACGGTAAAGGATGAAAACGGGGCCGACCGGTACTTTGTGGAGGGAGAACTGTTTTCCTGGGGCAAGAAGCTGCACGTCATGGACGCTTCGGGCAATGAGGCGGCGTTTATCCAGCAGAAAATATGGAGCTTCCTGCCGCGCTATGACGTGTTTGTGGATGGCCGCCATATCGCCCAGATCAAGAAGGAATTTACGTTCCTGCGGCCCCGCTACACCATCGAAGGGATGAACTGGGAGGTAGAGGGCGATTTCTGGGCGCACAGCTATGAGATCACGCAGGCGGGCAGCCCGGTGGTTTCCATTCAAAAGGAATGGTTCACATGGGGAGACAGCTACGCGCTTGACATTGCATCCGCGCAGCACGAAATCTACGCCTTAGCGGTTGTGCTCGCCATTGATTGCGCAATGGCGCAGGAAAGCAACGCAAACTAGTTTTAAGGCGGCCTGCAGAGCATGGATATCCTGTGACCTTTACCCAATCTGAGTCATGGTGTGATATACGCAACAAAATAAAGCGATATGGGGGAGAGCAATTGGACAAAGACAAAGTATTTGAGCTGCTTGAAACGTCCGGGCGCCTGCCTGCTCTTCCTGAAACGATAAGCCAAATCTTAAATGCATTGAACAACCCGGCCAGCGTGGATATTGAGGAGCTTGCGGAAAAAGTATCCTCAAATCCGTATCTGACCGAGCTTATCATAGAAAGCGTAAATTCGGGTTTTTTTCATTTAAGAAGAGAAATCAATTCAATCAGGGAAGCCATTGCTTTTCTCGGGCTGCAAACCGTACAGAACCTGCTGATTTTCTTGATTACCCGCCAATTCTTTCCCGGTGGGCGCGCAAACGGAAACAGAACCTTCCATATGGCCCGCTACTGGAAGCATGTAATCGGGACCTCTGTCGCATGCTGCATGCTGTCTGAACGAATCAACGCAGGCGATCAATATAAGCTCTTTTCCTATGGGCTCATTCATGATATCGGCATTTCGGTCCTGGATATGTGCCTGCCTGAAATATTGGACGAGGTATCCGAAAAGCTGAAAAGCGGCGTACACCAGATCATTGCGGAGCGCGTTGTCATGGGTGGAATCACGCATGCGGATATTGGAGCGTGGCTCTGCAGAAGGTGGAATATTCGCGAGAATATCACCGCCATTGTGGAGCACCACCATACCCCTTTGCTTGCCAAGGTCAATACGGAAGACGTTAAGCTGGTTTATCTTGCCGACGAAATCAGCACGGAGTACTATGAGAAATTGCTTGGCCTTCATCTGGCGCATGGAATGAACAAAAACATCATGGAGTCTGTGGGAGTAACGCTCCAGGATAGGGAGTTCATAAGCCAAGCCCTGCCTTCGGAGGTAGAGAAAACAGCCGGGTATTTTCTGCTTAACCGAACTGTTTCATGATGTGCGGCTTAAAAGGGCCGCCGGTTATTGATGGCCTTCTGTGCGCCGCTCCTTGTAATGCCCGCATACGGGGGCATCCGTCTCCCGCTTTTTTAATTTGGGGTACACGCAATGCCCATAATGTATCGGGGTGTATCTGTATCCCGCTCTGATATAATGCTGCCGGAAATGTACGCAGGTCCCGCATGTTCCGCTATCCACTTTACCCACCTCACGATCAATATCCTTCATCATCCAGCAACAGTATATTATAGAATTTATAGCCCTATCGATTTTTAGTGTTATAAACTCTATCGCGTATTAAGCCAGGACAAGGATTTGACGCGGATAGATGTGGCAAGTATTCGGACTATGAACTGGGGAAGACAAGGATTCCGCTCGACAGCATGCTTGTACTTGCGAAATATTATAATGTCAGCATGGATTACCTTTGTGGGGCGAGCGATAAAAAACCCCGTATCCCGGAATATCCATACGTTCCGGGTTTCCATCAGGCCATTCTCCCCGGCAAGCCGCTCTATCCCCGGACGCTTTTCGTTCGGGGATTTTTATTTGCTGAACTATTTACGCGATAAATGGATTTCTTGCAACAGGTTAACCTTCGTCGTCCTCCGTTAATTTGCCCACCGGCCTCGTCCAGTCCCCGGCCAGATGTTTTACGCGTATGCTTGGCGCAAAAATATCATGCG
>JAFABA010000238.1 GCA_023426265.1 Bacillota bacterium
GCAGCACGTTGCCGTGCGGGATATAGTCCGCCACGGCGGCAGGGAAGCAATACGAACCCTCCGTTTCCTCCGGGGGCGAAATAGAAAGCGATATGGTCTCAGGACGCACGGCAACGTCCGTGTCCTCTGCGTAGAGGCCAAGCGTGGCGGCGGAAAATTCCTGCGCGCTGATGATGTTGTAGTGCCCGATAAAGCCCGCCGCAAACCGGGTGCGCGGGGAAGTGTATAGCTCAATCGGGCTGCCGGATTGCTCGATCCGCCCGGCGTTGAGCAGATGGATAACGTCCGAGAGTACCATTGCCTCATCCTGGTCGTGCGTGACGAACACGGTGGTAAGGGAAAGCTCCTTATGGATTTCGCGGATGCGGCTTTGCAGGGATTTTCTCAGCTTCGCATCGATGGCGCTCAGTGGTTCGTCCAAAAGCAGCACCTTGGGCTTTAACACGATACTGCGTGCAAGCGCCACGCGCTGCTGCTGGCCGCCGGAAAGCTGGGCCGGGTATTGTTTTTCCTTGCCCGTCATTTCCACCACGCGTATGATTTCGCTGACAGCCGTGCGGATCTCCTCCTGCGGCAGCTTTTTAAGCTTCAGGCCAAAGGCGATATTCTCCCAGGCAGTCATGTTTGGGAACAAACTGTACTGCTGAAACACCATGCCGATGTTCCGGTGCTGCGGCTCTTTGTGCGTGATTTCCTCCCCGTCCAGATGGATGGAGCCGGTTGTGGGCGTTTCCAACCCCGCAAGGCACCGTAATAGCGTGCTTTTTCCGCAGCCGGAAGGGCCGAGCAGCGTAACGAACTGACCTTTCTCTATCGTCAGGTTCGTATCTTCCAATACCTTTGTTTTGCCAAAGCTCTTGTTGAGGTTTTTGATTTTTATATAGGACATCAGCGTTTCTCCTCCTGCGGGGTATCGCCTTTTTTGATGAAGAATACCGTGCCGGAAATGATGAGCGTGGCGATGAACAGCACCATGACGATGGCGCTTGAAAGCTGCCCGGAGCGGAACAACGCGCGGTAGAGGTACATCTGCGCGGTCTGGTAATAGTTGCCGCCAAGCGTGTTCACCACCACAAAATCCCCGAACACGATGGCAAGGGAAAGCATGCATGAAACCGTTACGCCGGAAACAATGTTGGGCACGATCACGCGAAAGAAGGCCGTAAACCTATTTGCACCCAAAATCTGCGCGGCTTCCATCAGACAGCGCGCATTGACCGCCTGCAGGCTGTTTTTGATGCCCTGGTACATGTAGGGAAGGATCACGACGCAATAGGTTGCCGTCAGCATCAAAATGCGGTTGTTGAGGGGCGCCGGCGCTCCCGCGTACAGGGAAAGCACGCTGATGGCGATAATCACGCCCTGTATGGCATAGGGAATGGTGCACAGGACCTGCATGTATTTGTCCCACCCCGGGTGGTAGGCGGTAATTACAAACATGCAAAGCAGCACGATCACCGTGCAGATCGCTACCGAAACGCAGGAAATCAGGACCGTACGCCCCATGCTGATTAAAAACGCGGTATCCGAGAATATCTCCGTATAGTACCGGAAGGTCAGTCCGTTGGGTAAGACCTCGTTCCATGTGCTGAATATGGAATAGAGGAACGTAAACGCCAGGGGGAGGAGGAGGTAGGCGCAGATGAGCGCGATCACAAGCGCCCCGCCGGTTGTCTTTTTCATCTTGCGGCTCCTTTGGCGCGTTTTAGCACGGCGTTCTGGCACAGGATGGCGGCGACCATCAGCAGCATCATGACTACAGCCAGGGCACTGCCGAACTCCTTGCGCTGTATCATATCGCCTACGAACTGTTCGGAAATGCGGATGGGCAGCAGCGAGAAGTTGCCCTGCAGCAGCGCGTAAGCTGTGGCGTAGGCCGCGAGCGCATTGCTGAACAGCACGCTTAACGTACCAAGGAGGCTTGGCAGGAGCACCGGCAGGCCGACCTTCGTCCAGTAATGGAAGCTGTTGCCGCCCAAAAGGCTCACCGATTCCCGCCATTCTTTCCTAAGCGCGTCGAATGCCGGGATCAGCAGCAGAACGCAGAGCGGTATCTGGAAATACACATAAGTGAGCATCAGGCCGGATAGCCCATAGATATTAAATTGGGCCAGCGCTGAAATGCCGAATTGCTTTCCCAGAAGCACAAATACGCCGACGTTGCCGAACATGATGATGAACGCGAATGCCAGCGGAAGCCCCGCAAAATTGGAGCACATGTTGAGCACGCTCATAAAGAACGCTTTGAGCCGCGAGGACACGGCGTTGGCTGCCTTTGCCCCGAAGAATGCGGCTGCCATGCCGATCAGCGAGGATGCAATGGAAACCGCCGCGCTGTTTAATATTGCCTGCTGGTAAAGCGGCTTTGTGAATATGGCAAAATAGTGCTCCAGCGTAAAGGAGAGGCTTTCTTCTGCCCTGAAGCTGCGCAGTATAATTGCAAAAATCGGCGCCAGCTCAAACAAGAGTATGAGCAGCGCAAAAGGCAGCAGGGCGAACAGGTATGTTCGTTTAGCCTTCAAAAAAAGTTACCTCCAACTCCTGTAAGGATCGCATGCCCGGCGCGCGTTCAATATTGAGACATGCGCAAAGCAGCGGCGCAACGCAGAGCTGTGGAATTGCATTTTTAGTAAAATCCCCGCGGCGGGCGGAGCGGGAAAGCAGGTACAGCGCCGTTTCGCGCTGTTCGTCTGTGTTGCCGCCGTGCAGGCCAAACTGGTTCATGCCGTGGTCAGAAGTGATGACGATGTTGTAGCCTGCCTCCATCAGCTCCGGCACGAACAAGGAAAGCAGGATATCGGCTTTCGCCGCCGCTTTCGCGTATTGCGGGCTTGCGGAAGTGAAGGCGTGCCCCGCATCGTCAATGTTCATGGTATGTATCATCAAAAAGTCCGGGTCATTGTGCTGCAGCAGGTAGAAGGCGTCCGCAAGCACATGGGAGTCAGGATAATTGTCTTCAAAATAAAACATGCCGTGTTGTATGGCGCAATCCGTATCATTTAAAAAACGGTCGGTTCTGTGGTTGAACGGGGCGCGCACATACAGCTCGCTGACCCAGTAATAGGCAGCGGCGGCGGTGGAAAGCCCGTTTTTCCGGCAGAGGGAAAAGATGTTCTCGCACCGGGAAAGGCGTACGGCGAGGTTGCTTGCAATGCCGTGCTCCAATACGGGAAGCCCGGTCAAAAGCGTTTCATACATCGGGCGGGAGCTTGAGGGAAGCTCCCCGCGCACGCGGCATTTTGCGGCGGCGCCTGTCTCTGTTAAATGCTCCAAATAGCCCAGGTTATCTGTCGCCGTCTGGTAATTACAGCCGTCGAGCAGCACGAATACCGTTTTTGCCATGCAGCGCTCCTTATTGTCCGAGAAGAATGAGAGTAGAACAGGGGATACCTCTTAAATAAGAGGTATCCCCATCTTGGTAAAAATGCTTATTTCGCGTATGCGATGACGTTTTCCTGCCAAAGCGTGCCGATTTCCTTGGTGGTGCCATCCCATGCGGCCGTGTCCTGGAGCAGGCGCGCGTTCTGGTACTGGGAATCGTCCACCAGCTTGGCCCTGACGTCGTCGGGCAGCGCAACGGAGCTGCGCACCGGCCTTGCATAGCCGCGCGCCAGGTTGATCTGGCCTTCGTCGCTGAGAATGAATTCGCGCGCGAGCGCCGCCGCGTAGGGACGCTTAGAGTATTTGTTGATGATGGTGGTATAACCGCTCTGAATGGAGGCTTCGGAGGGGATGGTAACTTCGAAGTTCGCATCCGGGCTGTTGGCCGCAAACTGGTCGCGGTAGCCTAACGCGTTATAATCCCACAGGAACGCGACGCCGATCTCGCCCTTTTCAATACGGGCCAGCGAGTTTTCGCCAAGGTCCAACCGGCCCTGTTCGGCAAGCTGACGGAAGAAATCAAGGCCGGGCTGGATGTCGCCTTCGCTCCCGCCAAAGGCGATGGCCGCCGCAAGGACTGCAAATTGCGCCTGGCTTGCCTTTGCGACGTCGCCTACGCTGACGTTGTAATCCCCCGCGAGGATATCCGCAAAAGAAGTGGGGGCCGTAGCAACGATGCTTTTGTTGGTGAGCATGGCCATGGTGCCGTAATAAGCGATAATCCAGTTGCCGTCCTCATCCTTGGCCCAATCCGGGATATCGTCCCAATAGCTGGTCTTGTAGGGGAGGGCGAGGCCTTTTTCCACGGCGATGGGTCCGAATGCCTGGCCGACGTCGCCGATATCCTTGGTGGCGTTGTCTTTTTCTGATTCGAACACCGCAAGCTCCTCGGCGGAGGACATATCCACATCCGAATGCTCGACGCCGTAGGCAGCCTTGAGATCAGCCCAGGTTTCGCCCCAGTTGGCCCAGGAATCCGGCATGCCCACAGAATCCACGCGGCCGTCTTTTTTGGCGCGTTCCGCCAGTTCTTCCACCGCAATGCTGTTGAGATCCACGTTCTGCATCGCTGCGGGCGCGGCGCAGCCGCCAAAGAGCAGCACGGACGCACAAATTCCCGCGATTACCTGAATGACTTTCTTCATAGCAAATATCTCCTCTGTTATATGGTATATGATTTAATGCCAAGCTCCGTCCGGCCGGGCGGGGGCTTGTCCTGATTACGATTGTATGCCGCATGTTTCCAAGCCGTGTTAAAGATATGTATATTGTATGTAAAACGGGAAATAGAATTTATTCGTCCGGCAGATAGTTTTTTAGCGTCGTCTTTACCCAGCCGTCCCCGTAATACCCGTAGTGGCTTTCCACGGTTTTTGCCTTGAGGTCGAAGAGGGAGACGCAGCCTTCTCTGCGGGTCTGCTTCCCGTCGCGGCTTCGGGGGTTCTTTTTGTAATAATCCGGATATTTGCCGTAAGGGGCTAAAAAGTCCGCGATGCGCCGTGCGTCCTCGTAGTTGATACTCCCCTTTTCCGCCAGCGTGGAGCGAATCTCATAATTGAGCGCGTCATAGCGCCATTGAATGTCGTTGACGTTGCCCTTTGTTACCGCCGCCGTCCACGGATCCATGGCGCAGTAGCGCATGCGCGGCGAGAGAAAGTGGTTGCCGGTGATATGCACGTCCCCGTCTGTCCGCACGGGCGCAAAATAGAAGCTGGAGGGGCAGTTTTTTTGCTCCGGCGTGCGGTTGATAAACCCGTCGGGCGCGAATGCATCCGGGTAAAGGGCAATGGAGGCGTCCTTTGTTTGTTGATAGTGCTTCCACAGCCCGGGATTATACGCAAGGTATTCCTTGGGATAGGGCATGCTGCACCAGCGCACCGCCGCCCCGTTTTTGAGCGGCGCGCCGGGGTTCGCAATCAGGAACTTCTGGTCCGGCAAATATGGGCGCAGTTCGGGCGAAGGGTAACTTAAAACATCCAGCCATTTGGCGGACATGCCCGCCTCCACCGTACAGGCCATATCCTGCGTTCCGTCGGAGAGCGCATAGTTCCACGCAACGCCGCGTTCAGCGTTTATGATTACATCCGCCGCGGCCTCTACATCCCCGCCATACAGCACGGCGTCCCTTGCAAGCAGCAGGGAATTCAACCCCACCGCGCCAGGGCTGGAATTTCCCCCCGGGGACATGTTGACGCCTATCGCAACGCCGTTGCCATTCATGGCGCTGATGCTGCCCGCAATACCCGGGGCTGTTATGCTTACGTAGGGGTATAGCCTGGTGTTGGGCTGCTCTGCCGGCACATGGATCGCATGGCAAAGGTTATTCTGGAATACGCCGCCGGAAGCGAACATGAAATCCCGCGCAAAGTAGTGCCCGCCGTTCGCCGCCGCGTTCATTACAGAGAACGCGTTGCACATCATGGTCAGCTTTATTGCCTCCGCCGCCACCTCCGGTGCTCTCTTCTGGAAGAACTCGCCGGAATACGCAAGCGCGCACAGCACGTCGAACGCCACGTTCATCACAACAAGGCGTTTTTTTGTTACCTTTGTCCGGGGATTCGCCTTTTTAGACCCGTCCAGCATGCCCGAAATCTCGGCGTGGATATGCCCGGGCAGCGCGTCGAACGCATGCTCGGAAAGCTCATATAAAAGTTCCACCAACAGCTTCTGAATGAGCGGGAAATGGGTGAGAAACTCCACATCCAGAAAATCGAATATCACGTTATCCGTAAACTTTACGGCCATCTCCGACATTTCCTTTTCCGCGAGCAGGCCCATAAGATACCCCCGCTCATACGGCGCTCCCTCCACATAATAGCACCGCTTGCCCCGCCCCGTGTCATAGGAAAGGGCCTTTTTGTGCGCAGCCATCACGCCAAGCCGCCCCTCGAAGGTAAACGCCTTCATAATTTTATAGCCGTCCGCCTCAAAGGCGCCATACAGCCTTGTCATGGTGTCTGAGACGCTTTTTGATTCCATGGCGGTTCCCCTCCTGTCTATCCCATATACGATACTATGCGGGAAAAAGGGGAAACTTGATGGGACCGGGCGTGCTTAGAGAATTCTAATACGTATAAGACAAATCTTAATACAATCTTTATCGCGCATGCGGTATCCTTCATACTGCGTTTATTTGTCAGCAGGTATACTCGGAAAAGAAGTATGGCAAGTTAGCGGATGCAAGGCGGAAATAAGCGATCATTACCGGATGTTGGGGAGGAAAGGGAATGAGTTACGCGCAAAGGAAGCGGTGGAAGACTGCCGCGGGAGGAAGCGGGGGAATTTGCCCCGCCCTTTATAGCGGAAGCGAAACCGGAACAGAATATGCGGGTAGAGCGCAGAAAAAGGGTGTGTGCGCAACGATATGATGTATAATGGGAATGAACTCAAAGAGAAAAACGAGGTGAACGCCACCATCCACCGGCTTTCAGTGGATGAGGTGTTTCCTGCGTTATCTTCGGGCCCGAACGGGCTTACGGGCGAAGAAGCCCTGGCCCGGCTTTCGGCCTATGGAAAGAACGAGCTGCAGGAAAAGAAGGGCACGCCTCTCATCGTGCGCTTCCTTTCCAATTTTACGCACCTGATGGCGATATTGCTCTGGTTATCCGGTATCGTGGGCTTTATTGCAAAGCTCCCGGAGCTCGGGTTCGCCATCTGGATGGTGAATGTTATCAACGGCCTCTTCAGCTTCTGGCAGGAGTTCCGCGCCGGAAAAGCGACCGAGGCGCTCAAAAAAATGCTGCCCGCCTACGCGCGGGTGCTGCGTGGCGGCGAGGAGCTGCGCATACTCGCGGAAGACCTCGTACCCGGCGACGTACTGCTTCTGAGCGAAGGCGACAGGATCTCCGCGGACGCGCGCCTGGTGGAGGACAATGATTTAAGGGTTAACCAGTCCACGCTCACCGGCGAATCGCACCCGGTACATAAAGGGCGGGACGCGATACTGCGCGCCGACCTTTCCCGCTCGGAACACACGAATATCGTGTTCATGGGGACCACGGTGGCTGGCGGCACCGGCAAGGCGGTGGTATTTTCCACCGGCATGCAGACGGAGTTCGGCAAAATTGCAGGCCTGACCCAGGCGCTCAAAGAAGAGCAGAGCCCGCTGCAAAAGGAAATGGGCAAGGTCACAAAGACGGTAACCATACTCGCCGTGAGCATAGGCGTGGCGTTCTTCCTGCTCTCCTTGCTGCTTGCGGAGACCGATATTGCGGTGGCATTCATATTCGCAATGGGCATGGTCGTAGCCTTTGTCCCTGAGGGCTTATTGCCTACCGTCACGCTTTCGCTTGCGATGGGCGTGCAGCGCATGGCGAAAAGGCACGCGCTGATCAAGCGGCTTTCGGCGGTGGAAACGCTCGGCTGCACCACCGTTATATGTACCGATAAAACGGGGACGCTTACCCAGAATGAAATGACGGTCAGCAACGTCTGGACTCTGGAGCGCGCGTTTGACGTAAGCGGTGTAGGCTATGACGCAAAGGACGGCGCCGTACTGTATAACGGCAAAATGACGGATCGTACGGACCAGCCGGTCAACGAGCTCCTGGGCGCGGCAAGCCTGTGCTCCAACGCCCGCCTGGTGCCGCCCAACGGCGAAAGCAACCGCTTTGAGGTGCTGGGCGACCCGACGGAAGCGGCGCTGCTGGTTGTGGCGCAAAAACAGGGGCTCATACTGGATCAACTCCGTGCGACGCTCCCGCGCCTGAGGGAGCTGCCGTTTGACTCAAGCCGCAAGCGCATGAGCACAATCCACCATACGCAAGCGGGCCGCATTTCCTACTGCAAGGGCGCGCCCAAGGAAGTGATGGAGCTTTGCTCCCGCGTCAGGCTGAATAGCGGCGTTGCGCCCATCACGGATGAGATGCGCGCTAGCATCATGGCCGCCAACGACCAGTATGCAAGAAACGGCCTGCGGGTGCTCGCCATTGCCACCCGAACGCTGGACGGCGTAAAGGACCTGCCCGTGGGCCTGAGCGATTATACGCCCGAGCTGATCGAGCAGGACATGACGTTCCTGGGGCTTGTCGCCATGGTGGACCCGCCGCGGCCGGAGGTCGCGAAGGCGGTGGAAAAATGCCGCCGCGCGGGCATCCGCATCATCATGATCACGGGCGATTACGGTCTGACCGCGGAAAGCATTGCCCGCAGAATAGGCATCGTGGAAGGCGAAGGCGTACGCATCATCACCGGCGTGGAACTGGAGAAGATGAGTGCGGATGAATTGAAACGGGCGCTTTCCGGCCAGGTGGTGTTCGCCCGCGTCGCACCCGAGCAGAAGCTGCAGGTGGTCTCGGCGCTCCAGGAGATGGGGCATGTGGTGGCGGTCACCGGCGATGGCGTGAACGATTCTCCAGCGCTCAAGAAGGCGGACATCGGCGTGGCCATGGGGATTACCGGGACCGACGTCGCCAAAGAGGCGGCGGACATGATATTAACGGACGACAACTTCGCCTCCATCGTCAACGCGGTGGAGGAAGGGCGCGCGGTGTACAATAACATCCGCAAGTTCGCGCTCTACATATTCAACAGCAACATGCCGGAAGCTGTGCCGATGGTATTCTACCTGTTTTCCCGCGGAGCCATTCCGCTGCCGCTGACCATCATGCAGGTGCTTGCCATCGACCTTGGGACAGATATGGTGCCTGCCATTGGATTAGGCGCGGAAGCGCCGGAGCATGGCATTATGGAGGTGCCGCCCCGTTCGCAGAAAGAACCGCTGCTTACGAAAAAGCTCATCATACGCGGGTTCTTCTACTACGGCATGGTGGAAGCGGCGCTGTGCATGATAGCCTACTTCTTCCTGAACTGGACGTTCGGCTGGCGGCTTGGCATGCCGCTTGCCTCCTCCGGCTTGGTATACGGTATGGCCACCACGATGACGTTTGCGGCTATCGTCATGTCCCAGGTTGGCATGGTATTCAATTGCAGGACGGATAAGGCCTCCGTATTCAAGACGGGCTTTTTCACCAACCGCCTGATACTCGTCGGCATTGCCGTGGAGATTGTACTGTTGCTGCTGTTAAGCTACGTGCCGTTCCTCAACAGCGTGTTCAACACCGCGCCGCTTAGAGTAGAGGATTGGGCGTTCCTGGTGCTGATACCGCCGTTCGTACTGCTTTTAGAGGAAGTCGCCAAGGCCGTCCGCCGCAAAATGGCGCAACACAAAGCCGGCTTACAAGCCGAAAGAAAGTGAGAGTGGGCTAACATGAGGATCATTGTAGTGGGATGCGGGCGAATGGGCTCGGGGCTTGCGAGTGCATTGAGCAGGGCCGGGCAAACCGTTACGGTCATTGATTCGGACAAAACCGCCTTTGAACGGCTGGACCCTCCCTTTAAAGGGACCACCATAGAGGGCGTGGGGTTTGATAAAGAAATCCTCCAAAAAGCGAATATAGAAAAATCCGACGCTGTGGCGGCGTTTACCGCCAGCGACGAGTCCAATGCCGTCATCGCCCGCATGGCGCGGGAGATTTACCATGTACCCAAGGTGGTGGCGCGGCTGTACGACCGCCGCAAGGCGGAAATCTACAAGCGCTTGGGCGTACAGACAATCTCCTCCACCACCTGGGGCATCAAGCGTGCGACGGATCTTTTGAGCTACTCCCCGCTCAACACGGTATTGAGCCTGGGGCAGGGGGATGTGGAGCTTGTGGAAATCGAGGTCCCGGTGCTGCTCATCGGCCACAAGGTCAATGAACTGACTGCGCTGGGCGAGATTCATGTTGTGGCCATCGAGCGGGAGAATAAAACCATGCTGCCTACCATGGGCACGGTGTTTGCACGCGGCGATGTGCTCTATATCGCCGTGGCGATCGCTTCCACCGGGCGGCTCAGGCGGCTACTGGGCTACAACGACGGAAAGGGGATGTGAACGTATGAAAGTCATTATCGTAGGTGGCGGCCAGGTGGGCGCCTATCTTGCGGGCCTGCTTTTGAAGGGCTCCCATCAGGTGACGGTGGTTGAACAGCGTGAGTCGCGCCGCGCACCGCTCATGCGGGATCTTCCCGAGGACGTGATATTGATGGGCAGCGGCACGGACACAAAAGTTCTCGAGGCCGCGGGCATTCAAAATGCGGACGTTGTGGCCGCCGTGACCGGATCGGATGAAACCAACCTGGTCATCGCCACGCTTGCGCGGTTGGAGTATGGCGTAAGACGCGTGGTGGGCCGCGTAAACAACCCGAAGAACGCTTGGCTCTTTACCCCCGTCATGGGTGTGGACGCTGCGCTCAACCAGGCGGATCTTATGGCGCGCCTGGTTGCGGAAGAACTCTCCATGGGGGATATGATGACGCTGTTGAACCTCCACCAGGGCCAGTACTCTTTGGTGGAAAAGATCGTTTCCAACACCTCCAAGGTGGCGGGGTACCCGCTCCGGGAGATCAAGCTGCCGCTCGAATGCGTGCTGGTGGCGGTCATACGGGGGAACGACCTTCTGTTGCCGCGCGGCGACACCGTGTTGCTCGCGGGGGATAAGGTCATTTCGCTTACGAGCGTTTCGCACCAGCAGGAGTTAAGCGCGCTGTTGGGGCCGCAATAATACCGGATACGGGGGGGAGCAAGGTTGGAGGGGATGGCGCATAAGGGCGGGCCGGAACAGCCGCAAGGGAGCTCCAGGCGGGGCAGGCTGAAGCTGTTCTTTGGCTATGCGCCGGGTTCCGGCAAGACGTACGCGATGCTCGACGACGCGCTGGAACTGTTGAAAGGCGGGGTGGATGTGGCCATAGGGTGCGTTTCCCCTCATGCGTTCCCGGAAACGGCGGAGCTTTTATACGGCCTTCCCGCCCTTGCGCCGCAGCCGGCTGAGCTTGACCTGGACGCGGCGTTAAAACGCAGGCCCGCGCTCATCGTCATAGACGAGATCGCCCGCAAAAACCCGGACGGCAGCCGCAACAAAATGCGCTATCAGGATGTTGACGAACTGCAAAACGCCGGCATCGACGTCTATGCCACACTGGGCGTGGAGCAGATCGAAAGCCTTAATGAGCTCATTGCGGCCCTGACCGGCCAGGTGTCCGAGGAAACCGTACCCGACGCCGTATTTGATAACGCCGAACAGGTCACGTTTATTGATATCGACCCGGAGGACCTTCTTAGGCGCCTGCAGGCGGATAAAACGCGCACAGCGCGTGTCACGGCCTACGCGGCCAATACGGATACCCTGCGGCGGTTGCGGGAAATCGCTCTGCATAAGGCGGCGGAGCGGGTCAGCAGGGAAAATCTGCAGCAGCAGAAAAAGTCCGCTGCGGTCAACCCCGGGACCAAGTACCTGGTCTGTATCGGCCCTTCGCCTTCCTCCGCTTCCTGCCTGCGTTGGGCGGCAAGCGTCGCGCAGACCATGCACGCCCCTGTTGTCGCGCTGTATGTGGAAAAAATCGGCGGGCGGGGATTGACGGAAGCGCAAAAACAGAGCGTGCGCGAACATTTGCTCCTTGCCGAGCGTATGGGCGCGGAGTGCGTTACGCTAAACGGAAGCGCGTTGCCGCCCGTCATCGCGGAATATGCCGCGCTTTCGGGCGTTACGGATATCGTGGTGGGCAAAAGCCGTAACAAGCGCACCGTAAAAAACCTGTTCGAGCTGGATTTTGAGGATCAATTGATCGCCCTTTTGCCGGGCGTCGAAGTGCACATCATACCCAACCGGTCCATCCGGCAATACCATCCGGGCAGGCGGAAGCTGTTCGGGGAAAGCGCGTTTTCGTTTTCCTGGAAGGACGTGTTCAAAACCCTTGCGCTGCTCGCGCTGGCAACAGCCGTTTCCTACGCGCTGCGGAAGGCCTCGCTGTATGAAAGCAACATCGTCGTGTACATTCTCTCTGTTATCATCATATCCCGTGTGACGTCGGGGTATCTTTACAGCGTTGCCGCGTCCATTGTCAGCGTCCTGCTGTCTGATTTTGTGTTTGCTTACCCGTATTATGTGTTTACGCTGCTCAACGGGACGTATCCCGTCACGTTTTTGATCATGCTCGTCGTCGCCCTCATCACAAGCGCGCTGACCGTGCGCATCAAGACACAGGCCAATAAAAGCGTGGAACGCGAGTGGCGTACGCAGATCTTGTATGAGATCAACAAAAAACTGTTGGCCACCCAGGGATTAAAGAGCATTGCGGACGTCGCCAACGGCTACGCCGAAAAGCTTTTTGAACGTTCGGTAATCTTCTATGCCGAAGAGCCCAATCAGGCCGGAAGCGGCGTGCTGCTCCAATCCAAACAGGAGCCGAGGGCGGAGTTTTTGGATACGGAAAAAGGCCGCGCCGTCGCCCGCTGGGTGTTTTTGAACCACAAATCCGCAGGCAGGGGAACGGATACGTTTTCCGAAGCGGAGGCATTTTATATGCCGGTCAGCGCGCAGGGGCGCGTGGCTGGCGTGATGGGCGTGTCCTGCCAAAAAGGCCCGCTTACCCAGGACAACAGGCTGTTGTTGAGCATGATGGCGACCCAGGTCGCCATGGCGCTGGAGCGGCAGCGGCTTTCGGACGAGCAGGGGCGAATTCTTTTGGAATCCGAAAAGGAAAAGATGCGCTCCAACCTGCTGCGCGCCATATCGCACGATTTAAGGACCCCGCTCACCGGCATTTCCGGCGCAAGCTCCGCGATATTGGAAAACGGGGAAAAGCTCGATAAAACCACGCACGACATGCTGGTAAGCAACATCCGGGACGATTCGCAGTGGCTCATCCGCATGGTGGAGAATTTGCTCTCCGTCACCCGCATCAACGAGGAGGAAACCAGCGTAAAAAAGACCGTTGAGGTCGCGGAGGAAGTGGTGGCCGAGGCCGTGCAGCGGTTCCGCAAGCGGTATCCCCGGCAGATTATTCAGGTAAAAGTGCCGGAAGAGCTGCTGCTTGTACCCATGGACGGCACGCTCATCGAACAGGTGCTCATCAACCTGATGGAAAACGCCGCAAAGCACGCCCATACCGAGTCTCCCATCAAGGTGGAGGTCAGGCGGGAGGGAAATACGGCCGCGTTCGAGGTGCGGGATCACGGCTCCGGCATCGCGCAGGAGGAGCTTTCGCACCTGTTTACCGGGGATGTTCCCACCGGCAGAGGCAGCGCGGACGCGACGCGCGGCATGGGGATCGGCCTTTCCATTTGCATGACGATCGTCAAGGCGCACAAGGGCGTGATGGAGGCGTATAACCTGCCGGAAGGCGGGGCCGCATTCCGCTTCATACTGCCGTTGGAAAGTGAGGGAGACCATGAATAATCAACCGCTTATTCTCATCATCGAGGACGACGAGACCATATCCAATTTTATTTCCGCCATACTCACGGCGAACGGCTACCGCGTGGTGAAAACACCGAAGGGCTCCCAGGGGGTGGCCATGGCGGCCTCTCACAGCCCGGATCTTGTGCTGCTGGACCTGGGCTTGCCGGATATGGACGGCGTGGAGGTGTTGAAGCTGCTGCGGGCGTGGAGCGGCATCCCCGTGGTGGTGGTTTCCGCGCGCGGCCATGAGCGGGATAAGGTGGAAGCGCTGGATCTTGGCGCAAACGACTATATTACAAAGCCCTTTGGCACGGCGGAGCTGCTTGCCCGCATCCGGAACGCCATCCGCCTGACCCAGCGCGTGGAAAAGGGCGTCCGGCCGGAAACTGTGATATCCGTAGGGGAATTGGAGATAGACCTTGATAAGCGCAATGTCACGCTTGCGGGCAAGGACCTGCACTTTACGCCCATCGAGTATAAGATTATCGTGCTGCTTGCAAGGAACATCGGCAAGGTGCTCACCCACGATATGATCATGCGCGAGGTCTGGGGCCCGTACACCAACGAAATTCAGGCGCTCCGGGTCAACATGGCGAATATCAGGCGAAAGCTTGAAATAAACCCGGCGGAACCCAAATATATCGTCACCGAGGTCGGCGTCGGCTACCGGATGATGGATGAAATATAATGTCGGGAAAGCGGTATCCACTTTTTCGAGAGTTTTCGTTGGGGGCGGACGGGGCAATCCCCAACGCAAGGTGTCCCATCCGACGCCAGATGGGACGGATTATATGGGTGCCTCTCAGGTTCACGCGTGTGCAGGGCGGCGGACGTCCTGCTATGGGGATACGAAAGGCTTATAGCGAAACAGCGGCCCGCATGGTAAGATGCGGGCCGCGTTGTATGCGTATATGCTTGCCGTTAATGGTTCGTTTTCGTTTCGCCCTCGTTGCCCGGCTCGTATTTGTCAAGCGCCTGGTTCAAAAACACGATATCCACGCGGCGGTTGAGCTTGCGGTTTTCCTCCGTATCGTTGGCGGCAACGGGGCGGTATTCGCCGTAGCTGACCACCGAGATGCGGGAGGGGTCCACTCCCTCCGAGACCAGCATCTTCGCCACGTTGATGGCGCGCTGGGACGCAAGCTCCCAGTTGGAGGGGAATTTCGCCGTGCGGATGGGGACGTTGTCGGTGGAGCCTTCCACGCGGATGTAGTTGTCCACCGAGCGGATGATGACGATGAGCTGATTGAGTATTTCATTCGCGCTGGGGTTGATATCCGCCGAGCCGGATTGGAACAGCATGCCCTCCACGAGGCTTAACGTAATGCCGCGGTCCTCCTTGTGCACGCTGGCGTAGGCATTGAGGCCGCTGGAGGTAATAAGGTCGTTAAGCTCCTTCTGCAGGTCGTTTACGCTGATTTCTTTGGTGTTGAGACCGACCGTCGTTACCGCCGAGTCCGTTTCACCCGAAATTCCGATGATGGTGCCTTCCAGGAACCCTGTGCCGTTGCCAGTTCCGTTCCCGTTGCCAGTCCCATTGCCGTTGCCGTTTCCCATTTGCGCGCTGGGGTTGAGCGTTTGGCCCAGCTGTTCGGCGAGCGCCGCATATTTATCCAGGTCCACCGAGCTCATGGCATACATCATGATAAAGAGTGCAAGCAGCAGCGTAATCATATCCGAATAGGTGATCAGCCAGCGCTCACTGCTTGAATGTTTTGTTTCCTCGTGGGAGTCGCGCCTACTCACCAGATCCACCTGCTTCCTTGGCCGGGGCGGACTTCTTGCCGGACATCTTCAGGTAGGAAACCAAGCGCTCGCGAATGGCGATGGGGCTTTCAAAATCGTTGATGGCCATTACGCCGTCTATAATCATTTCCTTGGTGACGCGTTCTATTTTGATGCGCAGCGTCAGTTTGTTCGCGATGGGCAGGTACACAAGGTTTGCAAATACCACGCCGTAAAGCGTCGCAACGAACGCGACGGCGATGGATTTCGCGAGTTCATCAGGCGTACCCATGTTGGCAAGCACCTGAATTAACCCAAGCACCGTACCGATAATGCCCAGCGTCGGGGAAAAGCCGCCCGCCGCTTCAAATATGGAGATGTCCTTCTTCTTTATCTGTTCTTCCACGCGCAGGTCGTTTTCCAAAATTTCGCGCAGTTCCTCTTTGTCCAGTTTGTCCATCAGAAGCGTAAGCCCTTTGACCATTAGGGGATCGTTCCTTCTGATAAAATCCGGGTCGCGGACCATTTGGTCCAGTATGAGCATACCGGATTTTTTCACCTGCACGGCGATGTCGATGATGGTATCCATCGTCCCCTGCAGATCCACCTTGGGGTTGCTCATTGCGCGGCCGATCAGAACCGGGATTTTTAAGACGTCCTGTACGGAAAACGCTACAAACAGCACGCCAATCGTGCCGCCAAGTACGATGACCGCAGGGCTCAACAGGAACAGCGACATGATGTCGCCATGCTCCAGAACAAAGCCAAGAATTAACGCGCCGAACGCAAAAACTATACCTATGATTGTGGCAATTCCCATTTCTTACCTCTCTATATGTACGCCCCGCGAATTCCTGCCGTTATTCTTATATCGGCAAATTTCAAATTTCGTTTAGTCTCTTTTGGTTTGATTTTATTTCCATACGTAAAAAATTCAGGGAAATAGGGAAAGAAGAAAAATGAACCGGTTTTACTTTACTTTTTTCTGGTTAAGTTATATAATGCGAATGCGAATTATTCGCAATCAACATAATAGGGGAGAACGCCATGAAACGAATACTGCGGACAGCCGCAATGACGTTATGCGCCGCATTGTTCCTTGCAGGCTGCACAACACAGCAGGCGGAACAGGCTCAGGGAGACAACCGGCTTAGCGTATACGCAAGCTTTTATACCATGCATGATTTTGCGCAAAAAATCGGCGGGGATAAGGCCCAAATTACCATCATGGTGCCGGACGGCACCGAACCGCACGATTGGGAGCCCGCCGCGGCGGATATCGCAGGGCTTCAAAACGCCGACCTGTTCATTTATAATGGAGCGGGAATGGAGCATTGGGCCGAGGATGTTTTAGCGTCGCTCGATTCTTCCGCGCTTATCCCCGTAGAGGCCTCAAAGGGCATCGCGCTGCGCGAGGGGGAGCATGAAGAAGCCGAGGAAGAGGACGAACATGGCGGGCTGGATCCGCATGTGTGGCTCGACCCCAACAACGCCAAAAAAGAGCTGGAAACCATCAAAAACGCGTTTGTGCAGGCGGACCCGAACAACGCTTCTTATTATACGGCAAACTATGAAAAATGGGCAAGGGAATTTGACGCCCTGGATGAAGAATTCCGCACCACGCTCTCCAATCTTCCCCAAAAGGAGATCATCGTGTCCCATGAAGCGTACGGGTATTTGTGCGAGGCATACGGCCTCACGCAAATCGGCATAGAGGGGTTGGCGCCCGATTCGGAACCGGACCCCGGGCGCATGGCGGAGATTATTGATCTTGCGCGCGAAAAAGGTGTGACGACCATATTCTTTGAAGAATTGTTAAGCCCCGACGTTGCGAACGCCATAGCGGCGGAAACGGGCGCAAATACCGCCGTATTGAGCCCCGTGGAAGGGCTGACCGACGAAGAGCGTGCTTCCGGCGCGGATTATCTGAGCATCATGCGCAAGAACCTCCTCGCTCTTCAGGAAGCGCTTAAGTAATATTTGGGTGGGCCATGCCCGCTGCCATGGAAGGAACCAGTATGGAAGAGACCATCAAAAAGACGGCTGTCATAGAGGCGCAGGATATCTGCTTCGGCTATACCGGAGAGCGGATTTTAGACCATGTAGGTTTTACCGTAAACGAGGGGGATTTTGTCTCCATCATTGGCTCCAACGGCTCGGGCAAGAGCACGCTGCTGCGCGTCATACTGGGTGAGCTTTTCCCTCATCAGGGCGGTGTCCGCCTGTTCGGAGAGGAGATTGCGCATTTTAAAAGCTGGCCCAGGGTTGGCTTTGTGCCGCAGAACGGCTTTCGGGGCAACGCGGGCTTTCCCGCCACGGCGGAAGAGATCGTGCTTCTTAACCTCTATTCCGAAATCGGCCTTTTTCGCCTGCCCAACAAGGCCCAGCGGGAAAAGGCGCGCTATGCCTTGCGGCAGGTGAATATGGAAACCCACGCGAAGCGCCTTTTCGGCGAACTTTCCGGCGGCCAGCAGCAGCGCGTGATGTTGGCCCGGGTATTGGTGAATGAACCGGAACTGTTGCTGCTGGACGAGCCGACCACCGGCGTGGATGCGCAAACGGTGGAAATGCTCTATACGCTGCTTTCGCGGTACAACCGGGAACGGAATGTCACGGTGGTCATGGTCACACACGATATGGGCAGGGCCGCCGCCCACGTTTCACGCGTGCTTTGCCTGGAGGAAGGCTCGCTTGTTGAATTAAGGCCGGAGCAGGTGGCGGAAGAGCTGACCCATAAACATACGCACCCCGCCCGGTGCTGCCAGTAAGGGGGGACCTATGCTCGAATATCTGTTTATGCAGCGGGCGCTCATAGCGGGCGTGCTGCTTGCCGTCATCATACCGTGCATCGGCATCGTGGTGGTGTTGAAGCGCCTGTCCATGATCGGCGACGCGCTTTCCCATACCTCGCTTGCGGGCGTCGCGGGCGGGCTTGTGGTGGGCGTAAACCCCATATTGGGCGCGGTGTGCTTTACCATACTGGCTGCGCTGGGCATTGAGGCCGTTAGAAAGCGCATCCCGCAATACGCGGAGCTTTCCATCGCCATCATACTGTCCGCGGGCGTGGGTTTAGCTGGCATACTGTCCGGCTTTGTCAAAAAGGCCGCCAACTTCAACAGCTTTCTGTTTGGCAGCATCGTCGCCATCAGCGATTTTGAGCTGCTGCTGGTTGTGCTCATCAGCGTCGCGGTTATGCTTGCGTTTTTGCTGCTGTATAAGGAGCTGTTTTACCTTACGCTTGACGAACGCTCCGCGCGTCTCGCGGGGGTGCCCGTCAAAACCGTAAGTTTCCTGTTTACCATACTCACCGCCGTCACGGTCTCCGTTGCGGCGCGCACGGTGGGGGCGCTGGTGGTCTCCTCGCTTATGGTGCTGCCTGTCGCCTGTGCCATGCAGTTAAGGCGGGGGTTCCAAAAAACGCTTTTGTTTTCTGTCTGTTTTGCGGTATTCTTTACAATAGCGGGGCTGGTGATTGCGTATTACGCAAGGCTGAAACCCGGCGGCACCATCGTGCTGCTGGGCGTTGTGACGCTGCTTGTACTGTTGCTGTGCCGCTCCGTATTGGTGCGCAGGCAAAAAAACAGGCAGATTTCTGTAAAAGGAGGCGCGTGAGACATGAAGGAGCAGGGCGGCGGCTGGCCCAAGGACGTAAAGCGCACCAAGCCGCGTGCGCTTGTCATGCAGGCGCTGGAAGCGGCGCAGCAGCCGCTGGGCGCCATGGAGATTTTTTCCCAAATCGAAAAATCGGGGGAGACCGTATGGCTTTCCACCGTTTACCGCGTGCTGGAGCTTTTGGTTGAAAAGGGCGTCGTCGATAAAGTCGCCGTCGCCAACAGCGATATGGCGGTATATGCATTAAACCGCAACGCGCACAGGCATTACGCGGTTTGCATGGGATGCAAGCGCATCGTGCCTGTGGATGACTGCCCGCTCGGGTATTTTACGCCCAAGGTTGCGGAACAGGGGTTTCAAGTCGTTGGCCACAATCTGGAAATTTACGGATATTGCGACGCCTGCGCGCACAAGGAATGATAAGGAACGAAAACAAAAAGCTCCGCGCCGAAATTGGAGAGGTGCGGAGCTTTTTCATGTTTCAACAAGAAAGGCGCTTTTCGGAGGTTTATGCGGCCTTTTCAGCTTGCGAAGCCGCGGACACAATGGTGATGCGACCCTGGGATTTGGCATAGGACGACGGGATGGAGCCCTTCAGGTCCTTGGTGATATAGATGATGAGCAGCTGGTTATCCAGCATCACGGAATCCTTGATGAGCTTGTTGTCCATAAACATGTTGATGCCGTCGCCGCCAGATTTGAGCATGTAATTGTGGGAAGCCAGCGTGTAGGTCTTGGCGGCGTCAATGGGTTCATACGCGCCGGATTTCGTCAGAACCTGGACATCCTTCACGCGGCGGTTGCCCGTAACCTTCACAAACATCTTGTTGGAATCCACTACGACGGTGGAGCGAACGGAGGTATCGATTGTGAATTTAAGGCCGGATACATGCAGGAACCCGCCGTTTTCCTCCGGGCAGACGCGCGCAGACATTTCAAGCGCGTCAAGGATTTCCGCTCCGGTAGCCTCCACCACGCACAGGGCGTTGTTGAACGGGAAAACATTGATGATATCGCCGTAGGTTATGCTGCCCGCCTTGATATCCGCGCGCAGGCCGCCGCCGTTGACCCAGCCGATATCGGCATTACCGATGATGCGGTACGCGTCGGAGGCAAGATCGCCCAGATTGGTTTGCTGGTTACGGACAGCGCGTTTGCCGTTCGCGTCATTCGTGGTGAGCAATACGCTGGACCTGGCGACGATCTTTTTGAGAAGGGCGTCGTTTTTGGCCTTGATGCCATCCACATAAGCGGCAACGTCGGCGCCCTTGGCCGTATAATCCGTTACAAGCTCGCTTGTGACCTTTCCGTTGGCTTGGATCACAACTTTGCCAATGGCGGTAAGGCCGGTTCCGGAGGAAGTCAGAACCACCGGCTTTCTGTCCTTATCCCGCACGATCCGCTGAGGGATTACGGTGTGGGAGTGGCCGTCGATAAAGGCGGTAAGGCCGGACACGTTTTTAATGACATCCGTGGAGCGCCAGGGCGCGCTCTGCACATCGGTGCCGCAGTGGCCTACGGCTACAACATATTTGGCGCCTGCGGCCTTGGCCGCGTCAACGGACTTTTGAACGGCGCTGTACAAATCTTTGCCGTTGTTATCCGCGCAGAAGCCATAGATGTAGTTGCCCTTGGAATCCTGGAAATAGGTCGGGGTGGATTTTGAGATCGATTCCGGCGTGGAAATGCCCACATAGGCAACCTTGACGTCGCCGTAGGAAACCATCTTATAGCCCTCAAAAACAGGCTCGCCGGTCTTAAGGTCCATGAAATTGCTGGAAATATAGCCGGACTTGAGACTCTTGGCAAGGCTTAGAAAGCGGCTCATGCCGTAATCAAATTCATGGTTGCCGGGAACGGCGATATCGTAGCCGACCTTGTTCATGATGTCGATGATATACGAGCCGTTGGAGAGCGTGCCTAATACACCGCCCTGGATAGCGTCGCCGTTATCTACCAGCGTCACATAATTGGTTGCTTTCTGCATGTCCGCTTTATAGGCTGCAACACCGGCGTAACCTATGCCTGTATCCACGGCGCAGTGAACGTCATTGGTGTAGAGTATGACAATATCCGTACTTGCAGGGGAGGTAGCAGCGGCGGCGAATTGCGTGGGACCGAAAAGCGCAAAGACAAAGACCATGGTAAGTACAAGGGACAGAATACGTTTTCCTTTCAACATCGGCTTTAACCCCTTTCAGATTTTGTGGCAGCTGTAGGTTACACATAGAAGCAACGGCGGAACTACCGTTTAAAAATATTGTAGCATACTGCATGTATTGGTTAATAACGGATAATGTTAAATATACATAACGTTTTTGTATGATTTTGTAAGAAAGCAGTTTTTCTTACCCTCTCCGGTTATATTGCCCACCCACCGGTTTTCGCTTATAATATCATCAGGCGTAGTGTGCGCATTCATCGGCACCTATTGGGAAAGGAAAAATGCAGTTGAAAATCATGATTGTCGGCGCGGGCGGCATCGGTGGGTACCTTGCGGCCAAGCTTTGTTCCAAATACGACAGCATCACGCTCGTTGCGCGGGGCGCGCAGCTTGCAGCCATCCGAGAACGCGGGCTTACCCTGGTGGACGAGGGGACAAGCTCCACCGTTACTCCCGCCCTATGCACGGACAACCCCGCAGAGGCCGGCATACAGGACGCGATATTGCTGTGCACCAAGGGCTACGGGCTCGAAGAAGCGGTGCGCGAGGTACAGCCCTGCATCGGGCCCAATACGTTATTGGTTCCGATGCTCAACGGCGTCAACACCCATGCGCGGGTACGAAGTTACGCCCAATCGGGAATTGCGCTGGACGGCTGCATCTATGTGTTCAGCCGCATCATTGCGCCCGGCGTCATTGAGAAGACGGGGCCCATCATACGCGTACTTCTGGGCTTGCCGGGCGTATCGGCTGCAAAAATGCCAAATTCCGTGCATACGCTCTGCCGTATGCTAAACGTTAGCGGCGTAAACACGGAAGTTCCGGACGATATTATAAAGGAAACATGGATCAAGTGGTCCTTTATCTGCTCCAACGGGCAGGCAACCGCGTACTATAACGTTTCGATCGGCGTGTTGCGGGAAACCAAAGAGATGTGGGGGTTCCTGGTCGGGCTTCTTGACGAGGTGCTGCTGATGGCAAAAAAAGAGGGCGTCAATCTTCCTGAGGATCTCAGGGAGCGGCACCTTGCGGCGGTGCAGGAACTGCCGTATGAGGCGACCTCCTCCTTCGCCCGGGATCTCAACGAACCCGGCAAGCCCACCGAGCTCAATCTGTTTGCGGGCGAGGTCTGCCGCATGGCAGAAATTCATGGCGTGGACGTACCCTGCAACCGCCGGGTGCTTGAACGTTTTTCGGGGCGCATATGAGCGTTTGCGACGATATTAAAAACCTTCTCCCGGATGCGCCCGTGCGGGACGCCATGCAGATGTCGCCGCTGACGCTTGCGTACATCGGGGATACGGTGTACGACCTGTATGTGCGCACGCTGCTTTTATTTGAAAGCGACGCCACCGTGCACAGCCTGCATATGCAGGCGTCACGCAAGGTGCGCGCGAGCGCGCAGGCGGCGGTTCTGGAACGGCTGCTGCCGCTGCTCAACGAGCAGGAAGCGTCGGTTTACCGCAGGGGACGCAACGCGCACATCGGTACCATACCAAAAAGCGCGTCCATTGGGGAATACCGCGCGGCGACGGGGCTTGAGGCGGTATTCGGATATTTGTATCTCAAAGGCGACGACGCGCGCATCCGGGAGCTGATGCAGTGCGCGCTTTTGCCACAGAAGGAAAGCGGGAACGAATGAGTTGCGGCCCGCTTCAGTTTTTGGGGTACGCTATTAAGTGAAATCTGACTGTTCCGCCGCGCAAACAAAAGCGGCGTGAACGCAGCGTTCAAATAAAAGTCACAACCAAAGGGGGAATACTTATGATACGATATCAAAAGGATATGCGGCCTGAAGCCAAGACCAATATGCGGGGCGGGGAAGGCTCCGTAGGCATGACAGCGCTGTTCGAGGAGCACATCCCGCACTTGCGCCTGCTTTCTGTCATTACCCTGGAGCCTGGGTGTTCCATCGGCAGGCATCCGCATGAGGCGGAAGCGGAAGTCTATTATGCGCTCGAAGGGGAGGCAACCGTGCTCGACAACGGCACATATGTCACGCTCACTCCGGGCGACGCGCACCTGTGCCGCTCCGGGGAAGACCATGAGCTCAGGAACAACGGCACAACAACCATGCGCATTCTTGCGATCATCCCCACATTGGCGGAATAGAAAGGAACGAACAGTATGCCCAATTACAACGGCCGCGATAATCGCCCCGGTGGACCAAGACAATCCGGCGGCGGACGGGACGCGCGCCCGGAAGGCCGGAAGGCGGCAGGCGATAAACCCTACGGCAAAAGGACATTCGGCGGCAAGCCCTATGGCGAAAAGAAACCCTATGGTGACCGCCCGGCAGGGGATAAACCTTACGGCGAGAAGAAACCCTACGGTGATCGCCCGGCAGGAGACAGGCCGTATAAGAAGCCTTACGGGGACAAGCCCTACGGGGAACGAAAGCCCTACGGCGACCGCCCGGCAGGGGATAGACTGTATGGTGAAAAGAAACCCTACGGTGATCGCCCGGCAGGGGATAAGCCTTACGGCGAGAAGAAACCTTACGGCGACCGCCCTGCGGGGGACAGGCCGTATAAGAAACCTTACGGGGACAAGCCCTACGGGGAACGCAAGCCCTATGGCGACCGCCCGGCAGGGGACAGGCCGTATAAGAAGCCTTATGGCGATAAGCCCTATGGAGAAAAGAAACCTTACGGCGAGCGTCCGGCAGGGGACAGACCTTACAAGAAGCCTTACGGCGATAAGCCCTATGGAGAGAAGAAGCCTTACGGCGACCGCCCGGCAGGCGACAGGCCGTACGGCAAAAAGCCGTACGGGGAAAAGCCCTATCGCGATCAGAAGGATGCGGAAAAGCGGTTTTCAGAACGTCCCGTAGAAGAAGCGGAAGTTCTCGCGCCTGCTGAAAAGCCGCACGTCAAGCGTACCTATGAAAACCGCCCGCGCTATGTCGCGCCCGAAGCGCAGGAAGTATACGAAACCAAGTTCCAGCCGCAGGAGGAGGAGCAGACGCTGCCCTACTTCATTATGGGCCGCAACGCCGTGCGCGAGGCCATCAAGAGCGGGCGCAGCATAGACCGCATCCTCGTTGTTGAGGAGCAGGACGGCTCCTTAAAGGAAATCCTCGGTATGGCGCATGAGCGCAACCTTGTGGTCCGCACCACCGAACGCAAGCGCCTGGACGAGCTTTGCATGCCCTTCGGCCACGGCGGCAAGCCCGGCAACCACCAGGGCATACTTGCCATGGTCCCGGATATCGAATACTCGACATTGGAAGATATTCTCGCCGTGGCGGCGGAGCGTAACGAGCCGCCGTTCCTGCTGTTGCTCGATGAAATCAACGATCCGTACAACCTTGGCTCCATGCTCAGGAGCGCCGCCTGCGCGGGCGTGCACGGCGTGGTGCTGCCCAAGCGTCGCTCCGCCTCCGTTACCGCCGCCGTGGCCAAAGCCAGCGCGGGTGCCGTGGAATACATCAAGGTAGCGAAGGTTGTCAATCTCACCGCCGCCATCACGCAACTCAAAGAGGCGGGCGTATGGATCGCCGGGGCCGAACCCTCGGGCGAGCCGATGGATAAGGTGGATTTGAGCGGCCCGCTCGCTATTGTAATCGGCAACGAGGGCGAAGGCATTTCCCGCCTGGTGCGCGAAAACTGCGACCACCTCGTGTCGATTCCCATGCGTGGGCCCATGGACTCTTTGAACGCCTCCGTCGCCGCCGCCGTACTGCTCTTTGAAAAGAACCGGCAGGACGGGTTGAAGAAAGAATAGATATTTATTGAGGGCGCTGCCCTCAACCCGCCAAGGGCCGTAAACAGCGGTACCCGGGGTTCTAAAATCGATTCACCGGATCGGTTTTTGCCCTCCGGGCAACGAACCCGCTTCCCTAGCGGGAAGCCCCTTGGATCCCAATTTGGAAACGCCCTAATTGGGGCGTTTCCGGGGAAGGGATTTTCGCGGGTAAAGCTCTCGAAAAAGCCTGCTCGATAATTTTTCTCTTTGCATCCCTGATGGAGGGCCCAATCATGCTCTCGTATGAAAACAACAAGGAATTTGTCCCCTACCTTGCCATGACGGACGAGCGCCTTCTCGTTGCCTCCCGTGATGGCGACCGCGTGGCGGAGGACCTGCTGTATGAAAAATACAAGCAGTTCATCCGCATGCGCGCGCGCTCCTACTTTTTAGTGGGGGCGGACAGGGAGGATATCATACAGGAGGGCATGATCGGCCTCTATAAGGCGATACGGGATTATAGCCCGGATAAAAACGCGTCGTTCCGCAGCTTTGCGGAGCTGTGCGTCACACGTCAGATCATCACCGCAATCAAAGCCGCGACCCGGCAGAAGCATATCCCGCTCAACTCCTACGTATCCCTGAACAGGCCCGTCAACAAGGAGGAGCCGGAGCGTACGCTCATCGACGTTTTGGGCGCCGCCCAGATGAGTGACCCCGAGGAGACGCTCATCAGCCGCGAAACATATGAAAACATGGAGGAACAGCTCCTCGCCTCGCTTTCCCCGCTGGAGCGCTCGGTTTTGATTCTGTATCTCGAAGGGCGCTCTTATGTGGAGATCGCGGAGCTGGTGGGCCGGTCGCTAAAGGCCATAGACAACGCGCTCCAGCGCGTGAGGCACAAGCTGGAAAAACAGCTTTCCGGCGAGTAGGGAGGGAGCCATGCACGAAGGGCACCGGGAACGCCTGCGCGAACGCTACTCAAATAACGGAGTCGGCGCGTTTACCGAGCATGAGTTATTGGAGCTGCTTCTTACTTACGCCATTCCGCGCCGCAATACCAACGAGCTGGCGCACAGGCTCATCGACCGGTTCGGCTCGCTGCATGCGGTGTTTTCAGCGGAAGTGGCGGAGCTTACGAATATTGAGGGCATCGGCGAACGCGCGGCGGTATTCTTACGCCTGGTTGGGGACAGCGCGGCACTAAACGCCGAGGCGGTGGGCAGGCAAAAGCAGCGCATGCGCATTCTGTCGCCCGCGGATGCCGCAGCCTATGCGCTCGACCTCATGCGTAACGAGCGGTATGAAAGCGTGTATGTGGTGAGCCTTGATAAAAACATGCGGCTCTTACACGCGGAGCGGCTGATGACAGGCTCGCTAAATGAAGCGCCGCTCTACCCAAGACGCGTGGTGGAATCGGCCCTCATGCACCGGGCGGCCTCCATATTGCTTCTGCACAACCATCCCAGCGGGGACCCTACGCCCTCTCAGGCGGACGCGGAGGCCACAGAGGCGGTGCAAAAAGCGCTCAACAGCATCGATATCCGCCTCTACGACCACCTGGTGGTGGGCGAAGGCGGGGTATACAGCTTTTCACGCGGCGGCATGATTTGGGCCGGGCGCGAGTAAATGGTTTTATAGCGTGGGTAAAGGAGGAAAACCTTATGGAGTACCTCAACAGGGCAGCCGAATGGAAGGAAAAGGCCGATGAGGCGACAAGGCGCGCGCTTTTAAGCATGACGGAAGCGGAGCTGGAGGATAGCTTTTATACGGAGCTTGCTTTCGGCACGGCAGGGCTTCGCGGCGTGATAGGTCCCGGCACCAATCGCATGAACGCCTATGTGGTGCGGCGCGCGACGCAGGGGCTTTCGGACTACCTTTGCTCCATACCGGGTGCAAAGGAACGGGGCGTCGCAATCGCGTACGATTCGCGCCTGTATTCGGATGTGTTTGCGCTGGAAACTG
Source organism: Bacillota bacterium (assembly GCA_023426265.1). Lineage (GTDB taxonomy): Bacteria > Bacillota > Clostridia > Christensenellales > CAG-138 > JAEYLA01. Next base: position 26,755 of record JAFABA010000238.1, read on the forward strand.
CGCTCGTACTCGCTCAAAACGGCATACGCGCCTACCTGTTTGAACGGCTGCATGCCGTTCCGCAGCTCTCCTTTGCGGTACGGCATTACAACTGTATCGCGGGCGTCGTCATTACCGCCAGCCACAATCCGCCCGCCTACAACGGCTACAAGGTATATTGGGAGCACGGCGGCCAGCTTGGCCCGGTCCAGGCGGACGCGGTACTGGAAAAGATCAGCCGGGTTGGCTACTTTGATGCCGCTGCCATGAAAAAAGAGGAGGCGCTCCAAAAGGGCCTCTTAACCATGATCGGCCGCGAGGTGGACGAAGCGTATTACGCCGCCACCACGACGCTGCTGCTCCAGCCCGAGCTGTTAAAGGCGCGCGGGAGCGAGCTGAATATCGTCTATACGCCGCTGCACGGCTCGGGCAATGTCCCCGTGCGGGAGATATTAAAGCGCGTGGGCGTAACGAACGTACAGGTGGTGGCGGAGCAGGCGGAGCCGGACCCCCGTTTTCCAACCGTCAGCGCGCCCAACCCGGAGGACCCGAACGCGTTCACGCTTGCCATGAAGCTTGCGAACGAGACGGGGGCGGACTGCATCTTGGCCACCGACCCGGACGCGGACCGCTTAGGGATTGCTGTGCGGGAGAAAAACGGCGCGTTTACGGTACTCTCCGGCAACCAGATCGGATGCCTGCTGCTGCATTATCTCCTCTCCACGCTGCATGCGCAGGGCAAGCTGCCGGATAACGCGCTCGCGGTCAAGTCCATCGTCAGTTCCCGCCTGGCCGACGCCATCTGCGCGCGCTTTGGCGCTGCGATCGTGGATGTGCCGACCGGCTTCCGCTTTATTTCGGAAATTGTCGATGAATGCCAGCGCACCGGGGAAAGGACGTTCCTGTTCGGGTTTGAGGAAAGCTACGGCTATCTGGCAGGCGGTTTTTCCAGGGATAAGGACGCCATCTGCGCGGCCATGCTCGCCGCCGAACTCTGCACGGCCTATGCGGCCAAACATATGACATTGAACGAAGCGCTTGACGAAGTATATAAAACCTACGGCTACTATAAAGAGAGCGTGAAGTCCTATACGCTTTCGGGCAAGGCGGGCATGGAGAAAATAGCCGCCGCCATGCAGACGCTCCGGTCCTCCCCGCTGTTTACGCTTGGAACATCAAAGGTGGAGGCTATAGAGGATTACAAGGCGAGAAAGCGCCAGACACTCGCAACCGGCGAACAGGCGCCGCTTGCGCTTCCTACCACGGATATGATCCGGCTCCTGCTACACGGCGGGGCGTGGGCGGTCATCCGCCCGTCCGGCACGGAGCCCAAACTCAAGCTGTATATCGGCGCGAACGCGCCCACCGGGCCGGAAGTGGACGCGCTGTTAAAGGAACTTCTTTCGGACGCGGACGAAAAACTGTCCGCCATGCTCGCCTGACAATGGACCGCAGAAAGGAGGCGGAAGCGATGCGAAATATCATACGCCTGGCGGCGGTACTCATGGCGCTGCTGCTTCTTTTCGCGGGATGCGCAGATAAGGCGGAACCGACGGGTACGCTCGAAATCGGCGCTGCCGCCGAAAGCGCGCCGCTCGAAGCCTCCGGTAACGGGCAAGCCGAACCGGCGCAATCCCCTGCTGCCGGATCTTCCGTAGCAAAAGCGGGCGTAGCCGTCGCGGTCACGGACAGTGCCGCCTGGTATTTCCCCGGCACGCTCTATGGCGGCGTCGCATACAAAAACGAGGGGAGCGAGCCGATGACGCTCGCCGGCGCTTCGTTTACATTCTCCTATTCCGGAAAGACGCAGACGAGCGATTTTACGCCCGTCGCAGCGGAGCAGGATATCGTGCTGCCGGGAGAAACCGGCTATTGCACGCTTTGGCTGCCGTATGACGACGCGCTGGGTATGCCGGAAGAGTTAAAAGTCACAGCCGAGCTTACAGCGCAAGCCGCCGCGCAATCCCCACAGCCGCTTGCGGTGGCCGATGCAAGGCTTATTCAGAATTATCCCGGGTTTTCTACACTTTCGGGCAGCCTCAAAAACCCGGGCGCAAACCCGTGTGATCTCAATATGGTATACGCCGCGTTCTACAACGAACAAGATAAGCTCCTTGGCGTCTGGTATTTTACCAGGAACGCCGTGCTGCAGCCGGGGGAGGACGCCGCGTTTGTGGTGCACCTGCAGGCGCTGCCGATCGAAGGGCTTGCGGAACAGACAAAGGAAATTCGCTTCCGCGCGTTCGGGATGTAAGGCACGAAAAGCAAAAGGATGGCGCGCATAGGACGGCCCGTATGCCGGTTCCCGTCCGCGCATAAAATGGGAGGAAGACATGGTCATCGTAGGGATATGCGGGATGAGCGGCAGCGGCAAGAGTACGCTTGCAAAACGCATCAAGGATTCGCTTTCGTGCAGCTGCCAGATCATCGGGCAGGATTGTTACTACCGGGATCATCCCGATCTTCCGTTCGAGCAGCGGGCGCGCATCAACTATGACGAGCCGGGTGCGTTCGACCATGACGAGCTGTATCGGGATGTGCTGACGCTTGCCTCAAATAGGCCCATCACCACCAAGGGTTACGATTATTCCCAGCACAGGCGCTCGGACCGGGATACGCTTTTGATCGAGCCCTCGGACGTGCTGCTGCTCGAGGGCATCCATATGTTCCAGGACGAGCGGCTCTGCGCCATGATGTCATTAAAAGTGTACATGCATGTGGACGTGGACGTCTGCCTGCTGCGGCGTATCCGTCGGGATATCCGGGAGCGGGGCAGGGACATCGATAACATCCGCGAGCAGTATCTTTCCACCGTCAAGCCCATGAACGAGCAGTATATCATGAAATACATCCAGGATGCGGATTTTGCGGTGATGCGCGGGGGTAAGAATGTACTGGCCATAGACGCGGTAAGCGCGTATTTAACGGCCAAAGTGCTGGCGGAAGGGTTTGAAAAGGACAGGACTCCTCCCCTTTGTATGGATTAAGCATTGCTGGCGAAAGGTGAAAGAGCGGAAAGCAAGAACAGCCGCGCCTTTTTCATAGATTTTAAACGGCATTGCCGGGAGTAAGAGGTTTTAATGGAACAGCCAAATCCCCCACGGCCCAAAAAAACGCGAGTGCGGAAATATCTGCTGCTGATCACCTATGCCATCGTACTGCTGATGCTGCTGTACCGTATCGACGGCATCTGGAAAGCGGTCGGCTCCGTGCTGCATGTGCTTTCGCCTATATTTTCGGCGTTTGCCATCGCCTTTGTGATGCATGTTCCCATGCAGTTTTTCCAATACACGGTATTCGGATCCTGGGAGCGTCACCGCAAAAAGGGCGTCCGGCGCATGTGGCGCGCACTGAGCATGCTCTGCACATATATTGTGGTCATCGCCTTCCTGGTGGGCCTTGGCGCGCTCATACTGCCGCGCGTGGTGGAAAGCGTCACCATGCTGGCCATGAATTTTTCCGGGTACCTCAACCGCTTCCAGGTATGGTCGGACGGCATACAGTCCCTTCTTGCAATCAATCCGGACGTCGGCACGGTGGTAACGGACCTTTGGGAACAGGCGGTCACGTTCATACAGGGAATTTTGGGCCAGATCGTGAGCGGGGCGCTGACGTTTACGGTGGGGCTGACCACAGGCGTATACCAGTTTGCGCTTTCCGTCATGCTCTCCGGCTTCATGCTTTACAACAAGGATAAGCTGATGGCGCAGGCGCGGCGGCTTTTTACCGTGGTGATCGGCGCAAAGCATACGCGCCGTTCGGCCGAGGTGCTGCATATGGCCAACGGCATATTCAGCCGCTTCATTGCCGGACAATTCTTAGAGGCCCTGATACTGGGCACGCTGTGCTTTATCGGCATGACGATATTCGATATGCATTACGCGCTTTTAATCAGCTCCATCATCGCCATGACGTCGCTCATTCCCATATTGGGCCCGGTGCTTGGCACGCTTCCCTGCGCCGTCATACTGCTGGTGATAGAGCCTATGCAGGCCGTATGGTTTGTGGTGTTTATCATCGTCCTGCAGCAGTTTGAAAGCAACCTCATATACCCCAGGGTCGTGGGCAACGCAGTGGGTCTTCCCGGCCTGTGGGTTTTAACCAGCGTTATTGTGGGCGGCGGACTGTTCGGCGTTCCGGGTATGCTGTTGGGTACGCCGGTGATGGCGGTCATTTACCGGCTCGTGCGGGAATGGGTGCGCTCGCGCGAGAAGACGATAGGCCCGCCCGAAAGCCGGGACAATTGACAGGCATTTGACGAACATTTTATGAATTTTGTATCCATACATGTTCAGGTCCCGCGCTTTGTGGTACACTACATGGAGGAAAAAACCGTATGGTAAATGCAGCCCCGGCTTAGCGCGGCGGGCTGCATAGGCAGGCAATCGCGGCCTGTATAAAGGGGTGCCTCTTTTGAACCTGAAACGTATTCCGTTGCTTCTTTTTGTGGTCTTGCTGTGCGCGGCAGGACTTTTTCTCGTATTCAAAACCGGCGGGAGCGCGCGGGGCAGCGGCGAGGCTGCAAGCGGCGCGGTCCATATCAACGAGGTCATGACATCCAACAAGGGTGCAGTGCCGGATGAAAACGGCGATTTTCCGGATTGGATCGAGCTTTATAACAGCTCCGGCTCCGCGGTGGATCTTTCGGGGTTTGGTCTGACGGACGATATGCTGGTTGCCGTAAAGTGGGCGTTCCCCAACGGAACGGTCATCCCCGCGAACGGCTACCTCGTCGTGTTTTGCTCGGGCAATGCGGCGGACGGACCGCTCCACGCTTCCTTTAAGCTTTCCGCGGATGATCAGCTGATATTGTGCAACGCTTCCGGCCGCCCGATCGACAGCATGCAGTTAAAAGGCACTGCCTCGGGCGCTGCCCTGATACGCAATGATGACGGCTCCTGGCAGGAGACGACTTTCATATCCCCCGGCTTCCCGAATACGGAAGAAGGCTCTGCGCAGTATCGGGAGACGCTGCAGTCCAACACGGTGGACAACGGCGTGCGCATCAACGAGTTTATGGCCAGCAACGCAACCACTTTGCCCGGCCCGCAGGGCGATTACCCGGACTGGGTGGAGCTGTATAACACCACCGGGCAGGAAGTGGATATTTCTGGCTGCGGGCTTTCGGACGATGAAAACCAGCCCATGAAATGGGTGTTTCCGGAAGGCACCAAAATTCCCGCGAACGGGGTGCTGCTCATTCACTGCTCCGGGAGGGACGGCCTGATTGACGGCATATTGAACGCTCCGTTTTCGCTTCGGGCATACAAGGAAAGCGTGGTATTTTCAGACCCTATGGGCGGCGTCATAGACAGCTATGCCTATACGGAGCAGCAGGCGGATATCAGCATGGCGCGCGTGCCGGACGGTACGGGAGAATGGCAGCCCATGGCCCAGCCCTCGCCGGGCTATCCCAATACGGAGGACGGGTTCGCGGCCTTCAATAGCACCAGCGCCCTGCCGACGGGCGCTTTGCTTCTTTCGGAGGTTATGAGCAACAACGCGGGCTCCTACACGGCCAACAACATGACGCCCGACTGGATCGAGCTTTATAATTCTTCCGCTGAACCAATCAACCTTTCCGGTTACGCGCTTTCGGACAGCCCCACCAATCCGGCCCTCTGGCGGTTCCCGGACGTCACAATCGCGCCCAATGAGTACCTGATGGTGCTTGCGACCGGGAACGACGTGAAGGACACGCAAAAAAAAACGTTGGAGACCAACTTTGCACTCTCCGCTACCGGGGATGTGGTGCTGTTATATTCGCCTGAAGGCGAACTGCTGGACAAGCTCCAGCTTGGCAAGACGGGAGCGGACGTAAGTTTCGGCCGCTCGAACGGGAAGCTTCTTTACTACGCTTCTCCCACGCCGGGGGCTGCAAACGGAGAAGGCTCGTTGGGCATTACGGCCATCCCCGCGTTCTCTGCGCTGCCCGGCGTGTATGAGAACGCCATTACGCTGGAACTCTCCGCAAAGCCCAACGAGACCATTTACTACACCACGGACTGCACGACCCCCACGCAAAATTCCACCCGTTATGCCGGGCCCATTTCGCTCGGGCACAACACGGTTATCCGCGCCGTCGCCGTGCGGGACGGGTATATCACAGGCAGCGCGGCTACGGGCACGTTCCTGTTTACAGGGGATAACGTGAACCACACGCTTCCCATACTCACCCTTGTGACGGACCCGAAGAACCTGTGGGATGACAAGACGGGCATCTACGCGTATGGCGAAAACTACGACCCGGACCTTCCTTATGGCGATGCGCTCCTCACCTCCAACTTCTATAAGGGCAAAGGGACGGATGGGGAGGAGGCGCAGTCCAAATGGGAGCGCCCGGCGAACTTCGCCGTATTTGGGGACGAAAGCAAGCAGCAGGCGTTCTCGCAGGACGTTGCCATCCGCATCGCGGGGGGCTTCGGGCGTGGGCGCGCGCAGAAGGGCTTCAATATACTCGCCCGCTCGGAATACGGCGACAACACGCTTGATTATGCTTTTTTTGACAACAGGCCGTATACCTCGTATAAATCCCTCTCGCTTCGTGCGGGCGCGCAGGACCAGAACCGCAGCAAGATACGCGATGAGCTTTCGAGCGGCCTGCTGGAGGGCACCGACGTCAACGTGCTGGTGCAGGCGTACAAGCCCTATGTGATGTATCTGAACGGCGAATACTGGGGCGTATATTTTATGAAGGAAAAGCGCAGCCGGTTCTTTGTGGCTCAGCATGAAAATACCGAAGACGCGGATAACATGGATATATTGAAGGCGAGTTCGCTCGTTTCCCACGGCAGCAACCAGGAGTGGCTTGCGCTTATGGACTATGTGAAGAGCCACGATCTTTCGAACAGAGAGAACTATCAGTATGTCGCGGACCGAATGGATGTGAACAGCTTCATGGATTACATGATCTGCGAGCTGTACGTGGGGAATTCCGATTACGCGAACATCCAGTACTACAAGCTCCCCGGGGGCAAGTGGGAATGGATCTATTACGATTTCTGCTGGGGCTGGACCAATTACAACCATCAGACGGTCACTCTGCGGCGCGGCACCAAGCCTGCGGCCTCCGACCTGTTTAACGCGCTTTTAAAGAACGCGGATTGGAGAGACGCCTTCTGCCGCCGGTTTGCGGAGCTTATGAATACCGTTTACGCGCCGGACCGGGTGAACGCGCTGATCGACGAGCTTGCGGCTACGGTGGATGGTGAAATCGCCCGTGAGCGGGAAAAGTTCAACGGCACAACATTCATGGGTATGCCGCAGCCCCAGGAGAATTTCGGCAGCTATAATTCCTTTACGACCAATGTGGCGTATTTGAAGGAGTTTACGCAAAAGCGCCCCGGCGTCATCAAGGCGCAGCTGCAGCAGGAGCTCGGCCTCTCGGACGCCTACATGCAGGAGGTGTTCTCTTGAGCGTATCCTTCCGCCATGAGCTCAAATACTTCATCAGCCTTGCGGAATACGAGCTGTTGAGCCGCAAGCTTTCGCTGACGCTGGACCGCGACAAATACGCGAAAAAGACGGGCAAGTACTTTATCCGTAGCCTGTATTTTGACGATTATATGGACACCGCCATGCAGGACAAGCTGGATGGGACCGACCACCGGGACAAATACCGCATCCGCATTTATAACCTGAGCGATAAGGACATCAAACTGGAGCGCAAGCACAAAGAGGGCCAGTTTATTCAAAAGAATTCCATCCCGCTCAATAGGCAGGAATGCGACGCGCTCATACGCGGCAACTGTACGTTTCTGCTAAGGCGAAGCGAACCCTTTGCGCGCGAGATGTACGCGGCGTTCCGCATGCAGATGTTAAGGCCCCGCGTGATCGTGGACTATGACCGCGAGCCCTATGTGTTTCCGGTGGAGGATGTGCGCGTGACGTTTGACCAGGATATCCGCACCGCGTACCGTTCCATCGCCCTGTTCGATAGGGAATTGCCCACTTACCCCGTGATAGACGGGTATGGCATGGTGATGGAGGTCAAGTTCAACCGTTACCTGCCCGCGCATATCCGCACCCTGCTGCAGCCACTCGAAAACGCCCAGCGCAGCGCAGTCAGCAAGTACTGCCTGTGCCGGAGATATGAATAGGAGGAACCTCCCTTATGACTGACCCTATTGCGGAAATCTTCAACATCAAATCGATGTTTTCAAGCGCCCTGCCACCGGCGCAAATTTTAGTTACGATGCTGGTGGCGTTTGCGCTTGGCGTATTCATATTTTTTATTTATAAAAAGACGTTTGGCGGCGTGCTGTATTCACGTACGTTCAATTTGAGCCTGATCATGCTTACCATGGTGTCAAGCCTTGTCATCATGCTGATTTCCATCAATACCACGTTGAGCCTTGGTATGGTGGGCGCGCTGTCCATCATCCGTTTCCGTACCGCGGTCAAGGACCCCATGGATACCACGTTCATGTTCTGGTCGGTAGGCGAAGGCATCGCGCTGGGCGCGCAGTTCCTGGATGTGGCGATCATCGGCGCCGTGATGATCGGCGTCATCATGGTGCTGCTTACGGTATTCAAGCTGCGCGGCAGCATGCCGTACCTGCTGATTTTGCATTTCCATGAGGGCGCGAACGCGCCTATCAAGAATATGATCAAGCAGCTGCCCCGCGTGCGTGTGCGCTCCAGGACTGTGCAGCGCGACGGCGTGGAGCTCACGTTAGAGGTCCGCCTGCGGGATGAGGAAACCGCCGTTGTGGACAAATTCATGCGCGTGGAGGGCGTGTACGACGCCACGCTGATTGCGCATCAGGGGGATTTTGTTTCTTGACCGAAGGTGAAGAACAATTAGTGAGCGGATATACAAAGCGCCGGGCAACTGCCCGGCGCTTTTGCTTGTCGATTAACCCCTGTCGTTTGTCATTCTGAGCCGAAGGGCGAAGAATTTAGCCCAGTTAATGCCCTGATATAGGCGCTCCAAGATCCTTCGCTTCGCTCAGGATGACGGTAAGAGGCTTTGTTGACAGACTCAGAGCGCCGGGCAACTGCCCGGCGCTTTTTCATGTAAAAACATGCTGCGTGTATAACCCTACAATCCCGTCTTCACCAGCAGCGCATGAGGGCAGATGCGGAACGTGACGGGCGTCTGTTCCACGACCTCGCCATCCACCTGCACGGGCAGGGCCATCCCTGCGTCCACCGTTACTTCGGTCGCTTTAAAATAATGAATAACGGGCAACCCAACATGCCTGCCCTTTACGAATTTTGCAAGCAGGGAAAGAACCGTAAGCCTGTTGACGTCCGTCGCGATGCAGATATCAAGCAACCCGTCCGTAGGGTCGGCAAGCGGCCCCGCGTTCATGCCGCCGCCGAAATGAGTGCCGTTGCATGCGGTCACAAGCAGGGCGTTGCAGGTAAATGTCTTTTCGGGCGTCGTTACACGCACAGGGATCAAATGGAGCCTGGAAAGCGAATGGAACAGGCCCGCCATGTATGCCGCCATGCCTTTTAAACGCTTTTTGTAGCGCTCCGTATTGACCAGCACGTCTACGTCAAAGCCAAATCCGCCCACGTTGAAAAACAGCTTGCCGTTGGCTTCCGCAGCATCCATCCACTTTGGGACCGCGTTTAGCAGAATATCCAGTACCGCTTCAGGTTCCCGCGGAACACGGAGCGCGCGGACCATATCGTTGCCGGTGCCGCAGGGGAACATGCCCATGGGGACGCTGCTTCCCGCCATTTCCATGGCGACCTCGCGCACGGTGCCGTCCCCGCCGACAGCGACGATGCATTCATGACCGGCTGAAAGCGCCTCTTTGGTCAACTCGAGCGCGTGGCCGGGGTATTCGGAGCGGGAAAAGGAGTAGTCGATGTTCCGCGCCCTGAGCAAGGCTTCCATTTGCGCAAACGCCTGTGCCGAAGCGCCGCTTCCGGCGACGGGGTTGAATATAAAATGCAGTTTGGACAAAGCCCTTCCTCCATTAATTTAGAGATATGACACTCCTAATGATACGACGGTTTGTCCAGTTTGTATAGCGGAAAAGGTCGAATGTCTCCGCTGTTGAGACAGGAAATTTTACAATCCGCTTGAATATCGGGAATTCATGCGAAAAAGGAAAGGGGATGCGTCTTCCCTTGAGCAGAGCTCCTTTTCAGGGTGCCGCCCGGATTCTCAAGAGACAGCGACTCCGGCGGCTATTCGGGGCGGGGGCTCAACGCAAGCCTTGGCTTTTTTGACGAACAAAGCCGCACAAAAGTACGGCTTTTAAAAGAGAAGAACGTATCCTACTTCTTTTCACGCCGGAAGCACATGAACCAATCCAGGCAATACTGATCCTCCGTCTGGTTGTCCATACGCTCTTTGGCGGTGCCGCAGGAACCGGCGGTGGGAACAATCACATCCTGGCCGGGCCGCCAGTCGGCGGGGGTTGCCACACTGTCAGCATCCGCTTTCTGTAGCGCCAGAATGATGCGCTTGATCTCGTCAAAGTTGCGGCCGGTGGAAAGCGGATAATAGAGTATGGTGCGGATCTTGCCTTCGGGGTCCACAACAAATACGGCGCGCACCGCCTGGGTATTGGACTGGCCCGGCTGGATCATGCCATATTTCCCGGCGACCTCCATGCGGATATCCTCAATGAGCGGGAATTTGACCTCCACATCCTTCTTGCCGTTCCACTCCAGCTCCCGGATCTTGCGCAGCCAGGCGATGTGCGCGTACAGTGAGTCTACCGAAAGGCCGACAAGCTCGGTGTTAAGCGCTTTGAATTCATCCGCCATGGAAGCGAATGTCATGAATTCCGTAGTGCACACGGGCGTAAAATCGGCGGGGTGGGAGAAGAGGATGACCCATTTCCCCTTATAATCATCCGGGAAATGGATGGTGCCCTGGGTGGTGACTGCGGTGAAGCTGGGGGCCATGTCCCCAATGAGCGGCATGCGGGTTTCTTCCATGTTGATACTCCTCCATTTTAAAATATGAGGCTTTCGCCTTATCGTGGCTGTATCATACCGCGATGCATGGGCCCATACCGTGACATAGTTACCAAACAACGATAAAATCCCCTGTTTAAAACAGGGGATTTGGGGTTAAACGGTGCATTTGCTCTTTATTGCAAGAGCAGCGCCTGTTTGGGGCAGAACCGGACGCATTTGCCGCAACGGATGCAGGCATTGAGGTCAACGGCAGGCGCTGCAAACCCGGATTGGGAGAGCGCGCCTGCGGGGCAAACGCGCACCGAAGGGCAGGGATGATTTTGGGGGCACCTGTGTTTGAGCACCACGAGCTGCTTTGCGTCTTCCTGCATGCTTTGCCTGCCGAATAGTCCCATAATGGTCCTCCTATATTTTTTGATCCAACAGGCACTTATAAACGGGGGACAGTTTCAAGCAACCTGCTAGTGGGAAGCCCGGATATACTTCACCGCGCTGTAGCCCGCTTCAGCACCCTCCGCCACAGCCTTTGCAATTTGCAGCATGCCGCCGGTGCAGTCGCCTGCTGCAAACAGCCCCGGGACGTTGGTAGCCATATGCTCGTCTACCACAATGCGGCTGCCCACGGTCTCCGCCCCGATCTTCCGGGCCAGGTCCGCGCTTCCCGCCACGCCCTGCGCCACAAAGAGGCCTGCAATCGGCAGGGAAGCCCCGTCCTCAAACGTTACGCCCTCAAGCCTTCCGCTGCCCGTGAACACGGATATTTTGGTGGTGATGATGGCCTTTAGCCCTTCGGGCAGGTCCTGTATGGGCTTTTCCCCGTTGGTCAGCAGCGTAACGGAGTTTACAATGGGCAGCAGCGCGCTCGCTTCATGCGCCGCGTATTCGCAGCAGCCCAGCACCGCCACATCCTTGTTTTTGTAAAAGTACGCGTCGCATATGGCGCAGTAACTCACCCCGGCGCCCTCAAATTCCGCAAGGCCGTCTATTTTGGGCGTACGCCGCGGGGAGCCGGTAGCGAGTATCACCGCGTCCCCCTCGTAGCTGGAGCTGCCGGTGGTTACAGTCAGCTTGTCCAAATACGTCAGCCCGACCACCTGTTCTTCCACCAACGTTACGCCCAGACGCTTTGCCTGGGCCTTGCCGCGTTCCAGCAATTCGGTTCCCGATATGGGGTCCGTAAAACCGTAGTAGTTTTCTATTTTTTCCGCCTTGCCTAAAGCCCCGGCGTCCCGCGCGATGACGATGGTTTCAATACCCGCGCGCGCGGTATAAAGCGCTGCGGAAATGCCGGCCGGGCCGGTGCCTATGATGATTGCTTTGGCCATGGTGCGCCTCCTGTCCTGTATCAGTATAGAATAGCTTTTCCGGTTTCGCTGTGACAAAGTCACCTGATCCGTTGACAAAATCCTACGGACTTTGTCAACGGGTTTTCTGTGGGTTAAAAGTGCGTCGTACATACCTTTTTCCGCAAATCTGACGCGC
>JAFABA010000198.1 GCA_023426265.1 Bacillota bacterium
GAGGACACGGACGTTGCCGTGCGTCCTGAGACCATATCGCTTTCTATTTCGCCCCCGGAGGAAACGGAGGGTTCGTATTGCTTCCCTGCCGCCGTGGCGGACTATATCCCGCACGGCAACGTGCTGCGCTATACCTTAAACGCAAACGGATGCACGCTGCGTGCGGACGTGCTCTATAACAGCGCCGCCCAGTTTTCCGCAGGCTCCGCGGTATGGGCGCGCGTTTTGAAGGCGGATTGCCTGCACATATAGTAGTCCGCAAACGCAGAGGCAGGAAGAACAGAGGAATTAAAATACTTGATCGATCCGTGTACTGCAAAAATTGCTCAGCGGAAACCATGCACCCTATTTCCGATTTGTTTTTTAAAATTGCTGTATATCTAGAACCGCTTGAAGCATTTTTCAAATTACTATAATATGTGTTCAGGCACATACTCATTGTGATTGAGACGGAAGGGGTGTTTTGATGCGTCATTCCATGGCCGCCAACGGGTCGGGACTTGGCCTGATCAGAAAAATTGGCTTTTGGTCAGCATTGCTCTCGGCAGTCTTTTATATTGCGTTCGATACTGTGGCAATTCTCATTATGTCAGGTACATTGACATCGCAGTATTGGATATCGATGGCCTCCTACGCGCCTTCTATCTTTCTGGCCTTATCCTTTGTGATCATGACAGTAAGCATCCACCACTATGCGCCTGCAGAAGCGAAGCTGTGCAGCCATATCGCGCTGGCTCTGGCATGCATCTATGCAACGATCAACTGCTTTATCTATATTATTCAAGTGCTTGTCATCGCCCCCAGCATGCTGAACGGGCAATTCCCGGATGTTGCATTATTTGAAATGGTCCCAGGCAAACCGTTAATCGCCGCCAACGCGCTGGCATATACGCTTATGGGCTTATCCACACTATTTTCCGCATTTGCCTTTCAGGGAAAAGGCCTCGAAAAGGCCATCAAAGCCGTATTACTGATTCACGGAATTATTTCCCCAACCATTGTGGGCGTATTGATTTGGCAGCCGCTTTTCTATATAAGCGCATCCGTGGGGGTTATCTATCCGCTGGCCGCCATTCTCATTGCTGTATTGTTCTGCAAAAAGAAGGCCGGCTATCAAAGGCTGTGATGCACCCGCGGCATCATAAAAGGCCGTTTCCTGTCCCATGAACGGCTTACTGCATAAAGCAAACAAGGGCCTGTATTTTAAACACAGGCCCTTGTCCAATCTCTGCGCCGTAGGGGCGCATATTTTTCTGTGAACCGCGCCTTACGCGGGGTTGGGCGCGCCAACCGGACATACGCTTGCGCAGGAGCCGCAATCAATGCAAGCGTCAGCGTCGATCACATAAATAGTGTCGCCCTGGGAAATAGCGTTGACCGCGCATTCGCTTTCGCAAGCGCCGCAGCTGATACATTCTTCGTTAATTACATATGCCATTTGATCGTTACCTCCACAAATTCATTTGGTTCTATTGTAGCATGCATGTAGTAAAATGCAATGTACAAATATGAAAAGCAGGGCTTCATTTGTTGCGTTTGCTGACACTAACCCAATAGCATTCCAGTTTGCACATACATGCTCCGCCACAAAAAACAGCCAATAATCAGGCGCTTTTCCACATGCAGCCGCATAAGTACGGCGCGGCCAACGATATGGCCGCGCCGGTGATTTACAGATACTCCCTATTAGTTCCTGCATTTGCAAGAACTTTATCCAACTTTATTCCTCCGCGGCGGGAGGGGCGTTTCCATGGCGTTTGCGGCGGTTGCGGTTGCCCCTGTGGTTGTGGCGCGGCTTCGGCTGCTGGCCCTCTGCGCCGCCTTCCGCCTGCTGCTGCTGCTGCAGGCGGGGCTGTTTTTGCTGCTCCGGGCGGGGCTGGCCGTTCTGCTGCGGACGCTGCCCGCCCTGCGGCCGGGGCTGCCCGTGTTGATGCTTGGGGCGGTCCTGCCCGGGCTGGTCTTCGCGCCGGGGCTGGTCCTCGCGCCGGGGCTTGTTCCTATTGGGCTGCTGGCGCTGAGCATCCTGCTGCCTTTGCGCGGGATTTTGTTCTGGCTGCGGCTTTTCCAAAACGGGGGAAGGCTTTTCCGGCTCTTGCCCGGTAACGAAGCGGAATTCCTCTTCCTCGGGCCCTTCCTCTTCCGTTTCGCGCGCTTTCGCATGAGCCACAAGCTCCAGGCGCACGGCTTCCTCTTCTTCCGGCGTGCCGGGCTTGCGCACCACGGAAAAATGGTATTCCCGAAGGTCCGGCGTGCCGTCCGGCATGGTGATGCGCACCTTGGTCTTTTCGGTGATGACATTGTTGTCGATCACGACGCCGCGGCCGTCGGGCGTAATGACGTCCTTGCCCACGCGGGGCATCAGCTTGCGCATGCTTTCATACGCGTCCTGCTCGTACTTGAGGCAGCACATCAGCCGCCCGCACAAACCTGAGATTTTGGTGGGGCTCAGGCTCAATTTCTGTTCCTTTGCCATCTTGATGGAAACCGGCTGAAAATCCGCCAGGAACGTCTTGCAGCATACCGGCAGGCCACAGGAGCCCAGGCCGCCGAGCATTTTCGCCTCATCCCGCACGCCGATCTGCCTTAATTCGATGCGGGTTTTGAATACGAACGCAAGGTCTTTTACCAGCTCGCGAAAATCCACGCGGCCTTCGGATGTAAAGAAGAACGTGATTTTGCTGGCGTTAAACGTATATTCCACATCCACCAGCTTCATATCCAGCGCGTGCTGCGTGATCTTTTCCTGGCAGATGGAAAACGCCTCCTGCTCGAGCTGGAGGTTGCGCTCGTGGATCTCTTTGTCTTCCGCGGTGGCGATGCGCATGACTTCCTTGAGCGGCGCTACGATCTGCTCCTCCGGGACTTCGCGCGGGGAAAGCACCACGTCGCCGTATTCTACGCCGCGGGAGGTTTCCACCACCACGCCGTCGCCTTCGAGAACAGTAAGCTCTCCCGGATCAAAATAATACATGCGCCCGGCTTTCCGAAAGCGGACGCCGATTACCCGTTTTGTCATATGTTATCAATGCCTTTCAATTGTGAACACCCTTTTCTATGGAGAAAACGCCGCCCAGACCGGTCAGGAGCGCATCCATCGTCAGAAAGGGATGCGCCGCAAGCGAGCGCACTTGGGCCGCCAATATCAAATCAATCATATCCTGAATCTGCTTAAATGTAAAGCGTTGGGCCGTCTGGCGGAGCTTTTGCGCCTCCTCCGTGAATGTTATGGCAGCAAGCCCCAGCTTCACGCGCAGCATATCGTGCGCAAGCGCCTCCATGATCCGCAGGCAATAGCGCGCAGTCTGACGCTTCTCCTCCGTGGGGGTACGCTTTTCTTCCGGGGGAGCGACCGCCATGTTAAGAAGCTCCGCCGCAGCCGCATAAGGCGGCAGGGGTACCATGATGGCCTCGTAAAAGAGCTTGACCGCCTGGGGGACGAACGCAATATGCGCCTCCGAACAGAGATCGTAGGAGAGCGCGCTTGCGCCGCCCGAAAGCTTTGCGGCAAGGCGGGCCGATTTTTCCGAAGCGCCCGTCTGCATAAGCGTTGAAACCAACGCGTCCTCCGGCTCTGCGCCCAAACGCACGGCCAGGCAACGCGAACGTATGGTGGGCAAAAGCCCTGCTTCAAGACCGGTGAGCAGCAGCAGCGCGCCCTGGGGCGGTTCCTCAAGCGTCTTTAGCAGCGCGTTCTGCGTGACCTCGGACATGTTGTGCGCATCCAAGAATACCACGGCGCGCCTGCCGGAAACCGAACGTGCCGAGAGCTCCGCCTGCAGCGCGCGCACCGCATCGACGGGCACAGCCTTGGGGCCCAGGACATAATAGTCCGGGCAGGTAGCGAGCGCTTCCTCGCCAGAAAGCCCGAGGTGGGCCGCCGCCGCCTTTCGGGCCAAAGTCGGGTACGCGCCGCCCTCCGGCCCCGTGAGCAGGATGGCGTGCGGGATACGCCCGTTTTTTACGGCCTCGTATAAGCGTTCTGCGGTCGACTGGTTTGACATATGACTCCTTTTTTCAGGGGCTTTGCCCGCGAACCCTTACCCAAGGGACACATCCTTGGGAATCCCTTTCATCAGAAATGGGTTCTTAGGGCCGTTACGGCCTTAAGCGGGTGTTTGAGGGCGGGGCCCTCAATGTTGTTACAGCCCACGAAAGGGCTTCTCAGCAACTTGTCTATTCGCTTAAGAGCAGCGCCTGGAGTTCTTCCACACTTTTGGGAAGATAGAGCGGGTTGTAAGCGGAAAGCTCTTCTTCCGAACCTACGCCGTACAGCACGCCGATGGCGGGCATATGGACGATTTGGGCCCCAATCATATCAAACATCCTATCCCCCACCATCACGCAGCGGGCGGGGTCAAAGCCTGTCCGGTCAAGGAGCGCCTGCAGGATATCCTCTTTTTCCAAGAGACTCTTTTCCGGGTCCGCGCCGCTGATAAAATCAAGATGCGGCAACAGGCCCAGCAGCTCCGCCTGCTCCTCGCAGGTGTGCTGCAGCTTGCAGGTGGCGACGCCCGTGGGCATGCCCGCCTTTTGCACGGCAGCAAGCATTTCCGTAACACCCGGATACGGCCGCAGCATGGGAACGGCTTTTTGTGCGAATATTCTGCGATAAACTTCGATCGCACGGGTAAGCGTTTCCCCTTCAAACCCGAACAGTTCCGGGAAGAACTTATGGATGGGCGGGCCGACACAGGCGCGCAGCTCCGCATCCGGCATCGGGGCATGTCCCATTTCCTGTAACATCAATTGAAGCGTAAGTACGATACCCGGGCCGCTGTCCACCAGCGTGCC
>JAFABA010000061.1 GCA_023426265.1 Bacillota bacterium
CTTTTAATACGCACACTGCTGCCTTTCCTGCTTCAGGCGAAGCTTGGCGAAGAAGAGCGCCTCGCCATCGTACGTTTCATCAACGGCAACGACCATTTCTTTTTGAACCTTTCCATGGCTTCCTGCAAGGCCATGCTGGACTATGCGGACAACATCAAAAACTCCACCGTTGTCACGGCCATGACCCGCAACGGCACCGATTTCGGCATCCGCGTCAGCGGGCTTCCCGGGCGCTGGTTCACGGGGCCTGCGGGCGAGGTAAAAGGCTTGCTGTTCCCCGGCTTTACGGATGCGGACAAAAACCCGGATATGGGTGACAGCGCCATCACGGAAACGCTGGGCCTGGGCGGTTTCTGCATGGCGGCGGCAATCGCAATCGTGCAGTTCGTGGGCGGCCAGCCGGAGGATGCCATCCGATATTCCAAGAACATGTACCGCATTACGGCGGGGGAATCGACCATGTTTTCCATTCCCGTGCTGGATTTTCGCGGCGCGCCCACCGGCATCGATATCCGAAAGGTGGCGTCTTGCGGCATACTGCCCCAGATCAACACCGGTGTTGCGCACAAACAGGCCGGTATCGGCCAGGTGGGGGCGGGGCTCGTGACGCCGCCCTGGGAGTGCTTTGAAAGCGCGCTTCTCTCTTTTTCGGAAGGACTTTGACGGATTTTTGGACCATAAAACAAACGCAATGATAGGAGGTACCGTTATGATCAGCAACTGGAACAAAATTAAAATGTACGACCTGACTCAGCCCATCAGCCATCTGACACCGCCCTGGCCCACATACGAGCCGCTGCAGATCAAGTTCTTCAAGCGCCTCTCGCCCAACGGCGCGAACGGGCAGCTGTTGACGCACTCCAACCACGTGGGCACACATCTCGACGGCCCGCTGCACTTCTGCACGCACGGCGGGGATATCGCGAGCCTGTCACTTGACTACCTCTGCTCCGAAGGCGTGGTCGTGGACTTGAGCGATATCTGCGAGGATTACAGCATCTACACCGCCAAGGACATCGAGGACCGCGTAGAGGTGAAAGAGGGCGATATCCTCATCCTCTACACCGGCTATAAAAAGTATTCCTGGGACCAGCCCGAGGCCGACGAATTACGGTACATGGTCAAGCACCCGGGGCCTATGCGCGAATTTGCGGACTGGCTCATTGAGAAGAAAATCAAATGGATCGGCGTGGACGCGGGCTCGGCCGATCACCCGATGAACACCAAAATCCGTGACTGGCAGCCCAAAGAGGCCAGGGAATGCGACAGGTACCTGCGCGAAAAATACGGCAAATCCCTGGAGGAACTGATGCCGGATGAGGATTACCAGGTCATGCACATCCCGCTGTTTCCCAAGAACATCATCCATGTGGAGAACATCGGCGGGCAGGTGGAGGAAGTGCTGAACAGGCGCCTTGTGATCGGCTGTTTCCCGTGGCGGTTTGTGGGCGGCGAGAGCTGCATCTGCCGCGTGGTGGCGTTCGACGAGGAATAGCAACTGGCAGGGACATACACTTTATTTTTTGAAAGAGTAGGGTGCATGCCCTTATGCCGCCACAACAGATTTACGCTGATCGGCGGGATGTAGGCAGCCCGCCCTACTCAGGGGGTATCCTATTAAGAAAACAAGATATATAGGTGCCCTTTCCAATAGCATTCCTCATACATCACCCCGTTACAAAAGCCACAGCGACCTTTCCCATCTTATCTTACGGGGGTGGCACTATGCCGGAATTCTTGCAGCCAACTTCCCTGGAGCAGGCGATGGATCTGCTGGTTAAAAAGCAGGACGTCAGATTCTTGGCGGGCGGCACGGACCTGATTCCTCTCATGCGCAGCCGCGCGGCAAGCTGCCGGTATCTGATGGATATCAAACGAATCCCGGAACTCCATACGTTTCAATACACGCCCGAAGGGCTTACGATCGGCGCGGCGTCTACCTGCAGCCAGATTCTGCACGCCGATTTCTTCAGGGAAGAGCATCGGGTATTGCAGGAAGCGGCGGCTACCCTTGCGAACTCGCTGCTTCGGAACCGCGCCACACTGATGGGCAACATCTGCAACGCCTCGCCCGGCGGGGACATGATTCCCGCCTGCCTGGTGCTGGGGGCTATGGTGTATACCCGTTCCCCGCGCGGGGAACGGGCAATACCGCTCAAGGCGTTTTTTACCGGCGTCAAGACGCATGTGCTTGCTCCAGACGAACTGGCGGTAAAGCTGACGCTCCCCAACAAGCCGGGGCGTGGGGTGTATTTGAAAAAGCGGCGCATTCGCGGGCATGATCTCGCGCAGGTGGGGCTTGCCGGGTTTTACGGGGAAGATCATGCGCTGACGTTCGCGGCGGCGGCAGTCGGCCCCACGCCCATACTCATCGACGATATCGGCGTAATCCCGCCGGAGACGCTCCCCGGCTCGAAAGAGGAGATCAAGGCCAAGGTGAAGGCATATGCAAGGCCGATATCCGATGTGCGCAGCTCCAAGGAGTACCGCCTGGCGATGCTTGATTACTTCGTAGGGCTCGCGGTGGACTCGTTTGCGAGCGGGGAAAGGGTGGAGGTGAGGGCATGAAGCGCAACATCCATGTGACGGTGAACGGCATAGACTACGACGTTATGTGCAGCGAAAACGCCACGCTCATCACGCTTTTGCGCGAGGAGCTTCAGTTGACCGGCACCAAGGAAGGCTGCGGCATGGGAGAATGCGGCGCGTGCACCGTCATATTCAACGGCGACGCGGTCAACGCCTGCATGGTGATGGCCATGGAAGCGGAGGGCGCAGAGATTTTTACCATAGAGAGCGAGGTAAAAGACGGGGAGCTTTCCGATTTGCAGAAGAGCTTCTTGAAGTACAACGCCTTCCAGTGCGGCTTCTGCACGCCCGGCATGGTGATGAGCGCGCGGGCCTTGCTCAACAAAAACCCGCACCCCACCAAAGGGGAGATCATAGAAGCGCTGGAGGGCAACCTCTGCCGCTGCACGGGCTATGAAACGATACTTGCGGCAGTTCGGGCGATAGCAGGTGAGAGCTATGGCGAATAACTATCAATACATCGGCAAAAGCGTCCCCCGCCACGACGGTTTTGAGAAGGTGACGGGCACAGCGCCCTATGTGGCCGATCTTAAACTGAATGGGATGCTGCACGCGAGGTTAAAGACCAGCCCGCATGCGCATGCGAAAATCCTCTCCATCGATACCAGCAAGGCGGAGTCCTTACCCGGCGTGCGCGCCGTCATTACGGGGCGGCAGGGCGCGGCGAAGCTGGGCATTTACATGGTGGACCGCTCCATCATCGCCACAGACAAGGTCCGCCACTATGGCGAGGTCGTGGCGGCGGTGGCGGCGGTGGATGCGGAAATTGCGGCGCAGGCCGTGGACCTGATTGAAGTGGAATATGAGCCGCTGCCCCCCGTGCTGGACGTGAAGGAGGCGGTCAAACCGGGTAGCCCGCTCGTGCATGAAAAGCTCGGGGACTATTCGCATATCAAGGGCGTGTTTTTCCCGGTAGCAGGCACCAACATTTCAAGCCATATCAAGGTGCGGAAAGGGGATGTGGAGGAAGCCTTCCGCCGCGCGGACCTCGTGCTGGAAAACACGTTTGAGCAGCCGCAGGTGTTCCATATTCCGCTGGAAACCCACGGCACCATTGTGCAGTGGGGCATAGGCGACAGAATCAAGATCTATTCAAGCTCCCAGTCCCCGTTTTCCATACGCGATCTGTTTTCGGTGGCGTTCAACCTTCCTAAGACCAACATCGAAGTCAACGTCCCCTATGTGGGCGGCGGGTTCGGCGGGAAAAGCGGCATCCATCTGGAACCCCTCGTCGGCCTGCTATCTAAAGCTGCGGGCGGGCGGCCGGTCAAGCTCATCCCCATCCGGGAGGAGGAGTGCGCGACGCTTCCCTGCCGGCAGGGCCTCTTTGCCCGCATCAAGACGGGGGTCACGCATGAGGGCCGCATCATCGCCGAAGAGGTGGAGTACCTCTGGGACGCGGGGGCGTACGCGGATTACGGCGTCAATATCGGCAGGGCGGGCGCGGTCACGGGCTGCGGGCCATACGACATCGAGAACGTAAAGGTGGACTCAAAAACAGTCTACACCAACCACATATTCGGCACCGCCTACCGCGGGTTTGGGCACCCGGAGGTGTTTTTCGGCATCGAGCGCCAGCGGGACCTTTTAGCCAAGGCGCTCAACATGGATCCGGTGGAGTTCCGGTTAAAAAACCTGCTGATGCCCGGCAGCAAGACGATTACCGGGGAACTCATCACCGAGCACACCGGCAGGGTGGACCTGTGCCTCAAACAGGTTGCGGAGGCGATCGGGCTAAATGTCCCCTATACGCCCGAGCAGAAAGAGGAGTTTCAAAAGACGGGCAGGTACCGCGCAAAGGCGGCGGCAGTGCTGCAAAAATCGCCCGCCATCCCCACCTGGTGCGCGACTTCGGCACTGGTGCAGATGAACGAGGACGGCACGGTGCGCCTAAGCGTGGGCGGCGTCGATTACGGGCAGGGCACCTATACGGTGATGCAGCAGATCGTGGCCGAACGGCTGCACATCCCTATCGAAAGGATCAGCATCTCCCCGGCGATCAATACCAACTTAAGTCCGTACGATTGGCAGACGGTCGCCAGCCGCATGACGGTGCTGTGCGGCAACGCGGTGTGCGAGGCGTGCGACGATCTGAAAGAGCAGATCTTTGAGATGGGCAGCGTCATACTGCGCGCTGCCAAGCATGAAATCGCGCTTGGGGAGGAGTGCGTCTATGTCAAACAGAACCCGCACCAGAGAGTGCCGCTACATAAGCTCGCTATGGGGTACACGTTTGAAAACGGAAACGCCATAGGCGGCCCGCTCATTGGCCGGGGCAAGGCGATCGCGCAGGGGCTTACCACGCTGGACCCGGAAACGGGGCAGGGGAAGACCGCGCTCGATTGGACCTACGGCGCGCATGCCGTGGAGATCGAGGTGGATACGAATACCGGCGATATTGACATATTGCATATGGTAAGCTCGCTCGACATCGGGCAGGTCATGAACGAGGCGCTTCTGCGCGGGCAAGTGGTGGGCGGCGCGCTGCAGGGCATAGGCACCGCATTTTCCGAGGCGGTGTATTACGACGACAAAGGCCGCCTGCTCACAAGGAACTTTACGGACTATAAGATCCCCACGTTCAGGGACGCCCCCCATAAGGTGGAGGTACTGAGCGTGGAAACCCCGCAGCAGGACGGCCCGTACGGCGCGCGCGGCTGCGGCGAACATCCGCTGATTTCGGTGACCGCGGTACTCGCGAACGCGTTAGCGAACGCGACCGGCGCCGAATTCTACAGCCTTCCCCTCTCCGCGGACCGGGTATTTCAAAAGCTGCACGGCAAATAGCGCTTGTGGCGGCGGAACGGGGAGGCATTGGGCCAATCAAAAGGAATGGGGGGGATTGCGGCAGAAAAAAACGATGGTTCTTTATTCGTACAGCGGAGGGTCCACAACCACAGTAGCCCCAATATTTTAAGAGAGGTGAAACGATATGGCAAAGGATCCGAAAAAAGCGGCTGAGATCGGCTATTTGCCGGATGAGACCCCATCATTAGGCAAGCTGATCGTATTCGCGTTCCAGCAGGTGCTCGTCATGTTCCCCGCCACGGTGACGGTGGCGCTGCTCACGGGGTTCCATGTATCCACCACCATATTCGCAAGCGGCCTTGCCACCATCAGCTTTTTGCTGATTACGCGCGGCAAGATCCCCCTGTACTACGGTTCCAGCTTCTCTTATATCGCGGCGATCGTGAGCGTAACAGGCGGCGTTGGTTTCGGCCAGCTTGCGCCGGATACCCTCATATCGCAGGCACAGTTCGGCATCATATGCTCCGGTTTGGTTTCCATATTCGCGGGCCTTATCGTTAACCGGTTCGGCATGCAGAAGATCGAAAAAATACTGCCGCCCACCATCACCGGCTCCATCGCCATGATCATAGGGCTTTCGCTTGCGGGCACAGCCCTTACCCAGGCGATTACGGACCCGGCCATACCCGGCATCATGCCAAATAGCGCGGTCATCGTCGCGCTTGTGACGCTGCTTGCCACAATTCTGTTTTCCGTATATCTCAAAGGCGTGCTGGGCCAGCTCCCCATACTCTTCGGCATCCTGGTGGGGTATGTGGTGGCGATTCCGTTTGGGCTGGTGGATTTCTCCACGGTGTGGACCGGCACGGTCATTTCCGTACCGCACTTCACGCTGCCCGCGCCCAACTGGATAGCGGTGCTCGCCATCATGCCCATCGCGCTTGCGACCATACCCGAATCCGCCGCGCATCTGTTCCAGCTTGATATCTATGTAAACGACCTGGCCAAGAAAAAGGGAAAGGGCGTATACAAGATTGCGGATAAGCTGGGGCTTAACCTGATCGGCGACGGGTTGGGCGATATTGTATCATCGCTGTTCGGCGGCCCCGCGGGCACCAACTACGGCGAAAACATCTCCACCATGGCCATCACCAAAAACTTCTCCTCGAGAATGTTGGGCATGGCCGCCATCATCGCAATTGTGCTCTCGTTCCTGACGCCGCTCTCTAACGCGGTGAACACCGTACCCTCCGCAGTCATCAACGGCGCGTGCATCTTCCTGTTCGGCGTCATCGCGGCGCAGGGCGTCGCGATCATGATCAACCAGAACGTGGATATGTTCAACGCCCGCAATCTCGCCGTCATATCCGTCATATTCGTCGTGGGGTTGGGCGGCCACTACGGGTTTGAAGGCGGCATGATCCCGGTGTTCGGCGCAAAGCTCCCAGCCATCGCCACTGCCGCGGTAGTGGGAATCTTACTCAATCTGATACTCTCCATCGGAACAAGCGAGAGCAAAAAGAAAGAGAAGGCCGCTGCGCAGGCCAAACTCAAGGATGTTGCTTCCTAAGGGAAGCATGGGAAAATAATAGGGCAAAGAAAAGCCGTGTCGGAAACGACGCGGCTTTTCTTTGTCCCTGCTATATTGTCTGTGCTTTGCACAGCGCAATAAAATTTCGTGCCGATCTGGTCAGGAATTTGTTTTTATGATAGAGGATATAAAGGGATCGTTTGAATGTAACATCCTTCAATATCAGCTGCCGGATATGGCGCTGTTCCAGGGCTGATTTCACCAACCGGTGCGGCAGCACGGAAAGGCCGTGCCCCGCGGCGACGGCTTCCACGATGGCCTGCGTGCTGATACTTTCCCATATCGGCGTGATGGAAATATTATGGATCATCAGGGCGCTCTCGAACAGTTCCCTTGTACCGCTTCCCTTTTCCCGCAATACAAAGTCATAGTCCCGGATCTGTTCCACATCCAGCGGACCTGACAGGGCGAGCTCATGCCGGTTCCCGCAAATCAGGACCATTTCGTCCTCCATAAACTGTTCGCTGATCAGATGCTCGCTGTGGATGCATCCCTCAATCAGCCCAAAATCAATTTCGTTATCGAGAACCCTCTTTTCAATTTTCTCGGAATCCTCAATTGTCACGTATACCGCAACGCCCGGGTTGGATTGACGGAACAATGAGACATACTGCGGGAGCAGGCAGGTACCTATTGTGACGCTTGCGCCTATATGGATGGGGCCAAGCGCATCCCATTCCCGGATGCCGCTTTTCAGTTGCTCGCTGAGCGAAACAATCTGCGTTGCATAATTTAAAAACTGCTTGCCCGGTTCCGTTAAATACAGCTTTCTCGAGATCCGGTCGAACAGCCTGACATCGTACTGCTCTTCCAATTCCCGGATGGCAAGGCTGACCGTAGGCTGCGCAAGAAAAAGCTTGTTTGCAGCCGCCGTAACGCTCTTGTATTTACAAACCGCAATGAATATGGACAGATGCCGTAACGTCATAATATAAGCCTCTCATAATAAAATATAAATACATTATATCATTCTATACTATTTTACTTTAAAAAATGTAAAGAATACACTATAGATGTCGGTTCTGCATCAAATACTAGGCAATGGAGGCTTTATGACGCTATCTGTTCATCATCGCCTGTCGGCGACCGTTATCAACGATGAAAACGGCCGCACGGCATGCAGAATACGGCGCCTCGGTTTCTGGAGTGCCCAAAACGAGATATATGCTTCCGAAAATAAGCTGGTATATACCACGGATATTCTTGCAGGCTTCCCAACCGCGGCGGACGGCCAGGCAAAAAAGCGCAGGTATGTTGCGTACTGTGCCGGAGACCATTCAAAGATTGCGGCGGCCGCTTCGCCGGAATATGGGAAGGGTCAGCCGCCGCTGCCTGTGCTGATACCTCCCCGCGTAGACGCGTTGAAGATATGCTCTGAGTATGGAGAGCTTGAAATCAGAAGGGCCGGTCAAAAAGAACTCGCCATAGGCGGCATGCAGGGAAAGGCGGGGCATATTTATCTGTCGCCGCTTTCGGGCGTTTCCTCAATGCGCTGGGACGCAATGCCCAGTATGGAATTTGGGGCCGTGCTCCTCGCGTTTGCCGGTTACATGCTGCGTGAAGATGAGCTTTCCCTGGTGTGAAAGCATCGATATCGTTAAGCCCTCAAATTATCAGCACTCCGGCTGCTGCGCAACGGATGGAATATTTTGCAAGGAGGATTGCATGTTCACAATTATCGCGCTCGAAATACTCCTGATCTGTATAGGCGCAGGGTTTCTGGGTTCTCTTTTGGGGCTGGGCGGAGGCATCATTGTAACGCCGGTGCTTACGCTGATGTTCGGCCTGGATATTAGATATGCCATCGGGGCCAGCATCGTGTCCGTCATCGCCACCTCCAGCGGCGCGGCGGTCGCGTATCTCAAGGACAGACTTACAAATGTCCGGATCGGCATGTTCCTTGAAATCGGCACGACGCTTGGCGCAATCACCGGCGCATACTTAAGCGGCCTCATTGACCCGAAGTATTTATACATCATATTTGGCCTCCTGTTGCTTTACTCGGCGGTAATCATGCTCAAAAAGACTAACACGGAACTTCCGCAAAACGTGCAGGGGCATCCCATGTCGGAAAAGCTCGGCCTCAACGGCGAATATTATGACAAATTGCTCAAGCAGCAGGTGGTTTACAAGGTGGACGGCGTATATGGCGGTCTGGGTATGATGTATGGGGCGGGCGTCGTTTCGGGTTTGCTGGGCATCGGAAGCGGTATTTTTAAGGTCATGGCGATGGACCTTTGCATGAAGCTGCCTCTCAAGGTTTCCAGCGCCACCAGCAATTTTATGATTGGCGTTACGGCCGCGGCCAGCGCCGGCGTATATTTTTTAAGAGGCGATATTGATCCGAAAATCGCAGCGCCCGTCGCCCTGGGCGTTCTGCTGGGTGCAACGGTGGGCACGCGCGTCATGCAACGTTTAAAGAGCAAGACGATCCGGTGGATTTTTGTGCCGGTGCTTGCGTTTGTGTCGATTCAGATGATCGTGAAAGGAATAGGGCTGTAAATGGAAAAGACAGGTTCCGAATCCGTTCAGACGGACAATCTCTCTGCCGAAAAGGGCAGTAAAATTGAGGATGTGGAGATCATCATCGGCAAGCTGCTGCAAATCGGCGTCATCGCCAGCGCGGTTGTCATGCTGGCTGGCCTTATCATGTTTTTGGTCACCGGAAACGGCGGGTACCCCAACGGCTCCTTTCCGACCGATCTGCTGGTGGTCTTTCGGGATGTCGCAGCCCTGAAACCCTATGCGGTTATTCTTACAGGCCTGTTTCTGCTGATCCTTACCCCGGTGTTCCGGGTGGGCGTTTCCATCATTGTATTTTTGAAAGAAAAGGACTACCTTTATGTCAAAATCACCACGGCCGTTTTCATCATACTGCTCGTAAGCTTCGTGCTGGGCAAGGTGGAGTGAAGCCAAAAGCGGGATAAAAGGCGTACCGGGGAAAACCGGTACAATCATAAAGCTTATAACAGGAGCCGCATCGGTCATACGATGCGGCTTTTCTGTATCGAAAAATTTGTCCCTTTGTGACAGGTTAAAAAATCATACATTTTGGTTGGATTATTACAAAGACTTACATGCCTGGCGGAAAGTACACTATGCATGCAGGGATAGGGCAAAGTTGCCCCAAGCCCTGCCAAATCTTTTACGCATAGGGGAGGAGCATGTATGAAGAAACTTTTTGCCATTGTCCTGACGCTCTTACTGGTACTTACATTGTTTGCGGGCTGCCAGGCCGCGCCCGCCGCGAAGGCCAACGACAAGCTGGTGGTCGGCTTTGCGCAGATCGGCCAGGAATCCGGCTGGCGCGACGCGGAAACCGCCTCCATCCAGTTCTACGCGGGCCAGAACCTCGATACCATCGACCTGAAGTTCGCGGACGCGCAGCAGCAGCAGGCCAACCAGATCAAGGCCATCAAGTCCTTCATCGAAATGGGCGTGGACGTCATCGGCGTAGCGCCGGTGGTGGAAACGGGCTGGGAAGCCGTGTTCAAGGAAGCCAAGGACGCCGGCATCCCCATCGTGCTGGTGGACCGCATGGCGAAGCTGGAGGATGAAAGCCTGTACGCCACGTTCATCGGCTCCGACTTCATTGAGGAAGGCAAGAACGCCGCCATCGAAATGAGCAACCTGTTGGGCGGCACCGGCAAGATCGTGGAACTCGAAGGCACCGTGGGCGCTTCCGCCGCCAACGACCGCAAGGCGGGCTTCCACGACGAGATCGCAGCCAACCACCCCGGCATCGAGATTTTAGCCTCCCAGACCGGCGATTTCACCCGCGCAAAGGGCAAGGAAGTTATGGAATCCTTCCTCAAGACGTACGGAGCGGAAATCAAGGGCGTGTACGGCCATAACGACGACATGGTGCTCGGCGCCATCGAGGCCATCAAGGAAGCCGGCTTCAAGCCCGGCGTGGACATCAAGACCGTATCCATCGACGGCGTCAAGGGCGTATTCGAAGCCATGGCGGCGGGCGAAGCCAACGTGACGGTAGAATGCAACCCGCTCCTCGGGCCGCAGTTCTTCGACGTCTGCGCCAAATTGAAGGCGGGGCAGACGGTGGAAAAATGGATCAAGTCCGAAGAGGGCATCTACCGCGCGGATACCGCGGCGGCGGATCTCCCGAACCGCAAGTATTAAACATAATGGCGTGACGCACATCCGCTCCGGCCTTCACGCCGGAGCGGATTTTGTGCTGGGTTGGCGCTATGGCGACTGACGTAGAAAAAAGCACCAAATCAGTGGCTTGGGTGGGCGTAGGAGTTCCGTTCCCCTTGCCTTAAGGCTAAATACCTTGGATTGGAGGAATATGCATGGAGCAAACGCAGCCGCTGCTTTCCATGCAGCATATCGTAAAGACATTTCCGGGCGTCGTAGCACTTGACGACGTGCATTTTACGCTGGAGCGGGGCAGCATCCACGCGCTGCTGGGGGAGAATGGGGCGGGGAAGTCCACGCTCATCAAAGTGCTCACCGGCGTGGAAAAGCGCGACGCGGGAAGCATAACGCTCGACGGAAAAGAGATATTCCCGAAGTCCGCGCAGGAAGCGCAGGAACTGGGCATCAGCACGGTGTACCAGGAGGTCAACCTCTGCCCCAACCTTTCGGTGGCGGAAAACGTGTTTATCGGCCGCGCGCCGGGCAGCCATATCAAAATCGACTGGAAGACCATGAACAAACGGGCGGAGGAACTTTTACACCGCTTCGATCTTTCGGTGGACGTCACGCGCCCGCTTTCTTCCTACTCTGTGGCGGTCCAGCAGATGGTGGCCATCGCCCGCGCGGTGGACATTTCCGCAAAAGTACTCATACTTGATGAACCAACCTCAAGCTTGAGCGTGGTGGAGGTCAACAAGCTCTTTGACATCATGCGCAAGTTGAGGTCGGAGGGCATGGGCATCATATTTGTGACGCACTTCCTGGAGCAGGTCTACGAGGTAAGCGATACCATTACCGTACTCCGGGATGGGAAATATGTGGGCACGTACGCTACGGCGGAGCTTCCGCGCGTGCAGCTTGTGGCTAAAATGATAGGCAAGGAGTACGCCGCGTTTGAAGCGGGCGCGCTCTTTTTTGATGACGTGGAACAAAAGCGCGAGCTGCTACTTAGGTTGGAACGGGTCAGCCTTACAGGCTCCGTACAAGGGCTGGATCTTGATGTGCGAAAAGGCGAAGTGCTGGGCTTTTCCGGGCTTCTTGGCTCGGGCAGGAGCGAGACGGCGCGCGCCATATTCGGCGTGGACCGCATCGCCTCCGGCACACTCACGCTAAAAGGGAAAGACGTGGAGCTAAAGGGCCCCATCGACGGCATGCGAAAAGGCTTCGCCTTCTGCCCCGAAAACCGCAAGACCGAGGGCATCATCGGGGAACTGAGCCTCCGCGATAATATCGTGCTCGCCCTGCAGGCGAAAAGAGGCATGTTCAAAAAGCTGCCGCGGGCGGAGGCAAACAGGCTTGCCGAACGCTATATCGCGGAGCTTTCCATTAAAACCCCCTCCGATGAGCAATTCGTCCACAACCTTTCGGGCGGCAACCAGCAGAAAGTCATCCTCGCGCGCTGGCTTGCGACGGACCCGGAGCTTCTGATCCTCGATGAACCCACGCGCGGGATCGACGTGGGCACCAAAGCCGAAATCCAGAAGATCGTGGTCACGCTTGCCCACGGCGGCATGGCGCTCGTTTTCATCTCCTCCGAAATCGACGAAATGCTCCGCTGCTGCTCGCGCATCGTGGTGCTGCGGGACCAAAAGAAGGTGGCGGAACTGGGCGGGGAACAGATCAACGAGCGGATGATCA
>JAFABA010000072.1 GCA_023426265.1 Bacillota bacterium
ATTGCGAACGACTTGATCCCGCTGATGCGGAAGCCCGTTGCCAGCATGATCATGCCGCCGCAGGCGGTAAAATCTGCGATCATGGCGTCGTTTGTGAGCGGCAGGATAAACGTGGCGCTGAAAAACAGTGCCAGCAGCACCACAACCTGGGGCACGCAGATGGTCATGACCAGGTATCCAAGGGATGCGGCGAATATGGCTGAGGTAAAGAAATCCAGTATGGACTTTGTAAGCAGCACGGAGTGGTCGCCGGTCATCCCCTCTTTGAGCGCGCCGAATATTCCTGTGCCGCTGGCGCAGAACAGGATCAGAATGCCCACGAACTTCTCCATGAACTCCGCCTGGCTCTGGTTGCTGCCGCCGCCGGAAAAGAGCTTTTCTACCGGGCCCTTTGCCTTTATGGCGACGTTTTCAATTCCCTTTTCCAGCCGGATCAGCTCGCCTATCGCCGTACCGAGAATCAGGGAGAGCACGACTGCGGGCAGCGTATGCATCTTTACGATGTAGTTGATGCCCATGGACATGGAGGCTGCGCCAAACACAAGGGGCAGGGATGTACGCAAACGCTCAGGAATCTTTTTCCCGAGCAGCGCCCCCAAAAGTCCCCCAAACAGAACAGCAAGACTGTTTACGATAACACCGATCGGCATAACACTTACCCCCTCTTTTTAGTTGAACAGCTCAGGTGCAAAACGGGCGGGATCAAGCTCCATAAACTTGGAGCGCTGGAACTTTTCCTTGAGCGCGTAAGGCACTGTGCAGTCGAATATCACCTTGCAGGAAATGCCGCGGTCGCGGATCAGGGGATTGTAGGCGGTATTCTGGGAGGGGTCAAGCGGATGGCACCTGACGCCGGGGATGAATATGGTATCCATGTCCCCCTGGTAACGGGTATTGAGCGCCCACAGAACGTCGTTGCTGTCAAACGGGTCCACATCGTCGTCCACTAAAATGACATGCTTGAGCTCGGAGAATGCGGAGAAAGCAAGCAGCGCTGCCTGGCGCTGGCGGCCCTCGTCGCTCGGCTGGCTCTTTTTGAACTGGAGCACGGCCATATATTTGCCGCCGCCCGCGGCATGCGCGTATACGTTCAACAGCCGTCCCGGCATGGCTTTTTCCACCATCTGCAGAATGCTCGCTTCCGTGGGGATGCCCGCCATATTGACATGCTCCTCGCTGGGGCCGATGCAGGTCTGAAGAATGGGGTTCTTGCGGTGCGTGACCGCTTTGACCTTGATAACGGGGAGCGCCGGGTACGCGCTGCCGGTATAACCCGGGAATTCCGGCATGGCTTTGCCGGTATCGGTATTGACGTCCTCGCGGATGCGCTCGTTGGGCAAAAGCTCACCCTCGATCACATACTCCGCATTGGCGATGGCCTTTTCCCCAATGGTAAGGCAGTTGACGAGCTCCACGGGGGATTTGCGGATGGCACCCGCAATGCTCAGCTCGTTAAAGCCCAGCGGCGTTGTGGGGGGTTCGAAGCAGGCGCCGATCTCAATGGCGGGGTCCACGCCGATGCTGATGGAAATGGGCAGCGGCTTTCCCTCGGCCTCCGCTTTCGCGCGGAATACTTCAAGATGGCGCGCGCCGGGCACGAAGTACATGGAGATTTCATCCTTGCTCTGCAGGCAGAGACGGTGGATGGTGATGTCGGATTCGCCGGTCTCCGGGTCGGAGGCGTAGCACATGCCCATGGTGATATAGGGGCCTGCGTCCTCTTCGGTATTGGTGGGCGCGGGGACGAGCTTGCGGATGTCAAAGCCGGGCTCGCTTGCACGATAGACCACTTCCTGGCAGGTCGCTTTTTCGCTGGGGACGACGACCGGCGCCACAGGGGCCTTGACGGCCTCGTTGAGCAAAAAGCCGAGTTTCTCCGGCTCGGTACCCAGCATCAGCGCAACGCGCTTACGGCTCGCCAACAGGCCTATGATAACTTTTGCGTCGGGATGCCCCTTTACATTGTTGAAGAGCATGGCAGGGCCTATCCGCGTGGGACGCTTGACAGTGCCGCCGGCACCTACATACCGGTAGACACCCGAAATTTCCGCATGGGGATCCGCTGGCTCGTTTGTCTCGTACAGCTCTCCGGGAACGCCTTTTAGTAGCTCCAACGCGGAACGCAGGCTGTCGATCTTTTGTTCTGGCATACGATTTCCTCCTATACAGATTTGTTGCGCCACAATGCGCTTTGTTATAAAACGCAGTGTAAGATGTATAGTAGAAATACAGTCAAGCATTTTTTCGACAAATTATTCCGGGTGCACTTTATCCGGTCCCGGGGCGCAAAAAAAGCCGCCGGGGCGGGTCGCCCGGCGGCTTTTTTTGCGACGGCTATTGCCTGGATACCGGAACCTGTATCCTGCAAAAGTCCGCGCCGATTTTTTGATTGTGGAACGTGGTATCCAAAATGCATTCGTCCAGTATGGGGCCTGTCACGGAATAGCGGTTTTCCTTGGTCCAGTCGAGCAGGCTGCATAAAATCTGCGTGGAATACGGCATGGCGTACTTATAAAGGCAAATATATTCCCCGCCTTTTAAAAATACGGTGTTTTCGGATTTGAAGGCGTCCTCTTCCGGAATAAACATAAAAATCCCCGCGTTTTCGAGCATGCTTTCCGCGTCCCCTTCATGGTTGCTGATAAACGTGCCGAAACCCGCGGCAGGGAGCAGGTTGTGGCTGCTTAATATGTTCCATGCCTGCATCATGGTCAAATGCAGGCGGGGCCTGTCCACGGCGCCGCCGAACGGAACAAATATTGCGTGGCGGTCCGGGAACGTTTGAAGAAACGGTTTGTTGACTTCATCCTGGTAAGTTTCCGCGTTGTGGTAATTGGTCAGGCGGCGTTCGATGTATTTTTTTTGCTTGTTCAGCGCACGGATCTGATTTTCTAATTGCTCGTAATGGCAGGAGAGCATTTCGGTGGTGGAATTCAGGCTGCGGTTTTTGAGGTTTGCCTTAATGCTTTCAAGGTCTATGCCGATGGATTTCAAAAAGCAAATTTCCCTTAGAAACGGGATCTGGTAAACGCTGTAGTATCGGTAACCATTTTCATCGATATGATGGGGCTTAAACAAATCGACCTTGTCATAATAAATCAACGTTTGCCTGCTGATATTATGAATGCGCGCCATTACGCTGATCTGCAGATATTCATTCATAGATATTCGACCTTTAAGATTGATTTGTTTAAATTGCGAGTATCGTACCACACCAAAGAGATAATTTCAAATAGAATTCCAATGGAGTTGTTGTAAAGCGATACCAATACAATGATATAATGCGGGTAGAACGATGAAATGGACATGCAAACATGAATAAAAGCGCATTGCCCACGCCCTGCACATTGGTGGACGAAGGGAAATTAAGAAAGAACATAGAAGAAGCGCAGGCCGTCTGCAACCGCAACGGAAAAGCGCTCATGCCCATGACAAAGACGCATAAATCCAGCTACATCGCGAAGCTGCAGATGGAGGCGGGCGCTGCCGGATTGCTGGTGGGCAGTATTCTGGAGGCGGAACGCTTTGCCTTGCTCGCGCCAAAACACATC
Organism: Bacillota bacterium; assembly: GCA_023426265.1. Lineage (GTDB taxonomy): Bacteria > Bacillota > Clostridia > Christensenellales > CAG-138 > JAEYLA01. The sequence continues at coordinate 3,552 of JAFABA010000072.1, forward strand.
ACATTCGCCTATCCGTTTTTGGGCGAGCGCAACCTCATGCGCATGAGAAAGATAGGGGAAAAGACCTCCATTGCCGTAAGCGTCGATACGTTGGAGACGGCCTCTATTTATCATGCTTTTTGCAAGAAAAACGGTCTGAAGTGGGACTATTTTTTGCTTGTGGACGTCGGCCTCCACCGCTTTGGCGTGGACCCGGAACAAGCGGGAAAGTATGTGCGGGAGATTGCAAGCGCTTATCCGAACCTCAGTTTTATCGGTATCGCAAGCCATCCGGGCCAGGTTTACGCCGCGACGTCGTTGGAACGGGTCGCCGCGTGCTTTAGGCAGGAAGAAACATCGCTGCGGCGGGCCAGGGACAGCGTACGCGCGGAAGGCTTTCCCTGTGGTATGGTAGCGAGCGGAAGCACGCCGACATTTTCCCGCGAAGCAGAAAGCGGCGTCATTACCGCCGTCCGCCCCGGCAACTATGTGTTTTATGACGTCGTACAGACTGCATTGGGCACGGATGCCGATCGCTGTTCGCTTACGGTACTCGCCACAATCATCAGCAAGCGCGGGGACCGGAAATGGGTTATGGACGCCGGAAGCAAATGCCTGGGGCTGGATAAGGGGGCGCACGGCAACAGCGGCGTTGTGGGCTACGGGAGGGTGGTGGGATATGAGAGCCTCACCGTTACAAGCCTTTCCGAGGAGGTGGGCATACTCGAAAGCGAAACGCCGCTTACTTTAAGCATTGGCGACAGGGTAGAGATCATTCCCAACCACAGCTGCAGCGCCGCGAACATGACCAGCCGCGTGGTTTTGTGCCGCGGGGACGAGGCGGGGGGCTATTTCGACGTGGACGCCAGGGAAACTACCGTGGTCATGGACGAATATTTGAGCGTGTTGCAGCCGTTTTGAACAATCCGTTATAGGGGAAGCACCCATGCAGCTAGACCGCCTGTTTGAAATCGTATACCTCTTACTCAACCGCAAAAGCATGACGGCCAGGGAGCTTGCCGCGCATTTTGAGGTCTCGCAGCGTACCATTTACCGGGATGTGGAGACGCTTGCACAGGCGGGCGTGCCCATATTCGCCCTAAAAGGCGCGAACGGCGGCATTCGGCTGACGGAGAACTATATATTCAGCCGAACATACCTGAATGAGGACGAGCGGCAGAATCTTCTTTCCTCTCTGCGCGGGATGGGCGCGGTGCAGCCGGAGGCTGCCCGGCCGGTGCTCAGTAAGCTTTCCGCGCTGTTCGGGCAGGAGGGGTTGGACTGGATTGAGGTGGATTTTTCCCTGTGGGGGAACCGCAGCCCCGTTAGCGATCGGTTTGCCGCACTCAAAAGCGCCATATTCGCGCAGCGCCTTACCCAATTCGAATACAGCGGCATGAACGGCGGCACAAAAACGCGTACCGTGGAACCCATGAAGCTTGTGTTCCGCGGTATGGACTGGTACCTGCTTGGCTTTTGCAGGGACAGGGAGGATTTCCGCTATTTTAAGCTGCTGCGCATGGACAATATCGTAACGTTGCCCGAGGCGTTTCCAAGAAGGCCGCTTCCCGACTTCCAGGCGCCGGGACACCGTTTTGAAGCTGCGCCCATGGTGGAACTGACCGTACGCATCGCGCCAAACATGGAGTACCGCGTGCGGGAAGAATTCCAAAAAGAACAGTGGCAGCGGGAAGAGGACGGGAGCTTTCTGGTTCGATTCTCCATGCCCAACAACGCCTGGCTGACAGAGTATTTCATGACGTACGGGGAGCATCTGACGCTGCTTTCGCCTGAAGATATCCGGCGTGACCTGATTGAAAAATTAAAAAACATGCTGCATAAATATGAAATATGACATGCTGTTGTCAAGGTTGCGATGATACGCTGTGCATATCAAATATAGAAAAGAGAAATTGATATGCAATACGAAGTCGTGACATTGCTGGCAAAAACAATGGTTGGCTTCCAGGCGAGGACTTCCAACAGCAGCCCGGATATGCAGAATGTCATCGGCGGGCTGTGGCAGGCGCTGTTTTCCGGGGATGCGTATGAGAGCATTGTGGGCAAAAGCAACGACCGTTCCATTGGGCTTTACTCCGGGTATTCCGCCGATGGCATAGAGTACGACATGACCGTAGGGTGTGAGGTGGAAGATGCCTCGGCCCTGCCGCAGGGCATGGTTGCGGCCATGATCCCGGCGGGGCGCTACGCCAAATTTGCTGCCCTTGGGGATGATGTGGATACGGTGGCGAAGCTGTGGGGGGAAATCTGGAATATGCCGCTCGATCGGGCCTATACGGGCGATTTTGAGGAGTATTTTCCCGCACCGGAGGGCGAGAACCGCGCGATCCACATCTACATTGCGTTACGTTAAGGAGGCAGGTATGGAAAAGCTGGATTATAAAAAAGCATATAAAGATTTATATCTGCCTAAGGCGGAACCCGTGGCAATCCAAGTGCCGCCCATGCAGTTTTTGATGGTGGAAGGGCAGGGGAACCCGAACACGCCGAATGGAGAATACCAGCAAAGCGTGGGGGCGTTGTATGCGCTTGCGTGGACTATTAAAATGAGCAAGGCCGGAAGCGATGTGGACGGATATTTTGAATACGTTGTGCCGCCGTTAGAAGGGCTGTGGTGGTTCTCCGACGGCGGGAAATATGATGTTCTCA
>JAFABA010000091.1 GCA_023426265.1 Bacillota bacterium
ATATTGACGACGTTCTTCACCACGATGATCTTCTTCACCGTCTTGCCAGAAAGCAGCGGCGCGATCTCGGGATGCGCAGTTGCCGCAGCCTCCACTTCCTCCTTGGGCGCATCGGCCGCCGCCATCATGCGGGCGCGAACCTTGCCGTTGATCTGTATGGCAAGCTCGATGCTGTCCTCTATGAGCGCGCTTTCGTCCCACTTGGGCCACTGGGTGGCGTAGAGGGGGTCATAGCCTAAACTCTCATTCATTTCCTCCGCAATATGCGGGGCCACCGGCGAGAGTATGGTCAAAAGCGTATGCAGCTCGTCTTTCGTGACGGTTCCTTTCGCGTAGAAGTCGTTCACCAGCGCCATCATGGCGGCGATGGCGGTGTTATACTTCATGCGTTCGTAATCTTCCGTTACCTTTTTGATACAGGCATGGACTTTAGAACGCATATCGGCGGACTCACCGGTCCCCTCCAGCATTTCCTGCAACCGCCACACGCGGTCCAAAAACCTGCGGCAGCCGCGCGCGCCGGTGTTGCTCCAGGGGATGGGCTGGTCGAACGCGCCCATGAACATTTCATACATGCGGAAGGTGTCCGCGCCCAGCTCATCCACGATTTCATCCGGGTTGATGACGTTGCCGCGGGATTTAGACATCTTCTCCCCGTTCTCGCCCAGGATCATGCCGTGGCTGGTGCGCTTCTGGTACGGCTCGGGGGTGGGTACCACGCCGATGTCGTAAAGGAACTTGTGCCAGAACCGGGAGTACAGCAAGTGCAGCGTCGTATGCTCCATACCGCCGTTGTACCAGTCCACTGGGGACCAGTATTTTAGCTCCTCGGGGTCCGCAAGCGCATTCTCATTGTGCGGGTCGATATAGCGCAGGAAGTACCAGGACGAGCCCGCCCACTGGGGCATGGTGTCCGTCTCGCGGGAGGCTTCCCTGCCGCACTTCGGGCAGGTGGTTTTGATCCAGTCCTTGGCGCGCGCAAGCGGAGAGGAACCGTCCTCGCCCGGCATATACTCCTCAATTTCCGGCAACACGAGCGGGAGTTCGCTTTCCGGCAGCGGCACCCAGCCGCAATGCTCGCAGTGGACGAGCGGGATGGGCTCGCCCCAGTAACGCTGGCGGGAGAATACCCAGTCCCTGAGCTTGAAGTTGACCTTCTTTTCGCCCAAGCCTTTTTCCACCAGCCAGTTGGCGATGGCGGGAATGGCCTCTTTTACCTCCATGCCGTTGAGGAAGCCGGAATTGACGAGCTTGCCACTTTCGGTATTGGTGTAGGCTTCTTCCTGCACGTTGCCGCCCGCAACGACCTCCACGATTGGGAGATCAAACTTCTTCGCAAACGCCCAGTCGCGCTCGTCGTGCGCGGGCACGGCCATGATCGCGCCCGTGCCGTAGCCCATGAGCACATAATCTGAAATCCACACCGGGATCTGCGCGCTGGTTACGGGGTTGACGGCGGTGACGCCGTTGAGCGGCACGCCGGTTTTTTCCTTAGAAAGTTCACTGCGCTCAAAATCGGATTTGCGGGCTGCGGCCTCCTGGTAGGCGCGCACGTCCGCGATATTCGTGATTTTGTCCTTGAGCGTTTCCACGATTGGGTGCTCGGGGGAAACGACCATGTATGTTGCGCCGAAGAGCGTATCCGGCCGCGTGGTGAACACGCGCAGGCCTTCCGGGAAGCCTTCGATCGCGAACGTGACCTCCGCACCCTCGCTCCTGCCGATCCAGTTGCGCTGCTGGATTTTGACCTTTTCGATGTAATCGAGCTGGTCGAGATCATCGATAAGCCGCTGTGCGTACTGCGTGATTTTGAGCATCCACTGGCTCTTGACCTTACGCACAACCGCGCCGCCGCAGCGTTCGCACACGCCGTCCACCACTTCCTCGTTCGCAAGGCCGACCTTGCAGGACGTACAGAAGTTGATAGGGATCTCCGCCTTGTACGCAAGCCCTTTTTCGAACAGCTTTAAAAAGATCCACTGCGTCCACTTGTAATAGTTCGGGTCGGTGGTGTTCACCTCGCGGGACCAATCGAACGAAAAGCCAAGGCGTTTTAACTGTGAACGGAAATGATCCACGTTGTTCTTCGTGACAATCGCGGGGTGGATGCCCGTCTTTATGGCATAGTTTTCCGTGGGCAGGCCGAACGCGTCCCAGCCGATGGGATACAGCACGTTGTAGCCTTCCATTCTGCGCTTGCGGCAGATGATGTCGATAGCCGTGTTGCTGCGCGGGTGGCCCACATGCAGGCCCATGCCCGAGGGGTACGGGAACTCGATGAGCCCGTAAAACTTGGGTTTTGCGTGGGAGGCTTCCGCTTCAAAGCAGTGCGCGTCCTCCCATTTTTGCTGCCATTTCGGCTCGATTACGCCGGGATCGTACCTGTCCGCCATGTTGTGTTCTGTCCCTCCGTTTTCTATCTCTAACCTAAGCATTGCCATAAAAAAGGCCTTGTCTCAATGGGTAAAGAGACGAGGCGTGTTCGTGGTACCACTCTTTTTTACGGCAAAGAAAAAACCCTTTACCGCCTTTTTCCCCGCATCATGAGGTGACGCCGCGCTTATGCCGCAAAACGGTTTACGCGGATGCTCCGTGGCGAGTGCGCTTTTTCCCGCCGCCGCCCTTTCAGCATATGGGCTGCTCTCTTTGGGACGGTATTAAAAAACGGCTCCACTTCTACGCAAGGTATTTGGAAAGGCAAGCCTTTCGCGTATGCCGCTATTTTAGCCGTTTTGCATGGTATTGTCAATGGCGGGCGGGATGAAGGAAGACGGTGGGGCGCTTTTCTTGGAAGCTTCCCAGAACTCGATCATACGCGCAAGAATATCCTGAGGGCGTAAGGCAGTAGCCATTAAGTGAATATTGACTGGCCCATAACTCGCGGCAAGATGTTGTTCGGCGACATATTTTTTAAAAGACGGGAGCTTCTCTACGTAAGCTTGCGGATCCTTTAAATAGACGGAGACGGAGACTTGCCCGTTAAAGCCAACGAGCACCATACGGGAAACCATATCCCACGGAATAAACCCGGCTGCAACAGCAGAGCTGTTGTCTGTAAAGCCCTCTGAAGTGATGATAAGCAAAGGCCCGCGAAAAGCTGCCCAGATGAAAATCAGAGCCATCGGCACGAGGAATATAAGACCGACAATGCCAATCCAAGAGCGGGAGGTATTCAGCAAATAGACGCATACGGCTATCATAATAAGCGCCATAAGAATGTATAAATAGCGCCCTATGCCGGAACGCTTTACTTGAAATTCTTGCATTGCAGCCTCCATAATTAAGTAATACGCTTGTTTAACCGTTTTGCGCGGTATTGTCAACGGCGGGCAGGGTTAAGGAAGGCAAATTGTATCGCTTGATCAAGAAGAAATGCCTACGGGAAACGGGAAGCTTTTCCCAGAAGACGCGTTTTCTCATGATTCCTGCCTTTCAGTGACAGCCAGTAAGCACTTGTTTTTACGCGGCATCCCATGTTCGGGAAGAGACGGCGGTGTTATGATAATACATACTCCGCCTCTTCATGTAAGCGCTTCCATTATAATCCGGCCTGTACGCCCCGGTCAACGCCACGCCTCCCTTTGTAGACATTCCAACATCCGAGTCGTATAATGTAGGAAGCCATTTAAGGGAGGTTCTTTTTGCATGCTCCAGGGAAAGTCTCGCGTACACCTCGTTGGCATCGGCGGATGCAGCATGAACGGCCTTGCACAGATCCTGCGCGCGCGCGGCTACGACGTTAAGGGTTCCGACCGGGATAGTTCCCCGTTTA
>JAFABA010000203.1 GCA_023426265.1 Bacillota bacterium
TCTGGGCGGGTCTCGGGATGCCGCGTTTTTAGTTGGCGCTTGGCGTGGCGGAGGGACTGACGGATGTTTGAGGGAAAGAGGCGGCTCTGTTGCCTCAAGCATCTGCCGCCCGAACGGCTTTTTTTATCAAGCATCGTCCGTAAGGGCGTTTTCATTTTAAATAAGATTTCAGGATTTTTGGGAAAGGGATGGAACTCATGAAGACCGCGCTCATCGTAGGCATGGCACGCTCCGGGATCGCGAGCGCCCAACTGCTTGCTTCCCAGGGCTGGCATTTGGTACTTAACGATTCGCGAACGCAAGTGCCGGAGCTTGCAACTGCATTTTCGGACGTAAAGTTTATCAATGCGCTGGGCCGTGACCCGGCGGAATATATCTCCAGTGTGGACCTTGTGGTGGTCAGCCCCGGCGTTTCGCTTTTTCAGCCCTTTGTGGAAGAAGCGCGCGCCGCTGGCATCGAGGTCATCAGCGAAATCGAGCTGGGCTGGCGGTATAGTAAAGGCGAGTTTTTGTGCATCACCGGTACCAACGGCAAGACGACCTGCACCGCGCTCACCGGGGAGATATTTAAAACAGCAGGCAGGAATACATTTGTCTTAGGCAATATCGGCACGCCCATCACGCAGCGCGCGCTTGAAACCCGGGAAGGGGACGTTATTGTGGCGGAAACGGCGGCGCTGCAGCTCGAAGGCAACCTGTTCTTCCACGCCAAGGCGGCTGCGGTCTGTAACATCACGGAGGACCACCTGGACCGGTTCTTGACCATGGAAAACTATATCGCCGCCAAATGCAAGATATTCGACAACCAGACTTCGGACGATTTTGCCATACTCAATTACGACGATCCCGTCGTACTGGATATGGCGGCAAAGACCCCCGCACGCAAGCTCTATTTCTCCCGGCGGGAAGAGGTGGAGGAAGGCGTGTATCTTGCCGGGCAGGAGGTGCGCTACCGCTTTAGCGGGGAGGAAGGCGTATTGTGCCTGCAAAGCGAAATCCGCATTCCCGGCGCGCACAATCTTGAAAACGCCATGCTGTGCGCCTGCATCGCGCTCTCGCGGGGCGTTGTGCCAGCCGTCATCCGGGAAACGCTCATGACGTTCCCCGGTGTGGAGCACAGAATAGAATTTGTCTCTGAGCGCCGCGGTGTACGCTACATCAATGACAGCAAGGGTACCAACCCGGACAGCACCATCAAGGCGGTTGCCGCCATGGATCGGCCGACGGTACTTCTTTTGGGCGGATACGACAAGCACAGCTCGTTTGACGAGCTGTTCGCCGTTATGGTGAAAAGCCGCGTGAAAGCCGCGGTGGCATTGGGGAAAACGGCGGAAAAGATACTGGATGCGGCCCGGCGCACAGGCTTTACAAACATCGTCCATTGCACGGGCGGCTTTGAGGAAGCGGTGAATATGGCGCGGGAGCTTGCCTCCCCCGGAGATACGGTGTTGCTTTCCCCGGCCTGTGCAAGCTGGGACATGTTCGATAATTTTGAGCAGCGCGGCCGCGTGTTCAAAGACATCGTAATGGCGTATCCGGCGTAAGCGCATGCCGGAAGATTTGAGGCATAAAAGGCATATCCGCCCGCATAGGATGAAGGGCGGTATTGACGTAAGGAGCGGGAGTTGCGGGAGGAAGCCTATAGTATGGAGCGAGGCTTAAAAAAAGCAAAGCCGGGGCGCATGGATTTTGGCATCCTGTTCGTGGTGCTCTTGCTGTGTGCCATCGGCCTTGTCATGGTGTTCTCCGCCAGCTACTATTCCGCACAGGAAAAAATCGGAGATTCGCTGTTCTACGTGCGCAAACAGGCGATTTACCTTGCCCTTTCCATCCCCGTCATGTTCCTTCTTACACGGATCGACTACCATGTGCTCGATAAGCTCAAAACCCCGATCCTGCTGGTATGCGGCATTTTGCTTGTTGCGGTACTGCTCTTTGGCAGCGAATACAACGGCGCGAAGCGCTGGCTTTCCATCGCGGGGCAGAGCATACAGCCCTCCGAAGTGGCGAAGTTCGGCATGATGATCTACATGAGCGCGTTTATGGCCAGCCGCCAGCATCTGATGAAGGATTTCATCAAAGGGCTCTTGCCCATGCTGCTGGTATTGGGCGTCATCTGCGGGCTCATCATGCTCCAGCCCAATATGTCCATGGCCGTTATCATCGGCATGATGGGCATCGCCATGCTGTATGTGGGCGGCGCGGATTTTAAGTACATTGCGCTGATGATGCTTGCGGGCGTGGGGCTGTTCGTATTGCTTGCCGTCATTGAACCTTACCGGCTCGCGCGGCTAGTCAGCTTCACCGATCCGTGGGAGGACTCTTCCGGCACGGGCTACCAGCTCATACAGTCCCTCTACGCGCTGGGCGCGGGCGGCCTGTTCGGGCAGGGGTTGAGCAACAGCCGTCAGAAGCTATTGTACCTGACGTTCGGGGAAAGCGACTTTGTGTATTCCATCGTCGGGGAAGAGCTTGGGTTTATCGGCGCCGCGGTGGTGCTGCTGCTGTATCTGTTCATCGTATACCGCGGCATCCGCGTGGCGTTAAAATGCAAGGACCGCTTCGGAAGCCTGCTCGCCGCGGGGATCACGATCGTATTTGCGCTGCAGGTCGCGGTGAACGTGGGCGTCGTTACAGGGGTTATGCCCACCACCGGCCAGGCGATGCCGTTTATCAGCGCGGGAGGCAGCTCTTTGCTGATTTTTATGAGCGCAATGGGCGTCCTGCTAAACATTTCGCGGCATACATCCGAATTATAAAGTACTGGCTTTGAAGCGAGGAACAGGGGACATGGGGTGCCAAAACGCAGGTACGGCACGTTTTTTCAACCGGATGCATAAGATGAAATTGTTCGCGAGCCATCCGGAGGTGAAATTTGATGTCCCGTATCATCGTGGCGGGCGGGTCGCCGCTTTGCGGCGAGCTGAACGCGCCAGGCGCAAAAAATGCGGCGCTGCCTATCCTGGCGGCCGCGCTGTTGGCGCAGCATCCAGTACGTTTAATCGATTGTCCGCGCCTGAGCGACGTATACAACATGATAGAGCTGTTGCGCGCACTCGGCTGTACGATCTCCTGGGAGGGGAATGTCCTAGTAATAGACCCGCGGGACGCGCAGTGTCATGAGCTTCCGGAGCACCTGTCCAAGTCCCTCAGGTCCTCGATATTCCTGCTTGGCCCCATGGTCGGGAAGTTTGGCCGGGCGGTCGCGACCTTTCCGGGCGGCTGCGATATCGGACTAAGGCCCATCGACCTGCACATCGCAGCTTTAGGGGCTCTTGGCGTAGAGATCGAAGAATCCTTCGGGACCATCCGCTGCATGGGCGGCAATTTAAGCGGCGCGCACATCCATTTGGATTATCCGAGCGTGGGCGCGACGGAAAACGCTATGATGGCGGCCGTTTCCGCCCGCGGGGAAACCGTGATACAGAACGCCGCGCGTGAGCCGGAGATTATGGATTTACAGAACTTCCTCTGCGCGCTTGGCTATACGGTAAAAGGAGCGGGAAGCTCCGCCATTCAAATACAGGGCGGCTGCGACCCCAAGCCGGTGGAACACCGCATCATGGCGGACCGTATCGTCACCGGCACCTATTTGTGCGGGGCGGCCATTACCGGCGGGGACGTCTGCGTCCGCGGCATCGCGCCCGAGCACCTGGGCAGCGTCATCAGCAAGCTCAGGGAGGCAGGCTGCGAGGTGCAGTTCGGCTTAAATTATCTCAGGGTCATCGGCCCCAAGCGCCCGCGCGAATTAAAGCGCGTGGAAACGCTGCCGCACCCCGGTTTTCCCACCGACATGCAGGCGCAGATATTCGCGCTGTGCACGGTAGCGGACGGTACTTCCGTCATTGTGGAAAACGTGTTCGAAAGCCGGTTCAAGCATGCTTCGGAGCTGACACGCATGGGCGCGGAAAGCAGCGTGAACGGACGTATCGCGGTCATACGCGGCGTGAAGCGGCTGACGGGAGCAAATGTGGATGCAAGGGATCTGCGCGGCGGGGCGGCTTTGATACTGGCCGGACTTCGCGCGGAGGGGGAAACGGTGGTACACGGTGCGGAGCATGTGGACCGCGGCTACGAAAATATTGAACGCGATCTTGCGGCGCTGGGCGCCAATATTCACAGACAGGAAGAAGTGCTTTGAGGAAGCTGAATGCAAAACAAGGGAACCGGCGGAAATAGCTCTAAAAGAGGGCCTCAAAACACGCGGGTATATGCGCCCACGCACCGCACGGGCGCGTCCCCGGCTGCCGGTATGGGACAAGCCCCGGCGTCAACACAGGCAAACAAATATCCTCCGGATCATACCGGAATGCGGCAGCCCACCCGGCAGCCGGCCGGCCGGCCGGGGCCTTCACGGCGGCAAGAGCCCCCGCGAACGAAACCCACCGAGCGGTATGCTCCGGGCCGCACACGGACAGAGAAGGAACCCATTGAACGCTTTGAGCCGCCGCGTGAGCGGGATGCTCCTCTCCCGTCCAAAAAGGAAGTACAGGAAAGACGCTCTCGCAATACGGCTTATGCGCCGCGGCAGGAAAGAGGAGCAACGCGGTTTAACGTTTACGAATCAAAGCAAAAGCCATCTTCAAAAGAGACTGGGTCGTCCGGCCGCCCTACCGAAAAGAGCCGGAAAAAAAGCGGACAAGCCGGGGCAACATCGAGCCTCCATCGGCTGGAAAGCATAGGTGAAGCGGAAAAGGCGCATGAACGCGAGCTTGCCCGGCAAAAAAAGAAGGAAAAAAAGGCGCAGAAGCAGCCGGTCAATCCAAAAAAGCTGATTGCCTGGGGCATCGCCGGGGTTTCCGTTACCGCGCTGCTGCTGTTAAGCTATTTTTTGTTCCTGCTGCAGACGGTGGAAGTGGACGGCAACGGGATATATGCGGATGAAAGCATCATTGAGCTTTCCGGCCTGCGCAAGGGGGAGCATATGCTGCTGTGCGACACGGCCGAGGTCAAAAGAAATATTGAGAAAAACCCGTATCTTCAGGTGAAGTCCGTTGTGAAAGAACTGCCCGGCGTCATACGCATCGCCATTGCGGAGCGGCAGGAGGTGGCTGCGATCCGAAGCCAGGAGTACGACGTCATCATAGACGATACCGGGCATGTGCTCTCCATTGGAAAGGGCAGCGATTTATCAGAGCTTTTGCTGGTGTCCGGCATGTCCAACATCGGGTTCGAGGTGAACGAGCAGATCGGCACAAAAAGCGATCTGCAGACCCAGGCACTGTTAACGCTTATCAAAGAGCTGCAAAATCTCGATTTAATAAAGGATGTTGCACGGGCGGACCTTTCCAACCCCCTCAATGTCTGCCTGTATACCAAGGAGAACATCACCGTGATGCTTGGCCAGCCGGACGGGCTTTCTGAAAAGCTCGCCTGGATGCGGGATGCGCTGCCCTCGCTGCGCAAAAGCGGGATTGTTGGCGGGACGCTTGACGTAAGCGCAAGAGGCGGGGCGATCTACGCCCCGGCGCAGGCTACCCCCACGTCGCTGGAGACGCCCGAAGAAGGCGAGACGGGGGGAACGGGGCAGGATACCCCGCCCGATACGGAAACCGGGGAAACGCTGCCGGGGGACAACGGCCAGTAGGAGGAGCCTCCCGAAGAGTCGCCGGACGGGGAGGCGGAAGGCGCGTAAACCGCTCAAAAAAATCGCGCAAAAAGGCTCTCATATACCATGCTTGCATGGATATATATGGGTTACCATGGAACATTTTGTACTCCCGTTGCACAAAGCATACCAAATATGGTATATTATCTTTGTGTACGTATGGCCAATCCAACAATACCAAATATACGGAGGAAACACCGTTGAAGCATGCAGTGGTGCTTGACATTGGCAGCTCCAAAGTTGCCAGCATGTGTGCGGGCCGTGCCGGACAGGACGGTTTGGTGGTCTACGGCGCGGATGTAAGAAACTATTCCGGTTACCGTTTTGGCGCGTTCAGCAATAATAAGGAATTGCAGCGCGCGATTATGGAAAGCCTGCAGTCGACGCAGCGCGAATGCGGGTTTAAACTCCGGGAGGTTTCCATTTCCGTTCCCGCGCCGTTTTCCAGGTTATACGTTGGGACAGGCACGCTTTCGTTCGATTCTGCGCCAAAACGCATAACCGGCGCGGATATCGACATGCTAATCAATACATCGCTTCCCAAGCAGCCGCCCGAAGGCTGCAGGCTCATACACAGCACGCCCTATTCCTTTGTGCTGGACGGGGTGGCAAAAAATGAGCTGCCATCTAACGCTTTGGCTTCCCGGATCGAGGCGATGGTCTCGCATGTGTATGTATGCGAGAAGTTTTTGAATCCGGTGCAGGAAGCAATCGAACAGATGCACCTGCGCGCGGGCGTCTGCATCAGCGCGCCGCTCGCTTCGGCTTTGATGCTGATACCGGAAAAAGACAGGCGCAAACCCACGGTGCTCCTCGACGTTGGTTACACCCATACGGATGTGAGCGTAGTCTTAAATTCCGCCATCGTCGCATCGGATACCGTGGAGCTTGGCGGAATGCACTTTGCAAACGATATCGCGTACGGGCTCAATATCTCTCAGACCGCGGCGGAGCAGGTGAAGCGCAAGTACGTGTTCTCGCAGGATTATCAGGATAGCACGGAGCTGATCCGCACTGCCGAGGGCACAAAGAGCGTGGAGCGCGCCACCATCCAGTACATCATCGAGGAACGCGCGAAGGAGCTTTGCTTCATGGCGGACGATACCATGCGGCAGCTCGGCGTCGATACGGACAAGCAGCCTTCCATCTGCCTGACCGGCGGCGGACTCGCCCTGATGCGCGGCAGCTGCGAATACCTTGAGGAGATGCTTGGCGCTACAGTCCGCAAGGACATGCCCTGGATGCCGCGCATGAATTCCCCCAACTATGCGAGCGTGTTTGGCACCATGGAATTTGTTCTGCATACTGCCGACGAGGACGCCTACGCCCAGAACGAAGGCGGCGTACTGCAGAGATTAAAAGAACTTTTTGTGAAATAGGGCGCGAAGGCATTTTCTGCGCGCTGAAATGAAGGTAAAATGGATTTGTTCTTTCATGAAAACGAACTAACCTGGGCTCATTCAACCGGCCTTTAATAAAGGGGGAAGCGGAATGTTGGAAATGGATTTTGAAAGCGGTCAATTTGCGCAGCTAAAGGTTGTGGGCGTGGGCGGTGCTGGCAACAACGCCGTCAACCGCATGATACAGTACGGCCTGCGCGGCGTGGAATTTATCGCCGTGAATACGGACAAGCAGGCACTGTATCTTTCGCGCGCCAACCAGAAAATACAGATCGGGGAAAAGCTGACAAAAGGCCTTGGCGCGGGTGCCGATCCTGAAATCGGCCGCAAGGCCGCCGAAGAAAGCCGCGATCAAATCACCGAGGCGCTTAAGGGTGCTGATCTTGTGTTTATTACCGCGGGCATGGGCGGCGGCACCGGCACAGGCGCGGCGCCGATTGTGGCGGAATGCGCCAAGCAGATGGGCATCCTTACGGTGGGCGTCGTCACCAAGCCCTTTAAATTCGAAGGCAAGGTGCGCATGCGCAACGCCGAAAGCGGCATCCAGATGCTAAAACCCGCCGTGGATACGCTTATCACCATACCGAACGACAGGCTTCTTGACGTGGTAAAAACTTCAAGCCTTGTGGATGCGCTCCGCGTGGCGGACGACGTATTGCGCCAGGGCATACAGGGCATCAGCGATCTGATCGCCGTGCCCAGCATGATCAATCTGGACTTCGCGGACGTGCGCTCCATTATGAAAGAAAAGGGCATGGCGCACATGGGCATCGGCACGGCCTCGGGCGACAAACGCGCCGTGGAAGCCGCGCGCCAGGCGGTGGAAAGCCCGCTACTCGAAACCACGATCAACGGCGCGAAGGGCGTGCTGATGAATATCACCGGCGGCACGGACCTCGGGCTGTTTGAAGTCAACGAGGCTGCCGAGTTGATCCAGGCCACCGCGGATCCTGACGCCAACATCATCTGGGGCGCGGGAATCGATGAGGAAATGGGCGACAGCCTCAGGATCACCGTCATCGCCACCGGATTTGAAACGGTATCGGATATGGAGCCGGCGCCGCAGCCGCGCCAGCGCATCACCGTGCGCGATATGCGCGAGCCGCTCAGCTCCGTTGTCGCCAAGGAGCCACAGGTCCCCTGGCAGCCGCCGCGCCAGCCCGTGGTGCCCACGCAGCGCCGGGCGGAGGAGCAGCCGGAGGAACCGCCCCGCACCTATGTCCCGCGGGATAAGCACAGCAACCTTGACGTGCCCAGCTTTTTAAGAAACCGCGACAACGATCAGGGCCGCTAGGCCCTGTTAAAAAGAGGCCGGTTGTCCAGTAAGTTTGATACATATCCGGGGGAGAAGGCAAATGCCGTCTCCCCTTTTTATATCTATAAATTTCAGTGAATAAGGCGAAAAAGCCAAAAGAAGGAAGCGACGGGACCGTTCGCCTCTCCATGGCTTCCTGCCGTATCATAGAAACACCTCTTTTTGTGCATGCTAAAAGCAAAAGGAGGTGTACCTATGGCAAAAAAAAGGCTATGGATCCTTGTGCTGATCCTGCTCTTCCTGTTGGGCGCGATCATAACAAGCATTTTTATTCTCTCGCGCTCCGGGGAGAACGTATACAGAAACGCGCAGCTGGTGCAGGGACCCAAGGCGGAGGAACCGGAAGCGCTGGAAGCATATCTGCGATTGGAGGAGAAGCTCAAATGAGAAAATATGCGGCGTTTCCCGTTCCGGATATCCACGGGAATGCGGGCTCCATGGGCCCCGGAGAGCGGGAGCAGCGGTATCATCCTTATGTGGAACCGATCCGCCAGCGGGAACCCGGCCGCTCATAGGCCGGAAGGAACAATAAGGAGGAACTTTTTATCGTGAAGAACGACAAAAAAGCACAGGCCTATCAGGCCATGGTAAAGGATCGCGCGCCCAAGAGCAAGACCTTTACCATGTGCCTGAAAGCGTTTTTAGTAGGCGGGATCATTTGCTGCATCGGCCAGCTCATCCACGATACCGGCGAGCAATGGTTCCAGTTAAACGAGGAAGACGTGGCCATCTATACCGCGATCGTGCTGGTATTTTTGGGCGCGTTCCTGACGGGGTTGGGCGTATATGATAAAATCGGCGCGTTTGCGGGCGCGGGCTCCGTGGTGCCCATTACGGGTTTTGCAAATTCCATTGTCGCCCCGGCGATGGAGCACAAAACCGAAGGATACGTCATGGGAGTGGGCGCGAAACTCTTTAGCTTGGCGGGCCCGGTGCTGGTATACGGCATTTCAAGCTCGATACTGGTCGGGCTGCTTTACTTGCTATTTTCATAATTTCATAACCGGAGGAACGAATGACAGCGTCAAAAAGACGTGGGGAACATACTGTGGCGTTTGAAAAACAGCCCAGGCTTTTGAGCACCGCCAATATCGTGGGGGACGTGGAGGGCAAGGGCCCGCTTGGGCCTGCGTTTGACATGGTACTCACCGACGATACCTGGGGGGAAAGCAGTTGGGAAAAGGCGGAATGCAAAATGTTTGAGCAGGCCGTCCGCCTTGCGCTGACCAAGGTGAACTGGGATACCAAAAAGCTCAATTGCCTTTTGGGCGGGGATTTATTGAACCAGATCATCACCGCCAACTATGCGGCGCGGCAGTTGGGCATCCCCTTTTTGGGCCTGTATGGCGCATGCTCCACAATGGCGGAATCGATGCTGGTGGGCAGCATGTTGATCGACGGCGGCTTTGCGGATCACGTGGCCTGCGCGGCCTCCAGCCATTTTTCCACGGCGGAGCGGCAGTACCGCTATCCGTTGGAAATGGGTACTACCAGCCCGCCCACCGCGCAGCGCACCGTAACGGGTGCGGGCGCTGTGATATTAAGCGCGGAAGCCATATTGGAAGCGCAAAAGGGTCCCGCTGTATTTCGAAATATCCACATTGAAAGCGGAACCATCGGCACGGTCATTGATATGGGCATCACGGACGCCGCCAACATGGGCGCAGCTATGGCGCCTGCGGCGTGTTCTACCATCCTGACGCACCTCGCGGACATGGGGCGCACGGCAACATATTACGACGCCATCGTGACCGGAGACCTCGGCAGCTTTGGTTCCGAAATGCTGCACGAGCTGTGCATGGACGAAGGCGTGGATATTGCAGACAGGCATCTGGACTGCGGAAACCTGGTGTTCGACGCGCAGCAGCAGAACGTCAATTGCGGCGGAAGCGGCTGCGGCTGCTCGGCGGTGGTGCTGAGCGCGCATCTGCTGCATCTTCTGGAAAAAGGCACATGGAAACGGATGCTGTTTCTGGCCACGGGCGCGCTGATGAGCCCGGACGCCACCATGCAGGGGGAGAGCATCCCCGGCATCGCGCATGCCGTCGTGCTGGAAAGGGATGACTGACCATGTTTGACTACCTGATGGTATTTGTAATCGGCGGGGCGATCTGCGTCGTCGGCCAGTTGCTCATCAGCCTGACCCGTATGACACCCGCACGCGTACTGGTGCTGTTCGTGACGGCGGGCGTGTTTTTGACTGCTATCGGCCTGTACGAGCCGCTGGTGGATCTCGCGGGGGCAGGGGCTACTGTGCCGCTGACCGGCTTTGGCTACGCCCTGTGC
>JAFABA010000113.1 GCA_023426265.1 Bacillota bacterium
TCGATATAATCCCAGATGAAGCCGCCCTGGTAGAGCGGGTCGCGCTCGGCCAGTTCGGTGTATTTGTGTACGCCGCCGCAGGAATTTCCCATGGCGTGCCCGTATTCGCACAGGATGAACGGCTTCCTGCGGTTCTTCTGTAAGAACGCCTCCACATCGGCCGCGGGCGTGTACATCTGGCTTTCGATATCCGTGGTGTCGTTATACCGCCTGTCGTGGGCCACCCCTTCATAATGCACCAGCCGGGAGGGGTCCTTTTTGCGGAACATCTGGGAAACCTCAAAAATGTCTCTTCCGCCAAAGGATTCGTTTCCGCAGGACCAGATGAGGATACAGGGGTGGTTCTTATCCCGTTCATACATGGCGTCTGCACGGCTTAGTATGGCGGGCAGCCACTCCGGGTTATCGCCGGGTATGGCGCTGTCCATGCTCGCGCCGCCGCGCGCGATGGTATCCCATATGCCGTGGCTTTCGAGATTGGTTTCGTCTATGACATACAGGCCGTATTTGTCGCACAGCTCATAGAAGAGGGAGACGTTTGGGTAATGACTGGTGCGCACGGCGTTGATGTTGTGCCGCTTCATGGTAATGAGATCCTGCTCGATCAGTTCTCTGTTCATCACCCGCCCATTTAAATACCCGAATTCGTGCCGGTTGACGCCTTTGAACTCGATACGTTTGCCGTTGAGGCGCATTAATCCGTCATGCAGCTCAAATTTACGGAAGCCTGCCTTCTCGGCGATAACCTCCTGAATTTCCCCCGCCTCGTCGAACAGCGTAAGCGTCAGGCGGTAAAGGTTCGGCTGTTCCGCGCTCCACAGCCGCGGGTTTATAACGGGCAGGGAAAGACGGGTTTCTCCCTGCAGTTCCGTTTCCACGCTTACAATTTCGATGCAGTTATCAAAAAGCGCGGCAGTAACGCGCCCGGCGCCCTGCGTTTTCAGCGTCAGGCTGAGATCGGCGCTTTGAAAATCCCCGGCAAGCTGCGTTTCTATTTTTAAATCCCAGACATGGGCTTTTGGTACCGCATAGAGATACACGTCCCGGAATATGCCGGAAAACCGAAAAAAATCCTGATCCTCCAGCCAGCTTCCCGACGCCCATTTGTATACCTGTACGGCGAGCTTGTTTTCGCCTTCCTTTACATAGGGTGTCAGGTTGAATTCGGAGGGCGTGAAGCTGTCTGTCCCATAGCCCACATACCGTCCGTTGAGCCAAAGCGCGAACGCGCTCTCCACCCCTTGGAACGAGATATACAGGTTTTGCTCGACCCTAAGCGTTTCAGGCAGCGTAAAGTATTTGACGTAGCTTGCGGCGGGATTAAACTCGGTTGGAATCTGTCCCGGCGCGATCTCCTCATGCCCGTCCCACGGGTATTGGATGTTGACGTAATGAGGAATGTCGTATCCTTCGAGCTGGATGTGCGCGGGCACGCGGATATCCGCCCACGGTCTGCAGTCGTAATCCATAGCTTCAAACCCCGGGATTGCGCTTTTACCATTCGGGGCATATGCGAATTTCCATAGCCCGTTGAGAGAAAGCACAAAGCCGCTTTCCCCCGTATCCGCCTCTGCGGCGTTTCGGTAAAAACGGTGGTCGGAATGCGGGGGCATCCTGTTTTCTTCAAAGAACAACGGGTCGGACATCCTTTTATGATCAAATTGCATACGTTTTTACTGGCCGGTAAAGCAATGCGCTCTCGTTCGGCTGAATCCCTTTCCTTATTCGTTATGGTAAGCGGGTATCCGCGGAATCTCTTTATTTCACGGCGCCCGTGATCCCTTCTGCAAAGCTCTTTTGCAGAAGGAAGAATATAATCACCGTGGGGAGCGTACAAACGAGCACGGCGAGCATCAGCATGCCGTAATCGGTCACGTACCCGGTAATGAGGTTGGCGACCAGCATCGGCATGGTGGTCTGTTTGTCGCTGAGCATGATGATCTTGGGCCAGAGATAGTTGTTCCACGCGTTCATGAATGTGATGGTCATGGCAGCGGCGTAGGTGGAGCGCATGGTGGGAAGGAACATTTTAAAGAATATGCCGATTTCGCTCACCCCGTCGATGCGCGCCGCCTCTATGATATCGTGCGGGAAGCTGCGCGCGCTCTGCCGGAACATCATAATCAGAAACGGCGTGGATATGGTGGGCAGTATGAACCCGACCGTCGTGTTAAGCAGGTCCATCTCTGAAAACATCTGGAACAGCGGGATCAGCGTCGCCGCAAACGGCACCATCATGGCGGTTAAAAGCACGCGCATCACGCGGTCCTTACCCCGGGTGTGGAATATTTCGAAGCCGTACCCGGCTAAAGAGCAAATCAACAGGGAGATCAGCGTCAGCGTCGTGGCGTTGACGAAGGAGTTTTTCATGGCTCGCGCCAGATCCTGCGAGGCAAGCAGGCTTTTGAAGTTTTCAAACAGGTAGGTTCCCGGCAGCAGCGTCCCGCGCACGACGTCCACGCTTTTGTTGGTGGCGGAAATCAGCATCCACAACAGCGGAAATACCGACAGAAACGAAACAAGTAGTAAAAAACCGTAGCGGAAAATATCAGCAAGCGTCCGTTTCATCGTTTGTCCCCCGCTTTCATCTGAATCAGCGCCAGCACCGCCACAAGCAGGAATATCACATAGGAAAGCGCCGCCGCGTACCCGAAGTTCGGGGAGTATTCAAAGGATATCTTGTAGATGTGGTGGGACAACGTGATGGTGGCTTCCGCGGGCCCGCCCCGCGTAAGGTTGTACGATTCGTCAAAGAGCTGCAGCGTGCCGTTGGTGGATAATATGGCCGTAAGCAGTATCATGGGCTTTAACTGCGGTATCGTGATTTGAAAGAACTGGCGGATCGGCCCCGCGCCGTCGATTTTCGCCGCCTCGTATATGGCGGGGTCTATATTCTGCAGTGCCGCAAGGTAAAATACCATATTGTACCCCGTCCACCGCCAAAGAAGCGCGATCACGATGACGATGCGCGCCGCCGTTGGGTTGCCCAGCCAGTTGAATGGCGCGTCTAAGATACCCGCCTGCGTTAAAATGCTGTTTAAAAACCCGTCCGCCGCGAACAGCGACCGGAATATCACCGAGTAGGAAACAAGCGAGGTCGCGCAGGGCAGGAATATGGCGGTGCGGAACAACCCCCGGTATTTGAGCTTTCTTTCGTTGAGCATCACGGCTAAGATCAGCGCGAAGAACAGCATCAAAGGCACCTGTACGATCAAATAAAAGAACGTGTTGGAAAGCGCCTTTTTGAATACGACGTCCTGCAATAGCCGTTCGTAGTTGTAGAAGTCCGCCCATCGCATATTTTTGCCAACGCCGGTCTGGAACGAAAGGAGAAGCGCCTTTATCATGGGATAAAAGTTCATCCACAGGATCATCAGCGAAGCCGGAAGCAAGAACGTCCACCCTGTGATGCTGCGTTTCTGTTCAAGCCCAAGGCCGCTCTTCAAGGTGTTGGCAGGCATGGATTCGCCCCTTTCCATACGAAGTGAAATTACTCGTTCTAAAGCGGGGGAACCGTCCTGACGGAGGTCCCCCCGCTTTCAGGGCCCTTAAAGACTGCTGTTATTGGCCCATCAGGAATTTGACGTTGCTTTCCGCCTCGGCCAGCGCAGTTGCGGCGTCCGTACCGGACATGATGCCGGCGAGGGCAACGCCCACCGCGTCGCGTGCTTCATAATAATACACGCCGGTAATGTTGCTGGGCACCTTGCCCGCATACTCGGTGATGGTGGCGTATATGGGCTGGCCGTTGAAGAAGGCCTGCGGCTGGGCGTATACGTCGCTTGCGCCCGCCGGGAGATAGGTGGCGAGAGCGCCCGAGGAGGGAAGTATGGTCTCATACAGCGGCACGCTTCCCGCAAACGTGTTTTTCAGGAAATCAATGGCGAGATCCTTGTTCCTGGTGTTTGCGATAATGCCCCAGCTCGAGCCGCCGTTGTTGGAATAGTGGGTGGCGTTTGCGGTATTGAGTGTGGGCAGGTTTGTGATGGCCCATTTCCCGGCCTGGTCCTGCGCGCTCTGTATGGAAGCCAGTATCCAGCACCCGTTGATCGTTCCCGCGACGGTTTCATTGACGATTGTGCCGATGTATTCGTCCCAGTTGTTCACCTCCACCAGTATCCCCTTGCTGACCAGCGCCTGATAAACGCGCAGCACTTCCTTGAGCTCGGCGTTGTTCGCGATGTTGGGGGTACCGTCGGTGTTAAAGAGGCTGCTTCCGCAGGATTGCAGGAGTATCATAATGAGGTCCGGCTGGCCCGCCACGGAAGAGAGCAGCGGCTTTCCGGTTTTCGCGAGCACGTCCTCGGCCTTTGCGATGAAATCGTCCCAGGTGGTATCGGTGAAATCTTCAATCTTATAACCGGCCTGTTCCAGCACGTCGGTTCGTAATGCCGTGATGACGGTGCCGTTGTCGAACGGAACGCCGTAGTTCTTGCCGTTGACCACGGAATATGCCGTCTTGGCGGCGGCAAACTGAGAAAAATCAATGCCGCTGCCTGTGATATCCAGCATCAGATCGGGATAGTTGATGACATTCTTCTGGTACGCGTTGTCCTGCATCAAAATGATATCGGGCAGCGTATCGAGCTGGTTGGAGGTCGCCGCCGTGGTTACCTTGGTCTGCAGGTCATCCCAGGAGGTTTCCACCACTTCCAGCGTAAAATCGGGGTATTGCTGCTGGTAGACCTTTGCGGCCTCGTTCATGGCGTAAATATTGAACGCAGGGTCCCAGCACCATACGGTCAGCTTTTTGGCGCCTTCACTTGGCGCCGCGAGGCTTTCAGGCTTTTCTGCAGCGGGCGCGGGCGCCGGGGCCGGCTCCTCCTGGCCGGAGCTTGGGGTGGTTGTGGCGCAGGCGGCCAAAGCAAATGTCATGAGCAGGGCAAGAAACAGAGCAAGCGCTTTTTTCATGGAAAAACCCCCCTTAAAGCTTTATTCTTTTTTGAGCCGATGATGAACCTCTTTACTCGGGATCGGAGCGTACGGCGGCGTACATGCATGAACGCAGATTTGATCTAACCTGATTATAACAGCATCGGGGGGTTCGGTGTTTTCATTATCGCTCAACAACTGTGCAAATTCGACCATCTACCGCCAGCCCTGGTAGCTGAGTATTTTCTGGTCCTTAAACCTCCGTTCAAAATACTCGTTGTCCCGCCGCCATTGCAAGGGGGATACGCCTATGAATTCTCTAAAGTGCCTGTTGAAAGAGGAAAGCGTCGTAAACCCGCATTTCGCAGCGATCTCCTTGAGCGGTTCCGATGTGGAACACATCAGCTTGCATGCCATTTCCACGCGGATGAGGTTGATATAGGAGTTTGGAGGAATATGCATGACTGCCTGGAACAGCCTGCGAAAATGTGTTTCGCTGATGTGGCAGGCTTGCGCGAGCTCACAAATTCGGATTTTTTCCGCGTAATGCTTCATCACGTAGTCGAGCGCGCCGATGATGGCTGCGTTGCGCTGCGCGGTAAACGTGTAGCGCTTTTCTTTGCCCGCGTGCAGGCGGGAGATATGGATGATCAGCGCGAGCAGCATGCCGCATGCGCTTTCCAAATGCAGCTCCTTTTGGTTGCGGAATTCGTCCATGGTGTTGAGAATGAGCGAGGAAAGCGCAAGGTCTTCGCTGTGCCTTAAAAACACTGCGTCGCCAAACGCCTGCAGCGCGATCTGCTCCACCAGATCCGGCTCCTCCGGGAACGCTTTACATAAAACCGCGTACACGTCCACAAACAGGTACTCCCACCGGCTTTTTGTGCCCGGCACGCAGCGCGTGTTGTGCGGGAAATTGGGCGGGATAATGGAAAACATGCCGCCTGAAAACGGGCGAACGTCTTCTCCCAGTTCCAGGTCGCCCGCCCCGTCGTAGCAGTACCCGATCTCCAGATAGTTGTGGAAATGCAGATCCTCGATCCCCAGCCCGTATTCGCGGATCCAGCCGCTGCCCAAAAGCGGCAGAGCGGGGGAATTGGGGGGCATCTCGTAATAGCGGTATTGAATGCCGCGCTGCTTTTTGTTCATGTTTTCCCCTCCGGCATGATAGGATCGCGCTTGGATCAAGAAGAAGTGACAACTATTCGGTTTCCATATATGAGTAATTATATAATTTTTATAGCCTGTTTAGAAGTATATGAAAGGCATATTGTTGAATATCACTGGGCTTTTTCGACCAACAAAAGAGCGGGCGAATACGCCCGCTCTTTTGTTTTTATATGAAGAGTTACACAAACTCCCGCATCAGGTCCCGAATCACCGCGGGATCGGTGGGGCGGTCCAGAAGCGGCACGCCGTCCTTTAATACGGCGTTCTTTTCATGGAAATCCTGCCCGGGCTTATGGTACAGCACGCCAAGGGGAATTTTATCGCCAAATTCCATGGCCTTTTCCATGGCAGCAAGCTTGTTCGAAGGGTCATAACCCTCCCCCAGTTCGTAGATGCGTTGGTTGTACCACGCGTAGGTGTTGACCTTGTTGAAGCTCACGCAGGGCTGCAGGATATCCACCAGCGCGTAGCCCTTGTAGGAGATGGCCTGCTTCATGATGGAAACAAGGTGTTCCTTGCGGCCGCTGAATGCCCGCGCCACAAAGCCCGCGCCCGCGGCGATGGCCACAAGCGCCGGGCTGAATGCCGTATTGGCGGAGCCTTCCGGCTGTACGGGCGTAATTTGCCCTTCCAGCGTGGTGGGGGAGGCTTGCCCCTTGGTGAGACCGTAAATCTGGTTATCGTGCACAAAATGGGTGATGTCCACATTGCGGCGGATGTTGTGCAAAAAGTGGTTGCCGCCCTCACCATAGGAATCCCCGTCCCCGGTATCCACAACCACCGTCAGGTTTCCGTTGGCGATCTTCGCGGCGATCGCGGCGGGAAGCGAGCGCCCGTGCAGCCCGCAGAACGCGTTGGCGCCGATGTACTGCGGCGTTTTTGCCGCCTGGCCGATGCCCGCTGCCATTAAGGTCTCATGCGGGGATTTGCCCAGTTCGGTAAGAGCCGTTTTCAGGCAGTCCAGTATCGCAAAGTTCCCGCAGCCCGGGCACCATGCCGTTTCGCAGGTTTGAAATACGCTCTCGCTCATTGTTTTCCCTCCTGTAACACCCGTTCTGCGATCTCTTGCGCGGTGATCTGCCGCCCGTCGTACTTCAAAACGCTTCCGGTGCAGGTGATGCCGGTAAACTCGCGTATTAATCCCGCAAGCTGCCCGGTTGCGTTCTGCTCCACGTTGACGATTCTGTGCGCTTTCGCGCTCTTAACTTTGAGGAGCTTCTGCGGCAGCGGGTATACGTCCCCGAACACCAGCGCGGCGTAACCGCCGCCGTGGTTCGCGTTGAGCAGCGTTACGGCCTCCTTGATCGGGCCGTAAGTGGAACCCCAGCCGACCAGCAGGGTGGAGAATTCCTCGTTCCCGATGAATTCCGGTTCCTGAAGTTCCTCCATGAGCTTTTCGATCTTCTTAAAGCGTTTATCTGCCATTCTCACGCGCACTTGAGCCGATTCCGTGATGTGGCCGTACTCATCGTGCTCGTCGCTGTCGGCAGTGACAAGATGCTCGCTCTTGCCCGGCAGCAGGCGGGGAGAAATGCCGTCCTCCGTATAACGGTACCGGAGGTATTCCTCCTGCCCGGCGTCGGATACGCCGCAGGAGAGCACCTCAATGCCGTTTAAGTCATACGGCGCAATGGTGGCGGAAGCGTCGCCCAGGTACTGGTCGCTCAGCAGAATGACGGGGATCTGGTACTTTTCCGCCAGGTTGAAGGCGCGTATGGTTTGGTAGAACGAATCGGTATGGTTACGCAATGCGATCACCATACGCGGAAATTCGCCCTGGGACGCGGAGATGACAAACTTGAGGTCGCTTTGCTCCGTACGCGTGGGCAGCCCCGTCACAGGGCCGGGACGCTGGACGTCCACCACCACCAACGGAATTTCTGCCATGCCGGAAAGGCCAAGCGCCTCCACCATCAGCGAAAAGCCGCCGCCGGAGGTGCCCGTCATGGCGCGCGCGCCCGCGAAGGATGCGCCAAGAGCCATGTTGATGGCGGCGATTTCGTCCTCCGCCTGCTCGACCACCACCCCGGCCTTTACGCCCTTTGCGGCTAGGTATTCCATGATGGTGGTGGAAGGGGACATCGGGTAGGCAGAATAGAATTTTAAGCCCGCCGCAAGCGCTCCCAACGAGAGCGCCCTGCTGCCGGTGATGAGCAGGCAATCGTTGCAGTGGCCGCCCAGGTGTTGATAGCGCTCTTCCACCAGCGCATGCCCTTTTTGCACCGCCTGCAGGTTGACAGCAAGGTATTTTTCCTTGATGGACTCGCCTAAGACCTCTTCGATTCCATCCAGCGCTACGCCAAAGAGCCTGAGCGCCGCACCGATCGCCACACTGCCCGCCGCGTTTGCGGCTCCGAGCGAGCGGGCGATTTCCGCCATGTTGATTTTGACGGCGCGGGGATCGTCCACGTTAAGCGCGGCGTCGCAGAGTATGAAGCCGCCTTCAACCAGTTCGTCTTTGTGCAGCGTTGCCGTTTCTTCGTTGAACGCGATGATGCCGGTAAACTTGCCGCTGTGGCCGTAGATAGGCTCCGGCCCAAAACGCACGGTGGTGAAATTGTGCCCGCCGCGCACGCGGGACATAAAATCGCGCATGGTGAACACATGGTACCCGGAGCGTTTGAGCGCCTTTTCCAGCACGGCCGCCGCGGTGTCTATTCCCTGCCCGGCCGCTCCTCCGATTAAAAGATTGTACATCCTTTGCCCTCCGATGTGTTGGAATTATGCCATATGAATGTGTATTGGTATTATTATAAACAGATTTTTATGCTGAAACAAATGGTTTGTATTGTTTTGAACGGGTATAACCGTATACTTGGATACATTGAAATTTCTCAAAGTTTTTGTTATACTTACACGTTTCGGCGTGGTATAATCTACTCAAACCAGATATAAGAGGGTACGTGACGTGCGCGCGAAAATAAAGGATTTTGTACTGATGAATGCCGGTACGCTGATGGTGGCGGTGGGCGTTTATTTTTTTAAGTTTCCCAACCATTTCTCAACCGGAGGAGTCAGCGGCCTTTCGATCATATTCGGGGAATTGAGTGGGGTGGTTACGCCCGGGCAGTTCGTGTTCCTCATCAATGCGGCGCTGCTGATCATAGGCTTTCTGGTGCTCCCAAAGTCGTTCGGGCTAAAAACCGTATATTGCAGCATACTGCTCTCCCTTGCGACGCGGGGGCTTGAAATCGTGCTTCCGCTGCCCAAACCCCTCACAGACCAGAAGCTGCTGGAGCTTGTGTTTTCCGTGCTGCTTCCCGCTATCGGCTCGGCTATATTATTTAATGTTGGCGCAAGCACGGGAGGTACCGATATCCTTGCCATGATACTCAAAAAGAAGACCAACCTTGATATCGGCAAATCCCTTTTGTGTACGGATTTCTTGATTGCCATATCGGCAGGGCTGGTGTTCGGCATAGAAACCGGGCTGTTTTCGCTGCTGGGCCTAGCATTCAAGGCGGTGGCGGTGGATACCATGATTGAAAGCCTGAACCTCAAAAAGAGCATGACGATCATCACCGCCAAGCCCCATGAGGTATGCGATTATATCACGAATAGGCTGCACCGCGGCGCGACGTTCTGGCGCGCTCAGGGGGCGTATACCGATGAGGAGCGCTGGGTGGTGCTTGCGGCGATGGACCGCATGCAGGCCAGCCAGCTGCGCGCCTACGTCAAATCCATCGACGCGCAGTCGTTTGTGGTGCTGAACAATACCAGTGAGATTATTGGCAGAGGGTTTCGGACAGTATAACGTCGAAAATTTGCCCTGCGGCATTTTTTCGAGGATTACAGGAACAACCTGCGCCTACGGCATGGGCGGTTGCTCCTGCAAGGAAAGCCTTGCAACGCGAGGCTTTCCGCCGCCACCGCACATGTCGCTGGAGGCGGTTGGAAGCCTTCGGGGGCCGCGCCCCAATCCCCCATCCCCCCTGATAAAAGGTTTGGAAGCTGGTAGAAAACGCCGCTGCCGCGGCGCTTTTTTGTTATTGTGAAGCTACTCCCTATCTTCTGCAGCGGAAGGTGCGGACTTTCTCGATATGAGGAAGAAGAGAAGCGCCGCCGCAATAAGGAATAGAGAGAACAGCAGGTACATGTTCGCGTACCCCGCTATGGAAACGAGTCCCCCCGCTGCTACGGCGCCAAAGCCGATGCCTCCGTCAAACCCCGTAAAAAACGTCGCGTTTGCGGCGCCCCTGCGTTCCTTCGGCGCGCGAATGGTCGCCATGGTCTGTAAGCTGGACTGCACCGCGCTAAAGCCAATGCCGTAGAGCGCCGCGCAGATCAGGAAGGATAACAGCGTGTTTGAGCGGGAAAGCACAATCAGCGCGATCATGAGTATGGCAAGCCCCGGGTAAATCACGCGGGAAAAGCCAAGGCGATCGGTCAGCCTGCCGGACACCGGGCGGAAAAGCAGTAGGGAAACGGCATAACCCGTAAAGAATACGCCGATATTGAGTATCCCCCTGTCGGCGGCGTAAAGCGACAGGAAGCCGGTAATGGCACCATACGTGGCGCTGACAAAAAACATAACGGCGGACGGGGCGATGGACGACTTTTCATACGGAACGGGACGCGATGAAAGGGAGGGCGCTTCTTCCCGCTTCCCTTGGCGAAGAAAAAAGGAAACGGTCAGTGCCCCGGCCGCCAGTACAGCGGCGCAAAGAAGTACGCTCGGGATACCGCTTGTTCCGTACAGCGCAAGGCCGACGCCGGGGGAAAGTGCCATAGCTATGCTGCTGGAAAGGCTGAAATACCCCATTCCCTCCCCGAAACGCTGTTTCGGGATGATATCGGTGGCAATCGTGCTGGCGGCCGTGCTGGCTATGCCCCAGCCAAGGCCGTGCAGGAACCGGACCAGAATAAGCGCCCATACGCTCTGCGCCCACAAGAAGGCCAGCGGTATGAGCGCCATCAATAAGATCCCTGCAAGCAGGATCCACTTCCGGCCCAGCTTATCTAGGATCAAACCGGAGACCGGGCGGATGAGCAGGGAAGAGACCGTTACCGCCCCCGTGACCCAGCCGATAATGGAATCGGCGCCGCCTAGGCTTTTTGCGTACAGCGGCAGGGTGGGCAGCAGCATCTGAAAGCCGCAGAACAGCAGCAGGTTTACCCCTGTCATTAAAATAAAGGCTTTTGTCCAGAGGGGTTGCTTTTCCATAGAAGGCGCCTTTCCTAAAAATATCATCATTCGTCCTGTTCGCCGATGGACTGCTTTTCTTTTGCAAGCGTTTCGAGTATTTTTCTGAGCAGGCGCACCACCGCTTCCGCCTCTTCGGAGGAAAGATCCTGGATGGTGACCGCAACAAGCTCCATAAACGTTTCGTGTATGCGCGGGGCAGCCGCCCGCCCAAGCTCGGTCAGGTAGAGCCGCTCAAAACGTCTGTCCTTTTTATCCTTTTCCATACGGATATAGCCGTGCGCCATCAGGTTTTTGCAGGCCTTTGCCGTCGTCGCCTTTCCGACATACAGATATTCGCTCAACTCCTTCTGCGTAATTCCTTCCTGCAGGCTGATGACATACAGAAAATCGTGCTGGCCGCTTCGGATGGGGAGATCCTTCAGCTTGGCGTTGAGTATGCTTTGCAGGTTGCGGTATATGGCCGCGTTGAGTTTACCGATGCTTTCCATACAATCCTCCCGGATTTGGTTTCCTCTGCAACTAATTTGAGTATACAACGATATGGTTTCCTTTGCAACTAATAGAATATGCCGGATTTCCCTTAAACCTCCGTATACGGTATAATAAAAGACGCAATTGGCATTTGCCGCTTAAAATCAGTGACGCCTTGCTTGATGCGGAAGGAGGAACATGATTACTGAACTCGTCGCCCGCCAGCGGGCATATTTTGCTTCCGGCGCAACAAAGCCGCTCGGCATCCGTATTGCCGCTTTGGAAAAGCTGCAGGCAGCCATCCGGAAAAACGAGGGCGCTCTCTCTGCCGCGCTCAAAGAGAACCTCAACAAAGCGCCGATGGAAGCGTATATGACGGAAATCGGCATTGTGCTCGAGGAGCTGCGCTTTACGTTAAGGCATCTTCCCAAGTGGGCCAAGACGAAAAAGGCGCCCACGCCTTTGGCCCAGTTTCACGCCAAAAGCTTTGTTATGCCTGAGCCGTACGGCCTTGCGCTGATCCTCTCCCCGTGGAACTACCCGTTCCAGCTTTCCCTGGCGCCGCTCATCGGGGCGATCGCTGCGGGCAACTGCGCAATTCTGAAGCCCTCCGCCTACACGCCCGCAACCAGCCGCGCGATTGCGGAACTGATCAGCGGTTGCTTCGATCCTTCCTATATCGCCGTCATAGAGGGCGGGCGCGAGCAGAACCAGGCGTTGCTGCGGGAGAAGTTTGATTACATATTCTTTACCGGGAGCGTCGAGGTGGGCAAGCTCGTCATGGAAAGCGCCGCAAAAAACCTGACGCCTGTGAGCCTTGAATTGGGCGGGAAAAGCCCCGTGATCGTGGACGAAAGCGCCAATATCGCGCTGGCTGCAAAGCGCATCGCGTTCGGGAAGGCGCTCAACGCCGGGCAGACCTGCGTGGCGCCGGATTACGCGCTGGTGCATCAAAGCGTGCGCGAGCCATTCTTGAAGGCGCTCAAGGCTGAATTTGAAAGCTGCTTCCCAAATGGCGACGAGAGCGAGCTCCCCACCATCGTAAACGAAAAGCATTTCGACCGGCTGGCGGGGCTCATAAACAGCGGCAGGGTGTACCATGGCGGCCGGATGGACAGGGAAGCGCGCCGCATATCACTGACCATACTCGACGAGGTAACGCCAAACGACCCCGTCATGCAGGAAGAGATATTCGGGCCCATACTCCCGGTGCTCACGGTTGAGACGCTGGACGAGGCTATTCGTTTTGTAAACGAGCGTCCCTCTCCGCTTGCGCTGTACCTCTTTACCGAGCGGGAGCAGACGGAACGGCGCGTGCTGAACGAGGTTCGCTTTGGCGGCGGCTGCGTCAACGATACCGTGATACACCTCGCCACCTCGCATATGGGCTTTGGCGGCGTGGGGGAAAGCGGCATGGGCAGCTACCATGGGAAGCTCAGCTTCGATACGTTTACGCATTATAAGAGCATCGTCAAGAAGTCCACCTGGATGGACCTCCCCATGCGCTACCACCCGTATAGCGAAAAGAACGACAGGCTGATTCGTATGTTCCTCAAGTGAGATGTGATAGCGGGAAGCCATATAAGGGAAACCATAGTAAGAAAGAATAAAAAAGCCGCCCGACAAGGGCGGCTCTTTGCTGTACAGCGTTATTCCACTGAATTCGCATAGCACAGGCAGATGTCCCGAAATGTTTGTTTGAGAGACGCAAAGATCTCCACTGCCCGCGGGTCAAACTGCGCGCCTGCCTGCTGGGTGATAAACTGTGCCGCGTCTTCGTGGGAGAACGCCTCTTTGTAGATGCGTTCGCTGGTGAGCGCGTCGTATACATCCGCAACGGCCATCAGGCGCGCCGAAAGGGGAATCTCCTCTCGACACAGCCCCTGCGGGTAACCCGAACCGTCCCATCTCTCGTGGTGACAGTATACAATTTCCAGCGCATATTGCAGCTGTTCATCCGGATTGCCTATGATCTTTTGTGCTGCCAGTATCGCATCCCGGCCCAGCGTCGTATGCGT
>JAFABA010000211.1 GCA_023426265.1 Bacillota bacterium
GCGCAGTATTCGCTCACCGGAGCGGAATTTATGGAGCACCCCGCGTTGTATGCGCTGCATAAGGATCTTTCCAATGAAGCGAATGTGCAGTATCAAAACCTGCGCCGTGCGTACGGCCTGATCCCGGGCGAGTACGCGGGGACGCGCTCCCTGCTCGACTCGGAGATGACCCAGATTGGCGCGCTGTTTTTGAAAAGCATACAGTCGCTGCCGCAGTACCGGATGCAGCTATTGTCCGTCTCCTTCGTGCAACGTTTTACCTGGCCGCGCGATGCGGATGAAGCAATAAAAAAGCGCGTCAATACGCTTCGGGATAAAGCAAAAGAATTGATCAAGCGCCAGCAGGCTTTGCTTGCGCGGCCGTTGGAGGAGGAAGCGGAGTTTTATAGTGTCATCGCGCCGCAGGTTGGGGCGCTGTGCGCGTTCGTTCGGGATGTGGACGCGCGGTACACGGAGCTTAAACGCGGGCACGGCGTGGTGGATTTCTCGGATATGGAGCACCTTGCCCTCTTGGCCCTGCGGGAGGAAGAAACCCGGCGTGCGCTTCAGAACCGCTTCCGGTACATATTTGTGGACGAGTACCAGGACAGCAGCCGCATACAGGAATGCCTGATTGAGGCTGTCCGCCGGGAGGATAATGTGTTCCTGGTGGGTGACGTAAAACAATCCATTTACCGGTTCCGCCAGGCCGACCCGGGATTGTTTTTGGAAAAGCTCGGCACATATACGGGCGAGACGGACGCGCCGGGAAGGCAGATCCACCTCAACACGAATTTCAGGAGCGAACGCCCGGTGATAGGCGCTGTGAACGCCGTGTTTTCCCGCATCATGACGGAAGAGATCGCAGAGCTGGACTACGACGACACCGCGGCGCTCAAGTGCCCGGAGGATATGCCGGAGGATAGCACCCTCGCGGGCGTGGAGTGCCATGTGATCGAGCGCGGGGACGCGACTGTAGGCCCGGAGGAAGCAGAGGACAAGCCGGAGGAAGAAACCGTTCCCGCGGACGATGCGGAACAGGAAGACCAGCAGGAAAGCACAAGCGAGGAAGAGGAGGCGTATATCGCCAACGACGTCGAGGCCGAGGCCATGCTCGCGGCGCGGCGCATCCGCGACCTGATGGAGAACGTCCGCTGCCCGGACAAAAACGGGGGAACGAGGCCATTAAGATATTCCGACTTTGCCATACTGATGCGCGCGCAGCGCAGGGCTGCGGAGGCGTGGGCGCAGACGCTTGCGAAAGCCGGCATCCCCGCGTATGTGCACCTGACGGGCGGGTATTTTGACGCGATCGAGGTGCAGGTGTTTTTGAACCTGCTGCGCGTGATAGACAACCGGCGGCAGGATATTCCCATGCTCAGCGTGCTGCGCTCGCCGGTGTTTCATTTTACGATTGAAGAACTGATTACGCTGCGTACCGATTATAACGCCGAGGTGTGGACCGACCGGCTGGCGATGTGCAGCCAGTATGATACGCCGCTTGGCGCACACGCGCTCCAGGTGATTCTGCTGCTCACAAAGTATAAAAAGGAATCGCTGTTGTTGCCGCTGCCGGAGCTGATTGCCTGGCTGATGGACGAAACGGGGTATTACGATTGCGTGGGCGCTTTGCCAAACGGCAAGGAGCGCCAGGCAAATTTGGACGCGCTGATCGAACGCGCCCGCGCGTACGCGGACGCGGGCTTTCCTTTGGACCTGTGGAGCTTTTTGCAGTATATGGACAAGGCGGCGGCCACCGCTCAGTTGGGCTGCGCGCAGGCGGGCGCTGCGGACGTGGTGCGCGTGCTTTCCATGCATGCCTCCAAGGGGCTGGAATTTCCGGTGGTATTTTGCGCAGGCCTGGGCCAGGGCTTCAACCGCCGTACCGCGCAGGACGATCTTGTGGCCGAACCCAACCTGGGCCTGGGGCTGCGCGTGCGCGTAGGGCATGTACGGCGGGACACGCTTTTTCGGCAGGCCATTACAAACAGGCTTCTGCGAGAACAGCTTGCCGAGGAAATGCGTATCCTCTACGTGGGCATGACGCGGGCCAAAAACCGCCTGATACTCATCGGCAGCATGAAAAACGCGTGGGAAACGGCGCAGGAATTGCAGGCGGCAGAATTGACCCCCGCTTACTGCGCGAAAGCCAAGAACGCGCTTTCCTGGCTGCTGCCCATCGCCATGCAGACGGATGCATTGTCCGTGCGCTTTACCACGCGGGCAGCCGTATCCGGTTTTAACGCGCCAATACAGGAAGCGCCGCGTCCGGAACAGGAGGAGCAGGCGCGGCTGTTTGCCGTTATCCGCGAGCGGTTCGATTGGGCATACCCGCACATGGCCGCTACCGGTATCCCCACCAAGCGCAGCGTGAGCGAACTGATGCACGCGCACCCCGTCTCTTTGCGGGAAGCGCCCGCTTTCGTACGTACGGGTGCCCGTATTACCGGCGCGCAGCGCGGCACGTATGCGCATGCCGTGCTCAAGGAGATCGCGTTTTCCCATATCCCCGCGGGGGACGCAACCTCTTTTGTGCAGGACGAAATCGCCCGCATGGTGGGGCAGGGCCTGCTTTCCCCGCAACAGGCACAAGCCGTGGATGCGCGGGATATCGACGCGTTTTTAAAAAGCCCGCTGGGGCTGCGGCTGCGTTCCTCCTCCCGCGTGGAGCGGGAACTGGAGTTCGCCGCAAACGTGGACGTGGAACGGCTGCCCTTGGAGGGCACGGGCGAGCAGGTACTGCTTCAGGGTGTGATCGACTGCTGCTTTCTGGAAGACGGCGGGTGGGTGCTGCTGGATTATAAGACCGATGCCTTGCTCCCGCATGAAACGCCGCTTGACGCGGCAAAAAAGCACCTTGGCCAGCTTTCGCTTTATGCCGAGGCGCTTGAGGCGCTTTCCGGCCTTCCGGTGCTGGAACGCTACGTGGTGCTGCTGGGGGCGAGGGAAGCGGTGGCGGTGTAAAAAAGCGGCCCCGCGCAGTACTGCGCGGGGCCTGCTGAATGGGGCATATGTTTTACTATTCGCCCGAAGGCGGCTTTTTCTTTACCATGTCCCCAATCTCGCGTCCCTTATTGAGACCAAACTGTGCAATGATGCCAAAGATCGCCAGCACAAGCACCGCTAAAAGCACGTACCATGGCAGGCTTTGCCCAAACAGGTTTTCCTGCGTCATATCCTTCATCAGGATAAGGGAGTACGCGCCAAGCACGGTGAAATACGCGCCGTTTAGGGAGCTGCCTATAATGATGTAGGGCTTTATGAATATACCGGCCAAAATGGCACCCAATATTGCACCGACCAC
Source organism: Bacillota bacterium (assembly GCA_023426265.1). Classification (GTDB taxonomy): domain Bacteria; phylum Bacillota; class Clostridia; order Christensenellales; family CAG-138; genus JAEYLA01. The sequence continues at coordinate 3,284 of JAFABA010000211.1, forward strand.
CAAGGGCCAACCCGCGTCAACCCCGGTGGATGTAAGTATCAGCATATTCACAAGCGCCGCGCCTAAGATTGCGCCCGTCAAAACCACGCCCAGGCGATAGAGGGCGTACGCAAGCAGTGCAAACAGCAGGCCTACGGCGATGGCAAGCACCACGGGCCAGATCGTACCCTCAAAATACGCCTTGCCCAGGTAATCTCCCAAATAAGCGCCGCCGATAAAGCCCGTAACCGCAAGCCATACGCGAAACAGGCGATAGCCGTAAAAGCACATCACAAGCCCTGCGAGTATGGCGATAATACCCGACGCCCAAGTCATATTCATCCCTCCGATCTTTTTTATACTACCCCTTTTTATGAAGAAAAAAGAGGAATTGCTCTTATTTATTTGTAATATACCA
>JAFABA010000055.1 GCA_023426265.1 Bacillota bacterium
TATCCGTCGTCGGCACCGAGATCATAGGCCTTGCTCCCATGCAGGCGCTCGCCGATTCCGCGGAATACTACATGCAGATCGAAGCGTTTGATTTTAACAAGCAGGTGTTGGAGAACCATATTTTATAGTTATGGGGACGTTACTTTTCTTTCCACGAAAGAAAAGTAACAAAAGAAAGCGGATTTATCGTGTATGCGTTAGGGATTCCAAAGGGGCGTTACGCCCCTTTGGCGGGAGTTTGGGGAACGAAACTGAGCGCCGCCTGTGGCGGATGAAGCGAAGTGGAGTTCCAGTGAGTAAGGGAGTACAAGGAGCGTTTGCGACGCGGTACGACCATTATGAACTGTGGGCCAAGAGCCCTCAAAAGAGGTGCAACCCATGCTGCTCATCAAAAACATCGGCCTGCTGCAAACGCCTGTTGGCTCTGCGAGTGCAAAAGGCGAAGCGCAGGCGCACAACCTGAAAATCAAAAATGCCGCCATACTGATAGAGAGTGGCTTCATCAAAGCGATATTCGAGGGCGGCGAGCTTCCGTTTTGCGACAAAAGCGTGGATACGCTGGACGCGGGGGGCAGCCTCGCGACGCCGGGATGGATCGACTGCCACACGCACCTGGTGTTTGGCGGGTGGCGGCAGCATGAGGTGCCGTTGAAGCTCAGGGGTGCGAGCTACTTGGAGATTTTGCGCGCGGGCGGCGGCATACTCGATACCGTACGGCACACGAGGCAAGCGTCCGAGGACGCGCTGTATGAGAAAAGCCGCGTGTTCTTAAACGAAATGCTCGCGCACGGCGTGACCGTTGTGGAAGGCAAAAGCGGCTACGGGCTGGATCTGGAACATGAACTGAAACAGCTTCGGGTCATGAAGCGGCTCAACGAAACGCAGCCGGTCGAGGTCGTTCCTACATTCATGGGCGCGCACGCCATACCCGAAAAATACGCGGGGAACGGGGACGGATATATCGACTACTTATGCCGCGATGTGCTTCCAAGGGTGAAAGAAGAAGGGCTTGCGCGCTTTGCGGACGTGTTCTGCGAGGACTCGGTGTTCAACGTGGAACAAAGCCGTAAATATCTTAAGGCCGCACAGGCGTTGGGACTGGGTATCAAAATCCACGCGGATGAAATTGAAGAGATCGGCGGGGCAAGGCTTGCGGGCGAGCTTCACGCGGTATCCGCGGAACACCTCATCGCTACGGGGGAGCAGGGGATGGAAGCATTGGCTTCCGGCGGAGTCACGGCGGTGCTGCTGCCGCAGACCTCGTTCTACCTCAACAAGCCGTTCGCGCAGGCGCGGCGGATGATGGAGCTTAATATCCCAGTCGCCATCGCTTCGGATTTCAACCCCGGCTCGTCGCCGTCATGTAACTTGCAGCTTGCCGCCAACCTCGCATACCTCAAATACCGGATGCAGCCTTCGGAAGTGCTTACCGCCGTCACGCTTAACGCGGCGTGCGCCATCGGCCTTGGGGACCGTCTTGGGACCATCGAAGCGGGCAAGCAGGCGGATATCGTACTCTGGGACGCGCCAGATATGGAAATGCTCTGCTACCGTTTCGGTAGCAATTTGGCGCATACCGTCATCAAAAAAGGAGAAGTGCAATGTTAAAGGAGCTTAAACTGACGGAATATCTGAACCTTCTCGCGTCCGATACGCCCGCACCCGGCGGCGGCAGCGCGAGCGCGCTGTGCGGCGCGCAGGGCGCGGCGTTAGTTGCCATGGTCGCAAACATTACAGTTTCCAGAAAGAAATACGAGGCGTTCCATGCTGTTTGTGCCGAGGCGGCGGAGAAAGCGGAAGCGTTACGGGCACAGCTGACCGCCCAGATCGACCGGGATACGGACGCGTATACGCTGGTGTGCGAGGCGATGAGGCTCCCCAAAGAAACGGAAGAGGAAAAACGTGTCCGCTCCGATAAGATAGCTGAGGCTACGCTGTTCGCAACGGAGGTGCCGTACGATACCATGGGGCTCGCCGTTGAGGCGCTTACCGTCGCGTGTACGCTGGTGGGGCAGAGTAACCCCAACGCCGCAAGCGATCTTGGCGTAGCGGCCTGCAACCTTGAAACCTGCGTCAAAGGCGCGTGGCTCAACGTACGCATCAACCTTGGCGGAGTGAAGGACGGGCAAAGCGCGAAGGAGCTTCAGGATTGCGGGGAAGCGCTCTTTCACAAGGCGGAGGCGCTTGCAAAGGAAATTTACGCGAAAGTGGCCGCGGAAATCAGCTGAGCGCAGAAGAAGCTGTATGAAGCCCCTTCCAAGAGGGGCTTCTTTATTTTTGCGTAATAATGCGAATGCGGAGAAGCCGATAAGCTTGTAAGGTTTCATGTCGAAATTTTCAATGTAATCGCATGTTGCAAAAATATGCATTTGTGGTTATAAAGAGAAAGGCAAAGTCATCAGCCGTGGGATATGGAAGGGGTATATGATGTTTCAGATCAGCCAGTCGAAACGTATTCTCGCACTTTTGCTTACATTGATCATTTTTCTGGTTGCGCTGCCCGCAGCCGCGGCAAAAGATCTTGAGGAAAGCAATCTCGTTTCCTTCAACGTGACAGGGTTCTACATAGACGGGGAAAGCGCCTCAACGCCCAACCTGACCGTACGGCAGGACGCACTTATCGATATCGACATCCGGTTCTTTTTGAGCGACGGAACGGAAGAGAGCGAAGCGGAAGCAGGGGACTTTTTTGTGTTTTCCCTGCCCTCCGCACTCACGGATATCGCAACATTTACGGCAACCGAAACCTCGCTTTATATTACGAACAGAGATACCGGCTCAGAGGTTGAGGCGGGCACGCTTTCCTTAAGCAGCGAAGGCCGGGCAACGGTGACGTTTACAAATGCGAGTTATTCCAGCATTGAAGGCAATATCGGCTTTTCCGGCAAATTCGAAAAGGAGTGCATCAGCGGGGAAGAACCGGTGGAGTTTTCGCTTGTGGCGGGCGGCGCCATATATCGCATCGGCTTTGAGCCGAATCCGGAACCGGTCGCCACCGCAGCGTCTCTGACGAAGTCCGGCGAATATCTGGCGGAGGAGCAGGCGATTCGCTGGACCGTGCGCGCAAAAGCCGACGTGGATGTTTCCAATGTGACAGTGGTGGATACGCTTGATTTGAAGCACCAGTATATACCGGGCAGCAGCGTGGGGATGGACGAGCCCGACTATGCTTCGGTGGACGGCCCGCTTACATTCGCGCTTGGCAGTCTGAACGCCGGGGTGGAAAAGAGCTTTACTTATAAGACAAAACTATTGAATTCCTCCTACAACTTAACGGAAGGGCAGAAAGCGTCCTTTTCCAATACCGCGGTGCTGCAGATAGGCACGGAACCGGTTGCCACTGCATCCTCCGCGGTGGACGTCACGACGGATTGGATTCATAAATCCGGCGCGTATGGCGGCACGATGGATGTGGAAGGCCAAGCGGTGCACTATATTGACTGGACGGTAACTGTGAATAACAATTACCGTACGGTCAACTCTCCTGTGACATTTGAGGATAGATTAGCCGCAGGCCTTTTCGCGACAGAGACCTCCTTTCTTGTTTCCGGTCCGGACAGCGGCGCCTCCGCTTATACCGTGACACAGGAAGGCTACTCCGTTGTGTTTGGCCAGCTGACTGGGCCCAATACCATCCAATTCCGGACGTTGGTGGACGACGACTATTATGACCAGCAGGATCAGACGCAGTTTCAAAATACCGCTTCCATTACGGTGGGCGGCAGCACATATGAAGCCGCGACTACAATCGGCGTAGGCACAAGCCTTTTAAAAAAGACCGGGGCAGCGTATGATCCCGCCACACAGCGGATTACATGGAAGCTCGAGGTCAACCAAAATGGGCGCGTGATAAACGGCGCGGTGATAACTGACAGTATCCCTGCCGGGCAGGAATTTGTTATAGATTCCGTCAGGATGGGAACAGAAGTCCAAGCCTATGCCGACATGCCTGCGGCTGGTTACACCTATACGGAAGCGGGCAAATTGTTGACGATAGGCCTGGGGAACCTCAATAAAACGGACAAGCCCGTTGTAATGTTTCAGACCAGGGTTACCAACAGCGCGGACATAGCAACCAACCACAACGGGAGAACGTACTACAACGCGGCTACGCTTTCCAGCTTGAATTTAAATAACGCAAAGGCGTCCGGTTCGCGGACGGTAACCAGCCAGGTCATTGCAAAGGCGGGTAACGGGTACAATTATACAACCCGCGAATTGAGCTGGAAGATTACGGTCAACCAAAACAAGATGGTACTGCCGAATGTCGTGGTGACGGATGCCATTCCGGCCGGGCAGGAATTCGTAACGGGCTCGCTTCTTATTGGCGGATCGGCGCCCGCAGACGGCGTACTTGCCCAAAACGGAAATACGCTTGCGCTCACCCTTGGCACACTGACGGCGCAGCAGGAGATCACGTTTAAAACGAAGGTTGCAGACGACGCAGTATTCCTGAGCAGCAATGGAAATGTGACGTTCAAAAACAAGGCCGTGCTCGCTTCCCAATATGCTGCGCAGGTACCCAGCAATGAAGCCAGTATTTCGGTTTCGAATACGGCGCTCAATAAGCGGGTAAGCGAGGATTATACCGCGGACAACGGGTATATCGAATGGCTGGTGGAGATCAATTCCAACCAGGCGGAACTGGTGGACGCATACCTTGGCGATACGCTGCAGGACGGGCTGGAACTGGATACGGAGTCGGTTCTTTTGTATCAATGGAACCAATCCGCGAACAATACCATGACCAAAGGGGACATCGTGCCGTCTTCCGCCTACAGCTTCACATATGACTATCAGACGCGTAAGTTCATGCTGTACCTGCCGGACGGCCCGCAGGGATATCAGCTGCTGTTTAAGACCGATGTGAAAAAACCCGGCATGTATGCAAACACCATTTCTTTAAACGGGTACAATACGCAGCCGGACAGCGCGCAAAGCGTCAACAGGGTGACGCAGCAGAATATTGATTACAGCATCAGCGGCGTAAACGGCAGCATTACCGTCTATAAAGAGAATATGTCCGGCAGCCGCCTTTCTGGCGCGGTGTTTGAACGGCTGGACAGCCGGGGAAACGTATTGGATACTAAGACGACGGACTCTGCCGGAAAAGTTGTGTTTGACAAGCTGAAGCTTCGCACCTACTATATCCGGGAGAAGACGGCGCCCGCAGACTATTCGCTCAATACCGAAAGCGTGCAGGTTGTTTTGACCGATGATAGCGCGGAAACGCGCAACAAGACCGTTACGATTAAAAATGAGCTTCTTCCCACGCCTGCGCCGGAAGAAACGCCCACCCCTACGCCTGGCGCTACCGCGACGCCCACGCCGGCCGCAACGCCGACTGTAACGCCGACTCCCGTGCCCAGGCCAAATTCCGGCGGTGGGAACTCTTCGCGTGTGACGCCTACGCCCAAGCCGAATACAGGTTCTGTGGAGGTTACGGTAGATAAGAGGGTTCCCCCGGGGAGCAAGCTCGACGTCTATGATAAGGATGGAAGGCTGGTTGCAACTGTGGAAACGGGCAAGGACGGCAAGGCCGGAATTCCGAACCTGCCCTATGGGGAATATACCGTCCGCCTGGACGGCGGTGAAGTCGGGTTCATCATCACAGGGGACAACGCGCGGCAAACGATCGCGTTGGGGCCCGGCGGTTTCCTAGAGGTCCCCAAGACAGGGGACGGTGGCAAGACGCTGCTTGCGCTCTGTGTGTTCCTGATTTTTGTGGGAGACGTGGCGCTCGCGATCAGGAGTGTACATGGAAAGCGCAGAAACTAATAAGAAAAAGAACGCCGCAGGATATCCCTGCGGCGCTCTTTTATGGAAAGATTTATTACTCCAGCAAATCCGCGTACTCCTCATGTTCGGAAAACCATTTCACGGCATAAGAGCATGTGGCTCGTGCTTTCAGGCCGCGCGCCTTGACGTCCGCCGCGGCGGCAGTGAGCAGCATATTCGCGACGCCCTGCCCGCGCAGGGAAGGGTCCACAAACGTATGGTTGAAATTGACGGCGGTATCGGATACGGCAGGGAATGTGGCTTCCGCGATTATCCCTCCGTCCTTGTCCAACGCGTATACGCGGTTTGCTTCATGTTGAATGGAAATCACACTATCACCTCATATCTATCATACCACAGGATGGTCGCCGGTAAGCAGCCCATCGAGCCTATGCAGCAAATAAGCGATAAGAAATACCCGAAAGGGCGGTATGCCTCTCGGGTATTTATGGAAAAGGGACGATTATTGCGGAACCCCCGGCACAAGGTTGAGCATATCCTCATTGTTGGCGACGTCCGTATACGCTTCGGGTACCTTCCCCACAATGATTTGCTCCGCCACCGGCATGGAGAGTGTCACGGTATCCATTTTCACATTGCCGGGAAGTATGATTGCGACATTGACGGACATCGTAAGCACAACCCGGTGGAGCGTCTGGTTGATGCCAGCCGAGCGGAACTCGCTGGAAATGTGCGTCTGTACCGCGCCTTCGGGCGAGAAATTCATCCGCAGCATGGGCCCGGCGCCGGCGAACAGCGGAGCACCTATCGCCGTGCCCATGGGGAGATCGATTCCCTGCTTCCCAAGTTGCGTCAGCTTTGCCTGGGAGGCGTCCGCGCAGCGCGCCGCGAACAGATTGATGGCGGCGCTGTTGAGCTCCACATAAAAGACCTGATCCTCCGTTTTTTGTATTTCCACGAAGCTTGTGTTTTCTTCGCTTTCGCTCAATTGCTCCAGCACGGAGGTGTACATGGCCTTGGATGCCTCCGCCTGCACGCGCGTCTGCGCAAGCTGCATCAGGGCAGGGCGGAGCTGCGCATTGATGAGCGCGTACGAGAGTATCAGCAAAATCACTACGATCCCGGCTATAATGAATATCGTTCGTTTCACGCGGCGTTTTCGGTATTCCATACTTGCATGCCTCCCCATAGCAGTATATGCCGTGACAAAACGGGGTGTGACGCGGAATAGGGATTTTTGCTGCAAATATCGACATTTTGTCTGTCGCTGCAAAGTTACATCAATTTGAATTTGCTATCGATCGGCCCCGCGGGTAAAATTTTGATATTGCAATGAAGCTTTTTCTGCGATATGATATTATACGCGTCGTGGGGATGTAGCCCAGCAGGTTAGAGCGCTTCGCTCACATCGAAGAGGTCGGGGGTTCGAGCCCCTCCATCCCCACCAAAGTAAAAGGTCGCCAAACGGCGACCTTTTTACTTTAGGCAGCAGTTCAAAGGGGCTCGAAGGGCGGACAAGAAAACGCCACAGTGAGGCGTTTTCCCGCCCCGCGTAGCGCAGCCGACCAGAGCTGCGAGCGGTGTGAGCGAGCAGCGGGAGGCTAGGCGGAGGAGCCCCTCCATCCCCACCAATGTAAAAGTTCAGAATCTCTAAAGGTTCTGGGCTTTTTCTTCGTTTGAGGCACACCGGATTTTCATAATATACCAAGAATGCTCGTTTGACTGCATAAACTGACTGCACGACCCTTTTCTCTAATCAAACTGTTCATGAATGGTTTCTGTTAAGGAGCAACAAACTGCATCATCGATCAAATACGGATGCT
>JAFABA010000067.1 GCA_023426265.1 Bacillota bacterium
GGCCCGAGTGCGATGAGAACAGTGATAGCCGCAATCGCGATCAAACCAAGGATGAGGCCGTATTCTACCATGCCCTGGCCATTTTCATCCTTGAGGATTTCGATGAACTTTTTCATGGCTTTGCTCCTTCTCTAAAATTTAGTTTTGAAGTATCGTCTGCAACACCGGAAACACCAACGTGCTCATCACGCCCAAAGAAAGGTAGGGGCCGACCGCAGCAAAGGATTTGAGCGTACCCCGGCGGGACAGATACAGGTAGGCAGCATACGCGCCCAAAGCGAGCGCCATCACCGCCGTCACCTGCAAAAACCCCACGAACCCGAGGCCCAGCCCGATTACCGTCGCATACTTGATATCCCCCCAGCCGATGTTCATGCCCATTTTGGACGGGAGCAAAAACACGGCCGCCGCGATGAACGCGCCCAACAGCTTGCCTGTTAGTCCTTTTGCCGTGCCTTCTGCAACCTCGCCGAGTATAAACACGAGCAGCAAGGCGAGCAGAAGTTCGTTGGGGATACGGCGGATTACAAGATCCACCGCGCTTAAGCACAGCATGATTTCAAACACGCAAACCAATTGGATCAACCGAACCATCCCCGCCGCCTGATTGGCGACAGCGATGAGCGCCCAGCCCAACGCACAGACAAATACCCATGCCTCTGCGGAGTATGTTCCGCTTAACACGCGGCTCTCGCAGGGTTCCCCTTGGCGGTCACGGACCAGCTTCTTGGCAAGCGCCCGGGTGGGGACTGCCAAAAGCCCGCCGATCAATGCATATACGGGTATCGCCATGTTGGGCCTCCTTGTCGGTTTAGCCTAAGAAGCTTTTCTTTGCTATTAGCAAAGAAAAGCCTCTATTCGGGTCTCCGAATAGCGGCCTCTTTGTTTTCGCGCTGCATCCGTTTTTTAGAGAAGGATGACAAAGACGCAAACAAAAGCGCGGCTTCATTCGGCAGCTGGCTGTCATGGGCTTTCGCCTTTAGACCCTGTAGCTTTGCGTAACAGCCTTTCGACTGTCTTGCCATTATCGGGAAGATGACTTTTGTAGTACTCTTTTTTCGTCCCGGTTCCATCCGGGGATTCACGTTTTGCCGCGTATTCGCGGCGAGGCTTACCTGTGTACGTAAAGCCCTTCTACCCGGCGCAAAAAGGCAAATGCCGGCGCCTTGCATCGGTTGCGGGTCCTTTTTGCGTCCACCCGTGTGGGAGGCCGGGGGATCGCTGCCCGCAAAACTGAAGTTACCCCTCTGATGCGCACATCAGCGCATCCTGTATCGCCCCCTTTCCAAACTTGCAGCACCGTTTATGTTCAGGGTTGGGTTGTCCATACACTGTATGACAGCCCTTTTCCATTGGGAACGAAAAACAAAATGGCAACCGCTTAATTTTTTAGCAGTTGCCAAAACTGTTTCATATGCTCCGGGGCATTGCCACGGGGACATGAAAAAAGCGGCAACTGGCTGCCTTAGGCGTTAACCTTTAGGCCCTTTAGCTTTGCGTCGCTGCCTTTCGGCAGGTTTGCTGAACTTATACACTCTTTTTTCCGGGATTCTGTTTCGAGAAAACAGAATCTTTTTTGCTCTTTCTTTTCTATCGTTACAATCAGTGCCGAACTTTAGCGAATCAAGCGAATCTTTTCTTCGTTTGGTCCGAATATTTCCGGCGGAATATCCGGCGGGCGCGCCACAAGGTTCCCTGGTATCCCAGTAAGCCGATACGCGATCAGGCTTCCATAGAACTGGGTATTATTCCCATGCAATGTAATGCTTCCCTTGGGCGCGTATACCACGCCGGATACCCTTGTATCCCCCGTTTCCATGTAGATGTTCCCGTTTTTCGAATATACGCAGACGGTATCCGTCTGGCGCATTTTCATGCCGTTGCCATTGAAGGTAATATCTCCTCCGGCAAATACGTTGCCCGTGCCGGTAAAGCTGTTGCCCATGTTGAGCTTGCCTTGCGCGAATATCGTCCCGTCATGGGTGACCGACTCGCCGGTGAATGTAATATCCCTGCCGGAATAGATGGTACCTATGCCAATATAGCTTCCACCAAACTCGATTTTGCCTGTCACATACAGGTTGCCGTTTAGCGTACACACCGGCGGCCCGCCGGTAATAGTAAGATCCCCGTTGACATACACGTTGCCGTTCAATACCGCGCGATTGCCAATGGTGAGGTTGCCATCGACGTAAAGCGTATTGCCGCTGTTGAGCACGGCTTTACCCGTGATGTTCAGGCTGCCCATGCAGTGCATGGTGTTGTTGATGACGGCTTCCGCGCATTTGATTGTGGTATTGCCCGTCATCACCGTGTAATTGGGGAACGTCTGATATTCGTTCCAAGGGAGTTCTCCCGAACCAAGGTTGGTGTAATTTCCGGGGCGGGCGGGGAGGGCGGGCGCTGTAGGACGCACACTTGCTTCCACGCCGGAAAAGTCCGGCATCTCGATGAATGGCGCTCCGGGCACCGCGGAGCCCACCGTCATGTTACCGAGGTAAAAATCAATCGTGTCACACGCTTCGGCCGCACCCGCTATTCTGCCCCGGTTGGGGTGGCTGTACAGCGAGCCGTTGGAGTGGATGTTGCCGTTGATATCGAACATGGCGCCCAGCTCAAATGTATAATCCGGATCGCCGCTAAAGAGCACGTAATCATAGGGCCACAGGCCGTTTTCTTTATACTTTTCCGCGCTGGCGCCAGCGGCTACGGCGTTTGTTTCCTTGCCCAGCACGCTGGAAAAGCCCGCCTGCACTTCTTCCCTGCCCACCGCGGTGATGACCATATTGGAGTTTTCAAATGAGATGATAACTTGATCGCCGGAAAAACCGTTTTGCTCAATGTAGTATTCGGCCTCCCGTTTCGCCGCGACCGTGTCGGGCAGCATGGCAGCCCCCGCCAGCACACCCGCGTCCAGCGCCGTTTGCAGCCTCGCGTTTTGAAGGTAGAGCACGCTGCCGTCTACGGCCAAAGCGCCAAACGCCATGATGACCGAAAGCGCGATTGCCACCACAACCAGCACAGGCGTTCAGCTCCTTCCCGGCGGTGGCACAAGCCGCCGCTTAAAACAGGCACATTCCACAAACGCCAACGAACAGAAAAAAGAAAGCAGCCAACCCGAAGGGTCAGCTGCCAAACATCCAAAACATGCCAAACAGGCATATTGCATGATTGATGCGGCAACTGGCTGCCCTGGGTCATATGACCGGTAGGCCCTCTAGCTTTGCGTCACCGGCTTTCACCGACTTTGCCTTTATCACACTTAACAGATTACTCCATTAAGTACTCACAGTATAGTACATGCATGTATGGTTGTCAAATCATTTTTTTGAAAATTATAACAGTAATTTTTCCCAGCTAATTGGATTCGTCCTGTCCCTCTAAAAGCGGCAGCAAGTAGCCGTAGCCTTGCCGCTCCATCTCCGCCTTGGGCACAAAGCGCAGCGCGGCGCTGTTGATGCAGTACCGTAACCCGCCCAGTTCCTGCGGGCCGTCGTTGAACACATGCCCGAGGTGCGCGTCGCCCGCGCGGCTTTTTACTTCCGTACGCCGCCTACTTAGAGAATTGTCTTCAAATTCCCTGACTACGAACGGATCGATGGGCTTACTAAAGCTGGGCCAGCCGCAGCCGCTTTCGAATTTATCCGTAGAGGAAAACAGCGGCTCGCCCGACGTGATATCCACATAGATGCCGGACCTGAACGTATCCCAATGCTGGTTATGAAACGGCGGCTCGGTTGCGGCATGCTGCGTGACCTCATAGGAGGACGGGGAAAGCGTTTCTTTGAGCGTCTCCTGCGGTATGGCGGGATAATCCGCCGGGTTCACCCTGGCCTGCGCGGCCATTTTGATTTTCCCCATGCCGATGTGGCAATAGCCCCCGGGGTTTTTATCGAGATACAGCTGATGATATTCCTCCGCGGGGTAGAAGTTCAAAAGCGGCCCATACTCTATGGCGGGCTGCTGCCCAAGCCGCACCTTGAGGCCGTTTAAGGAACGCTCAATCACGGGGCGGTCGGCTTCATCCACATAATAGACGCCGGTGCGGTACTGCGTACCCACATCCCCGCCCTGCCGGTTGAGGGAGAGCGGGTCGATCGCCTCATAGTAGAGCTCCAGCAGAAAGCCCAGCGGCAGCACTTCGGGATTGTATTCCACCTTTACAGACTCCGCATGGCCGGTATTCCTGCGGCAGACGTCCTCATAGGTGGGATTCTCCGTCTTGCCGTTTGCATATCCAACTTGGGTATCTAAAACGCCGCGTATGGCGCGCAGGTATTTTTCCGCGCCCCAGAAGCAGCCGCCCGCCAGATAAATAATTGCCATACCAATCGCTCTCTTTCGCAAATTTGATCGTATGCCTATGTTACCCCGCCCGGGGGGCAGGCAAACAATGAATCACCGGACACAAAAACGCCGCAGGAAACGCGTTTAGCGTGCGGCGTATGCTTTCCTCACTCGAGTATAGGCTTAGGGGCGCGCGCCGTCAATGAGGGCTTTGATCCTGTCAGGCGCTGCACGCGCCGTTATAGGCGATACACTGGTTCTTGCCCCTGCTCTTGGCCAGATACAGCGCGGAATCCGCCTTTTGATAGAGCTCGTCGAAATTCGTACTATCCGTGCCCGAACAGGGGCAAACGCCGATGCTGCAAGTCACCTGCAGCCCGTTATGGAACTGGCCCGAAAGCGCGCGCACGGTGGTGCACAGCTCCTCCCCTTTTTGATACGCGTGCGCGTCGTCCCCGATATCCTTCAAAAACGCCACGAACTCGTCCCCGCCCATGCGGCCCACGATATCCGAGCTTCTAAATACCTTGCGCATCTCTTCCGCCAGCGCCATCAAAAGATGGTCCCCCGTCAGGTGCCCGAACGTATCGTTGATGCGTTTGAAGCCGTCGAGATCTATTACCATCATCGCATGCCGGTTGACAAGGCCCTCTTTGCGCTGCGCGGTGAGGAACTCGTCTATTTTATTCTGCGTGGTCTCGCGGTTTAACACCTTGGTAAGCGAATCCTGCGCGGCGCGGCCCTGCAGGCGCTGGAGTTCCCGCTTTTGCTTATCGATATTCATGATCTTGCCCAACAGCCGTATGGCGTCGCCCGCGTCGTCCCGCATGGCGTAACACTGTACATGCAGCCAAACCAGCACGCTGTCCGTGGCGTAAATGCGGAACTGCGCTTCCGCCTTTTCCTCACCCATGCGCATGCTTTCCACCATGTTGTCGATCACCTGGCGGTCCTCCGGGTAGATGCGCTTGTTGTGCTGGAAGAGATCATCTATCGTCTTTAAATTGGGAAGAAAGCTCAAATGCCTGTGGTAATTCTGGTTGAACGATATGCGCCGTGTACGCATATCCACCTCGAATATAATGTCGTTGGTGAGGTTCTCCAGAAACCGATAGCGTTCCTCGCTGCGCTTTAGCAGTTCCTTTTCGTTCTGCAGCTGCAGCACATGGCGCCGGTTGGAATGGAACACGTAAATCAGCATGCCCGCAAACACCACAAGAATGCCCGCAACCAACAAAAGCATTCGCTGCGTGCCGATGTTTTCCAGCTTTGCCGCAGCTGAATCCGGCACCCCGCTGATTACCATAAAGGAGGACGGCGCAAGCTGCGCGTACCCCATATGAAACGGCTCCTTGCCCAGCAGGAAGGAAAGCGTGCCGCTTTCCCGCTGGCCAAGACTCCTCTCCAGCTGATTGGCAAGCGCCTTGCCGCCCGCGCTGTTGGACGCCTGCACGGTATCCGCAAATAAATCGCCCGGCAAGAACGTATCGCCGTTGGAGCAAATGACCCGCCCATCCGCGGAAAGCAGGATATTGACGCCATTTTCCCCGAACGTGCTTGTACCGATTTGCGTTTGGAGCGCCTCATGCGTCAGGCTGCCGTATAGTACGCCCGCGATCTCGCCTCCCGCCTGCGCAGGCACGCAGATGATCAGGCCCGGGGTACGATCGTCCGCCATGGAAGGCAGGTACGCGACCGCCCGCGTGCCTCCGATCGCGGTTTGAAAAAACGTCTCGTTTGAGACGTCAACGCCGCTGTCCACATACTTGAGCCTGCCGGACTTGTCCGCAAAGCGGATATCGGCAAACCCGCCCAAATCTTCCGCCACCCCAAATGCCAAAATCACCGCGGTGTCTTCCGGTATTTCGTTCGCGGCAACGAGCGCGCCAAGCGCGAACAGCGTATCCTGCTGGCGGTTGAGATACCCCTTGAACGAGCTTGACATCGCCTGGGATTCCTGCAAAAGACGGTCATACGTGGCAGTGGTCATACGGTTGTTGAGCATCAGGCTAATCAGAAGCAAAGCCAGCAGGCAGATGAAAACAGCGCCCGTTACCAGAAACAGCGCCTTTTGATTCCGACTTTCAACTTTTCTTTCTTCCTCGATATGCATTTTGCTTTACCCATAAATGTGTGTCACCCAAGCCTTACACCTGCATATATAGACGCGCCAAATTCCTGACGCAAAGCGGGATCCTTAACTTTGACGTTATCTTATTATACACAAAACCGGGATGTCAATCGTTTCCCAAAAATTGTGCAAAAAACTTGAATTTTGCATAAAGCTTATGTCGAAAGCGGTCAGGTAATGGCATCCTGACGATCGGTCTGGACCGCAATCTGCAGATATTGCAGCATCATCCTTAACCCGCGCCCGTGGTCCGGATGGACGCGGATTCCCCGGAGCTTGAGTATGTCGATGTAACTTGAAAGCGAATTACAAAGCGCGGGATGGGCGGTGGCCACGGCAAGAGCCGGCCTGTCCAGCTTTCGTATGAGCGCCCCTGTTCCCTGGCGCACCATAAGCGTGATATTTTGAAACGGCATCTGGGGCAAAAGATATATACTGTAACCCGGATACGTTTGCAACAGTTCAATCGTCGCCTGGATATGTTCGGCATACTCCGCGGGCGTATACGCGATGCGCACGCTGCCGTCCAGCCACGGGAGTTCCACCTGCACCAGCCCCGCGCGCAAATCCGCCAGGTCCGCAAGGCAAACATAATCCGATATGCAATAAAGGGAGAGGTTTTTGATTGCGCGCTTTACCGCAAGCTGATGGTACGCTAAAATCCGCTCCCTTGTTTCCTGCGGGACCTCCGCGCGTTCGAGCATCCGCCCCATCAGGGACGGGGAAATGGTATACGAGGAAAGCGAATGCAGCACCACGTCCGTATCGCCGGACGCGCGCTCAAAGGCCGACAGGAACCTCTGGTAATGCGCCTGCATCCCTTCGCTGAACATCTGGACCGAAACGCAGCCGGTTAAGCAAAGCGCGTCAAACTGCATTTTGACGTTTTCAATCAGTTCCGGGTTTCGTGTATACAGATAAAACGCGGAAGGCGCCGTCTTGGTCGCACAAAAGGATTCAATTGCGGCAAGTTTGTCCGCCAGGATCAGCGTGCAGGCAAACCGGCGCATGATTGGCCTGGAAAGCAGGTACAGGTTCAGTTTGCCCGTCATAAACAGCGGAATCCAGCGTTCCATGGCAAGGAGCATGCCGGGCAGGTTGGCGTCCATGCTGATGACAAACGCGAAGCGCGTTCCCTGATCCATAATGCGCTTCAACTGCTCCGGCCAGGCGTCCAAAAATGCTTCGTCCTCCAGCGCCCACTGCAGATCGAGATCTGAAAACAGGCGAAGCTCACTGACGTTCCCATCTGCGAGTATGCTGTCGAACAAGCGGGATATCGCGCGCCGCAGCCCCGCGCTCCCCTGATAGAAGTCCAGTTCCCCGGCCTGAAGCGTTAACGGACCCCCATCCGCCTGAACAGGAGCGGAAGCTTCCGGCGCAGGGCGCATGGAATCGAGCGTTTCCAGCAGGTCGTCCACATAAACATAATCCGTGTTCGGGCTTCCCACCTGCAGATAGCCGCGCAGCGCATCAAGCAGCGCTTCCCTGTCCTCTGCATGCTCCTTGCGAATCACACGTAAAAGCGCTTCCCGCTGCCGGGGCGTGTACTCCCTCAGGGAAAAAAATGCGCAGATATTGGCGACCAGCCTTTCATTGGCGTCCGGACGGCGTACCCCCGAACGAAAACGGCTGATCAAAGAGGCGTCCACGTTGAGATACCGGGCAAGCGCCGTGTTGGTGACCTCCGCCGCCCGAATGAGCGCATCCAGCTTTTCCGCAAACGCCCCATCCCGATTGTGCTGCGCGGAGGGCAAAGGCTGCCGCGGCTTGTGGGCGCGCTGGGGCCTTAGCCCGGAATCCGCCGCATTGATCCATGCGTTCACCGCGTCCGAAATCGCGCTGACTTCCCCGCATTCCGGCACGCCGCACAGCGCACAGATACGATGGTGATTTTTTTGCTGCAGCGCAAGCGCCGCCACGCCCATGGAGAGCTTGTCCAACTGGGGGCTGAAACGGGAAGGAACCCGATCTCCGCTGTGAAAGCGGCTAATCAGAGAGGCGTCCAGCCCCGACGCCCGCGCAAGCTCGGTACGGGGAACGCCCAGTTCTTTTAACACCAGCCCGATTTTCTCATGAAACAGCATGAGTTTTCCTCTTCTTTGCCGTGCGGGCAACCTTGGTCAGGACGCGCCGTTCCACGGCGGGAGAACAAAAGGAGGCCGCGATTGGGGAGTGGGACTCAAAACAGGACAGCGCCTGGACTCCCACATTCATATCCATACGTACCAATTCACGCGGTCGGGGGATTTCTTGAAACATAAAGCCGGATACTCCCAAAGATAGAAAAGAGAATGTCAGCCGTATAATTCGGCGGAATTTATGTACGGCGTGAAAGCCACCGCTTCCATACATGAACGTTCATGTAATGGCATATACACCCGCTTGTTGAAAATATTATACCCTATTCATACAGTGAAATAAAGCGATGCCTCGGAAATGGCCACACTTCTTGTCGTTTTTGGCAACAAAAAAAGAGGGCCGTACGCCCTCCTTTTAAACGTTTGGTTATTTGTTGCTGCCGGTGTAGCAGCTGTCCCCGTTGTAAACCACGCCGCTCTTTGCGTCGATGGTGGCCAGGCAGCCGGTTTTTAAGAGCTGCGTTGCGCCCTCGGCCCCCGCGATGAGCGGAAGGTCCAGCGCAAGGCAGGCGGACGCGGCGCCCGAATCCGCCATATTTTCCTCCGTCACCACGGCGTGTGCGCGGCGCATTTCATGCAGCACGACGTTGGTGGTGCGGTCGATCACCAGGATATCGCCGTCATGGAAGTTCTTGATGCCGTCAGGGTTCGTCACCACGCACACCCGCCCGGTAATGGGCGCAAGTCCGTTGCCCACGCCGCGCACAAGCGCCGTGCCCAGCACATGGATCTGCAGCGTGTTCGTGATTTCGCCCACACGGTCGGAAGAACCCGTGATGACGATGATATCGCCGTCATGCGCCAAATTCGCTTCCTGCACTTTGCGGGCGGCATCGGTAAACAACTCGCGGCTGCTTGCCTTATAATCGTTCATCAGCGGCGTCACGCCCCAGGAAAGCGCGAGCTGGCGATAGGTGCGCGGGTTGGGCGTAATGGCGACGATGGGCGTGGCCGGGCGGAAGCGGGACACCATGCGTGCGGTGGAGCCTGTGCGTGTAACGGTCACGATTGCCGCCGCCTCCAGATCGTGCGCGGTGGTACAGGTAGCGTGGGAGATGGCGTTGATGACGCTCTTATCCAACTCAGGCCGGAAGTTGTTGAAATTCGTTTTATAATCAATAAACTCTTCCGTGCGCTCGGCAATCTTTACCATGGTGCGAATGGTTTCTACGGGGTATTTGCCGTTTGCCGTCTCGCCGGAAAGCATTAGCGCGCTTGTGCCGTCGTAAATCGCGTTGGCGACATCCGTGATTTCCGCGCGGGTGGGGCGGGCGTTCCGTACCATGGACTCGAGCATCTGCGTGGCGGTAATGACGCGTTTCCCCGCACTGTAGCACTTGGTGATCAGCTTTTTCTGCAGGTGCGGCAGCTCTTCAAACGGGATCTCCACGCCCATATCGCCGCGCGCTACCATGATGCCCGCGGACAGGCGGATGATTTCATCAATATTCTCTATGCCGGACCGGTTTTCGATTTTTGCGATCAGTTCGATTCCGGGCGCGCCATGGTGGCCCAGGAACCGCTTGACATCCATAACGTCCTGCGCGGTGCGCACAAAGGAAAGAGCGATGTAGTCAAGGTCGTTTTCCACCGCAAAGAGGATATCCGCACGGTCCCGCTCGGACAGATATGGCATATCGATATAGAGCCCCGGCAGGTTGACGCTCTTGTTGTTGGAAAGCGGCCCGCCGTTGACCACGCGGCAGACGATATTCTCCTGGTCTGCGCTCAAAACGGAAAGTTCAATGAGCCCGTCGTCGAGCATGATGCTGTCGCCGGGCTTGACGCAGGAAGGCAAGGCCGCATAGTTGATATAGGCTATGCTTTCATCGCCTTCGCATTCTTTGGTAGTAAGAGTAAGTGTGTCCCCTTCATTCAACTGGATTTTTCCCTTTTTAAACCGGCCGATGCGAATCTCCGGCCCCCGCGTATCCAGCATGATGGCTAAAGGGACATTCATTTCTTCCCGCAGTTCCTTCAGGCGGCCCACGCGCACCTTAT
Source organism: Bacillota bacterium (assembly GCA_023426265.1). Lineage (GTDB taxonomy): Bacteria > Bacillota > Clostridia > Christensenellales > CAG-138 > JAEYLA01. The sequence continues at coordinate 10,561 of JAFABA010000067.1, forward strand.
GCTCCGCATGGTCGCCGTGGGAAAAGTTCAGCCGGGCTACGTTCATACCCGCCAAAATCATTTGGCGGAGCGTCTCTTTGGCCTCCGAAGCGGGACCGATGGTGCATACGATTTTCGTTTTTCTCATTCTATTCTTAAACTCCTTATCGGAAATCGAAATCCTTCCACATATAGCAGTATAGCAGATTAAATGCAAATGAAAAGTAAAAATTCACGCATCCGGCAGAATGTTTTATTTTTCATCACGAATATTTTTAGTATGGCATTGCATTGACATTTTCATAAAAAAAGAGCGCGGCATCCCCTTGGGACTCGCGCTCTTGTTATAATAAAAAGTTATATATTGGATTCTCTAAAGCAGCGTCAGAATATGCATTCCAGAAGCTCCTCCGCGCCGATCAGGTAAAAGGACCGCGAGCGCATCTCGTCCTGGAGCAGGGCACGCACGCTATGCTCGTTGTAGGGGCAGCCCATGAGCCGATCGGTCAACTTCTCCAGCTCGCCCGCAAAAAAGAAATCCCCGTATATGCTGCAGCTTGAAATGACGCCTTTATCCACATCCAGGCAGACTTCCACCTTGCCGCCATTCAGGCGTTTGCTTTTTGAAACCTGGCAGTTGGGCGCTTTACCGTACACCCAGTCCCAGCTTCTGAACTTTTGCTCTGCGGCCCTGTTCGCGGCTAAACTCTCTTCCTCCGTAAGCGGGCGGGCTCTTACGCCGGAGAGCATGGAGCCTAAGAGCCTGTCCCGGAAGCCAAGCGAATCCATTTGCTCATTTATATGCTCCTTCAGGTTCGTAACCCTCTGCCGAACGGAACGGATGCCCTTGGTGACGATTTTCTCATCGTCCACGGTGAGGCTGCGCACCATTTCATCGATATCCGTATCGAACAAAATGGAGCCGTGGTGCAGCACGCGGTTGCCGGAATGGTGCTGCGCGTTGCCGCAGAACTTTTTCCCCTCAAACAAAAGGTCGTTGCGCGCGCTCATGGAGGCGTCCACGCCCATGGCCTTGAGCCCTTCGAGCACAGGGCGCACAAACGATTCGAACGCGATCTCGCTGTTTTCCCGGTTGCGCATGATAAAGCTAAATTGCCAGCTCCCCGGGTCGGTGAATATGGTGCCGCCGCCCGTCAGCCGCCGTACGATATGGATGCCCTGCCGCTTCGCGTGCTCTTCGTTGATTTCCGCCGCGGCGATCTGGTAGTTGCCGATCATCAGCGTGGGCTGAGTGCGCCAGAAAAGAAAATAATCATCCTCCGGCTCTTTTTTGCGCAGCAGCTCATACTCCAGTCCAAACCAGAAGAACGCGTCCATGCTTTCGTGGGTAAGGTATATCATGCCTTGCTTGCCCCCTTTTGCCGGATGGCTTCGAACGCCTCACCCGCCATATAGGAGCTGCGCACCAGCGGGGCGCTTGCGGCGTACAGAAAACCCAAAGCTTCCGCCTCCTGTTTATAGGCCGCAAACTCTTCCGGTGCAACATAGGCCACCACCGGGTGGTGGAGCTTGCTGGGGGCAAGATACTGGCCGATGGTAAGGATATCGCAGCCGATTTCGCGCAGGTCTTTCATGACCGCGATCACTTCTCCATGCGCTTCCCCCAGGCCCACCATGACGCCGGATTTCGTATAGATCTCCGGCGCTTCCTTTTTGGCGCGGGCGAGCAACTCCAGCGAGCGTTCATATACCGCCATGGGCCGAACCTCGGGGTAAAGGCGGGGCGCGGTTTCGACATTGTGGTTGATGATATGGGGTCTGGCCGCAACTACGGTGGAAAGCGCCGCTTCATCCCCCTTAAAATCCGGTATCAGCACCTCGATGATGGGCGGGTTTTGTAAGAAAGCGTCCTTGATGGCGCGGATGACGTTTGCAAAATGGCCGGCGCCGCCATCCGGCAGATCATCCCGCGTGACGGAGGTGATCACGACATGCTTAAGCCCCAGTTCCTTTACCGCCGCGGCCACATGCTTCGGCTCCTCCGGGTCAACGGGGACGGGCCGCCCCTTGGTGACGGTGCAAAACGTGCAGTTGCGCGTGCAGTTGTTGCCCAATATCATGAACGTGGCGGTACGCTTATGAAAACACTCCCCGCAGTTGGGACAATTCGCTTCCTCGCAGACCGTATGCAGGGAAAGCCCGCGCAGCATTTCCACGACCTTGCGGTTCTCTTCCCCCGTGTTGCTCCTGACGCGCAGCCAGTCCGGCTTTTTTAATGGCGTTGTCTGTTCCATTTGGGTACCCTTGCTTTCGTGCTTGTGGTTTTCCGGGCAGGCATGGATAGCAGCCCTTCCGGATACTGTTTACTTTACACGCCGGGGGAGGGTTTGTAAATGCAATCGAGCCAACAAAGCGCATAGTATTACCATAGGATTTCTCCGATACGAATATGGCCCCGTCAAAAGACGGGGCCGCATTGGATTCTCGATAGTATAAAGATTATTCCGCCGCTTTTTCCTTCATCCCGGCAGTCAGCAGCATGCTCAAAAGCGTCACCGCCATCATGAAGATACCGGAAACCAGGAACCAGAACGCGACGCCTTCCGCTTCTGATACCGGCCCCGCAATCAGCAGCCCAAGCGGCATAGCGAGCGAGGAGAGGCTCATGATGAGCGAGAACACCCGCCCCATTTCTTCCGGCGGCACGTTCTGCTGCATGTACGCCATGTAGGGGATGTTGTAGAGGTTGCCGCTTGCGCCCATGAACGCGCACACCACGGCGAACGCCCAGAAATAGCGCATGTCCGGCGGCAGCAAACCGCACAGCAGCGAGGTAAGCCCTAAGAGCAGCAGCGAAAGGTGGATCATGCGGAATTTGTCCTTGACCTCCCCGCGCGCACTGACCAGCGCGGCCGCCACCATCATGCCTGCCGCGAATACGAACTCGACGATGCCCGCGTGCCAGGCCGTACCCTTGAAATAGCTGCTGGTCATCAGCGGATACAGCGAGGACATGGGCATGAACGCCACCATGCAGAGTATAGCTGCAACCGTTACCACAAACATCCGCCGCATGGAGTAGAGCGTCTTTGCGCCCGCCTTCATTTCGCGCCACATATGCGGGGTTTCCGTATGCTGCCGCGGGGGATCGGGAATAGCGATGACACCTGTCGCGACGCAGGCTAAGAGCGCGCCAAGCGTATCCGTCAATAAAATGATCCACAGCGGCAACGCCGCATACATGGCCGCGCCGATGACAGGGCCCAGCATAAACGACCCTGACTGTAAAAACTGCATGACTCCGTTGACGCGCATCAATTGATCCTGCGGGGCGATCATGGGGATCGCCTTCTGCACGGCGGGCATGTGGAACGCGCCGCCTAAGCCGCGCAGAAACAGGGCCGCGTATACCAGCAGGTAAGAGCCATGCCCCAAGAAGAACAGGCCCGCCAGTACCGTCGCGCACACGCCCATGAACGCATCCGCGTATATGATGACATGCTTGATCTTGAGCCTGTCCACCCATACGCCCGCAAACGGGCCGATCAATATCGTAGGCAAAAATGCCGCAAGGCCGGAAATGGAAAGTACGATCGCGGAGCCGCTCTCTGTGGCAAGCCACCAAATGAGCGCAAACTGCACGGCGGACGAGCCGATGAGGCTTAACGCCTGCCCTGCCGTGAATGTTGCGAATACCCGCTTCCAATGCGTTTTTTCAATGATAGTGTTGTTTTGTTCCATACTTGCCGCGCAACCGCAGCCGATCCTCCTTTATAATTGGAATGAAAGCCAATTGGGCCAAATAAAAGGGAAGCGGCGCTCCCCCTTCAGAAAATACCTTTCCAGGCGCTTCACGCGCCAAAGCGCATCATTTTCTGTCAAAGAACGGAGATTTGCCCGATACCGAAAGCGGGATACCGAGGACATTGTGCGTTTCTTTTCCCAGTATGCCCAGTTCCAGCGCCGTGCGTCCCACCGAAAACATGACGCGGCTGTCCACGCGGCTATCCGCCGCGGCCGATACGGCGGAGCCTGCCGCAATGCCGAGGTCGATGTTGTCGTACGCGCAGCGCGAACCCGCCTTGGTACATGCGGCGCAGTTTTGATAACCGCAGTATTGGCACCCCTCGTTGAGGCCGTGTACGCCCAGGCGCGTTCCGATGAGCACCACCGCGAGGCTTTGCCGCACATTGCCCGCATCCCGCACAAAGAAGGGCTTGTTGAGAGGACCTGCCAGTTCTTCCATTTTATCCGCCAGCGCGTCCTTTTCCTCCCCGGTCAGCACGCAGGTTTCGATATGGTCGGTCCCTCTTGTCTTGGGCGCAGTCCGCGCCGCCGCGCACATCCGCTCCGCCGTATGGAGTATGGCGGAATATTCGCATTCTTCCGACGTCATCTTCATACCTTTCACCCTCCTTCTTTTATAGCTATTTATTTTGTCGCGTAGACGAAATGAATTCGCCCACACTCCCGCCGCTACGCGTGCCGCTTTCGCGTCACGAGCTTGATACGAATCCCGTTTTAAAAATGGGATTCATATCAGTCAAATCTTGCGCCGTGTAACATGATTACCTGGCGTAATAGATCACAAGGAAAAATTCGGCCTTTTCCTCCCCGACGTTTTCATAGCTGTGCGGAACATCGGCCTGGAACCGGACCGAATCCCCCGCAAAAAGCGTGCAGAGCACGCCGTCCACCACCAGTTGGAGCGTACCGGAAAATACGGTGAGATACTCTTCGGTGCCGGATAGATGCGTTTCGGATTCAAACCGCACTTTGGGCATGATCTCTACCCGGTAGGTTTCAAAGCGCGTACGCTCGTCAAACGGAAACAGCGGGTGGTTAATAAAGCCGCCGCCGCATTCCACCAGGGGCCGCGTGGTTCCGCCCTTTATGACATGCATCTGCTGCGCGGGTTTCTCCAAAAGCGCGGAAAACGATATTTTGAGCCCGTTCGCAATTTTCCACAATACGCTGATGGTGGGGTTGACCTCGCCGCGCTCGATCTGCCCGATCATGCTTTTCGATACGCCGGTGAGTTTCGAGACGGCGTCCAGGCTCAACTTGCGTTCCTCGCGCAGGGTTTTGAGGTTGCTTGCCACCATACCCGTTACATCCATGCTGCCTCCAAAACATTTGTTGACAATATGCTGCACGAATAATACAATATACAGCACATCCAATATACCGCACATTTCGTATTGGATAGTATACCACAAACGGGGCAAGGAGAAAACGGGCAATGTTCAGCTTTCCAAACTTCCTGGCATATGTGATGCTCTCTACATTCACGCCGGGGCCGAACAACATCATGTCCATGGGCAACGCAAGCCGCACAGGGTTAAAAAAGAGCCTGCCATTCTGTTTTGGCGTGGCGGCCGGGTTCGCGCTTGTGATGGCCGTAAGCTTTTTTTTAGGAACGCTGCTTTATACCGTGATTCCCGCCGTCAAGCCCTATATGCTGATACTGGGTGCAGCCTATATCCTGTACCTTGCTTATAAAGTATTTAAGAGCGACGGCATCAAGGAGGATCATTCGGCGCAGAGCACGAACTTTTGGACCGCGGTAGTACTGCAGTTTGTCAACCCCAAGGGGGTCATATACGGCATAACGGTAGCCTCCGCCTACATTCTGCCCTATTACAGGGACCCCGTTATCCTGCTGCTGTTAACGCTGTTTATGTGCGTAATCTGCCTTGCAAGCACGGTCGTCTGGGCGGCGTTTGGCTCCGTGTTCCAAAAGCTGTTTGCGCGGCACGCAAAGGTGATCAACACCGTCATGGCGCTACTGCTTGTTTACTGCGCGGTCTCACTGTTCCTTTAAGTTTCTCCCCGCTTCCGGGGCCAGCTCCGCGCAAGCGGGGGAGGTCCGCCTCCCCCGCCCTGCGCACCGAAAATGGGGATGCCGGATTGCCCTGTTCCATTTACTCCGCCGCTTTGATGGTGCCCAGGCCGTTGATCTGCTGAGAGACGTTATCGGGACCGCCATAGTACGAAATGGTGCCGGCGCCGTTGATCTGCGCATCCAGAGCGTCCGTCATGGTCGCCTTGATTGTACCCGCGCCATTGATCGTGAGATCCGCTTCCTTGGCGCTCAGCTCTTTGGCGTCGATTGTGCCCGCGCCGTTGAGCTTGCAGGAAAGCGTATTCGAGGCGCCGGAAAGCGCTATATTGGCCGCCCCATCCACTGCGAGTATGGTTTCTTCCACATCAAGATTGCTGATTGTTCCGTCCGCAGCGCCCGCAATTTCGAGCCCGAAGCGGGAAACGCCCGCGGCGTCCACATTGACTTCATAGTCCCCCTCCACCCTGATGTATTCGCAGGGCGCATATACGGTGACATGGAAGGAGTCTGTAAGAAACGTGCGCGACCCGTCCGCGTAAACGTTGATTTTATCGCCTGTGATCTCCGCCTTAAGGCCGTACCTGTCAACAAGCTCCGACGCACAGTCCACTTCCACGCGCGGCGCGCCGTCCGCGGGTTTTACGGTGAGCGTCACATCGCCCTGAGACAGGAACACCAGTCCTTCGATCAAGAGGGAATACGGCCCCTGCCCCACAGTACCTTCCGCCGTCACGGTAGTATGCGGCCCATCGACGCGGGCGGCCGTACGCTCCGCAACGCGCCGACCAAAGCGGCAACCGGTCAACATCAGCGCTGTCAAAAGCAGAAGCGCCGCCAAGCTGACTATTTTCTTCATAATCCCATTTCCTTCTTTGTTTAAAATTTTATTTTGTTATCAACACTTTATTATACCATACCAAAAAAGGACTTTCTGTGAAAAATATGACAAGAAAAAGCACTTCCTGCCTTTGTTTCAGGAAGTGCCTTTGCGGGTGTCCATTCCCAATTTTGTCAACGTTCCTTAAGGGCGTTTTCCATCGCCTTCAAAATAGCCTTGCTCGACGTTGTCGCACCGGAGATAACATCCACATCGATCCGCTGGGCCCTGATGATACTGTCTATAACGTCCTCCGCGGCTTTTGCGTGCTCGTTACTCCCTCCGCGAAGAACGTCTATGCCTGTAATCTTATGACCTTCTACCGAAACTTCCACATCATAGGCCGTGCTGCTGTACGAATATTCCCCGCGATATACGCCGTCGGATAAAGCGCTCAGATCAACATTGCTGATCTGCATCTGCCGTACTTCCCCGTATTGCGCGTTGGGTATGACGACAAAAAAGAGAAGTCCCGCTAAAATGAGCGCGAGCAACACCGAGCCTAAAATAACTGTCGTTTTCTTCATAGCAAATCCTCCAAAAAGTTTGTTCGCTGCCATTATGGGGATTTGCGTATCACAGGGCAATCGGAAAACGGTATGATTTTTGCGTTCAACGGCTCATACTTTTGTATGATACCTTCACAAGACATTCGTTTATTGTCATCTTTTCCGGACTACGTTCATCAATTCAATCTTGTTGCGCACGCCCAGTTTCTTATAGATGCTGGACACATGCGTTTTTACGGTCGGAATAGAGATGGCAAGCCGCTTGCTGATGCGCTGATAGCTCAGGCCCAGCACAAGCAGTTCAATGACCTCCCGTTCGCGGCTCGTAATATGGTAACCATGTTCGTCCCGCTGCTTCAATCCCGGCCGGAGAAACGATACAGATTCGCCATGCCTCATAAGTGACAGGATTTATTTACCACATTATTCACCTAATTCTATCCAGGGAGTTTTTATAGACTTATGACGGTTCCTGAAAAAATTCGGTAACGGAACCCAAAAAAATCACTAAATGTTTCGAAAATTATCACGATACCACATAGTAATCCCCAAAAAGCATAAAGAGGTGCCGCATGAAGCTAGCCAAATCTAAGGCTCCCAAAAAGACTCCAAACAAGATCAAAGCAGCAGCCAGTTTCGCAACTTTAGCAAGAAAGCTATACATCAAAATCCCGGCGCAGCTCGCTGTCTTCCTGCTCGTCATTGTCATTGCAGCGCTTGCCGTCGCTCAGCCCATATTAACTTCTTACATGACCGGGCAGGCGCATGCTGACATCACCGCGCTTTCGACCAATAACGCCCAGCTCGCGCGGGATTACTTTGAGGCGATGCAGACGCAGTCCAAGACTTTGGCCATGATGTTCTCCAAAATGGAGGCGGACGTCAAGGGTACTTCGGACAGCAGCACGTATGTCATCCCCATTATCCGCAGCGTTCTTTACGGCGCCTTGGAGGATGCGCGCATCTACGGCGCGTACGCGGCCTTTGAGCCCAACAAATATTTCCCCTACACGCCTGAGGGCATCTCTTTTCACGCCTACCGTGACGGGGACGCCGTGAAATTGGAAACCCAGTACGATTATAAGAATTATGGCAACGCGGATTATTACTACAACACGACAAATACAAAACGCGCCTATATCACCGAGCCATATGATTATGTGCTCGACAACGGCCAGAAGATCTCCCTGATTTCCATCAGCAACCCCATACTGAACACGGAAGGCGAATGCGTGGGCGTCGCCAACTGCGATATCATGGTGGATACGATTAACCAACTCAACTTTGATATGGGCGGCCTGGACAGCGCGTACCAGTTTATCCTGACCGGAAACAAGCATTATATCGCCCATTCAGAAAAGCCGGATCTCATTGGTACTCCCTACCAGACCACCGACGAAGTCAGCACTGCCGAGATGATCAGCGCCGCCACCGGCAAAAGCGAAATCTTAACGGAAGGTAAGAGTGCGCTGACCGGGAAGGATTCCCTGGTTGTTTTGATGCCCACTGCCATTACAGGGGTGCAGAAACACTTTGTAAGCGCGTTCGTGGTGGACAAGTCGGAAACGCTTAGTTCGCTCAACAACATACTGAGCCTCCTGCGGCTGGGTTTGATCGGTTTCGTGTTTATCTTCATGGTGCTGTTCTCGCTCCTCATGCGGCGCGCGCTTTCCCCGGTGGGCAAGATCGTGCAGTTCTCCATGGATGTGCAGAACGGTAACCTGGATACGGATATTAAACTGAAATCCCACGACGAACTGCTGGATCTTTACAATGCCGTAAACGGCATCCGCAATACCATCCGCACGCTGGTCTCCGAATCCATACTGCTTACGGAGGCCGCCGTAAAAGGCAACCTGGAGGAACGCGCCGACGCGGAGCAGCATAAGGGCGAATACAAGCGCCTGGTGGAGGGCATCAACGGCACGCTCGACGCGATTGTGGAGCCGGTGGTGGAAATCATAGACATGCTGCAGCAGCTCCAGCGCGGCAACCTGGGCGTACGCATTGATAAGGACTACCAGGGCGAGTTCGCGCTGATACGCGATTCGTTCAACGAAACGATGGACGCGCTCAACCGCTACATCGGCGACGTGGCTACGGTATTGAAAGCGGTATCCGAGGGAGATCTCACGCAGGAAATCACGTCCGATTTCCACGGCGATTTCGTAACGCTCAAGGACAGCATCAATAATATTCTCGCTTCCCTGAACGACACACTTGCAAGCATCAACATCGCGGCAGACCAGGTGGCCTCCGGGACGCGCCAGGTATCCGGCGGCAGCCAAAACATTTCCCAGGGCGCAACGGAGCAGGCGAGCGCCATAGAGGAGCTGACGGCGACCATTACCGAAATCGCCGCGCAGACCAAGGAAAACGCAAAGAGCGCAAACTACGCCAACGAGCTTTCCATTGCCGCAAAGGGAGAAGCCGCAAAGGGCACCGAGCATATGACCAACCTGCAGAGCGCGATGGAGGAAATCAACGAAGCCTCGGTGAATATCAGGAAAATCATCAAGGTAATCGACGAAATCGCGTTCCAGACCAACATACTGGCGCTCAACGCAGCGGTGGAAGCCGCGCGCGCAGGCCAGCACGGCCGCGGGTTCGCCGTGGTGGCAGAGGAAGTTAGAAACCTCGCCGCCCGCAGCGCACAGGCCGCAAAGGAAACCACGGAGCTCATTCAGGGGTCCATCAAGAAGGCGGAAGCCGGTACCAAGATTGCAGACAGCACGGCAGCGTCGCTTGCGAGCATCGTGACGGGCGTGGACAAGACCGTGGAACTGGTGGGCCAGATCGCCGTGGCTTCCAACGAGCAGGCAACGGGCATTGCGCAGGTCAACCGCGGAATCGACCAGCTTTCCGATGTGGTGCAGACCAACTCCGCCACCGCGGAGGAAGCCGCCGCCGCAAGCGAAGAGCTTTCCGGCCAGGCCGAGCTGTTGAAATCCATGGTGGCGCAGTTCCGGCTGCAGCAGGCGAAGCCTGTGGAAGAGGCGCCCGAACCCGAAGCGGCTGAAGCGCCCAAGAAGAAGCGCCATATTGCAAAAGAAGCCTCGGGGCCGGCGTCCACGCCGCCCGAAGCGCCCAAGATACTACTTGAAGACTCCACGGATTTCGGCAAGTATTGAGCGTTGTAAAACAAGGACTTGGTTATGAAGCCCTGCGGAAAATCCGCAGGGCTTTATTTCTGCTTTTTGGTGTTGAGCATAGCATATGCGCGGGTAAGATAATGCAAAGGCTTAATGCTCCCGGTTTGAAAGGAAAGACGCATATGTTTGAAACAATCCGTACGAAAGAGAACGCATACAAGAACCTTGTAAACGGCGAATGGGTAACCTCCGGCTCTGCCATCTCCATCCACTCTCCCGTGGACGGTTCCTATCTAGGCACGGTCCCTTCCATGACGCAGCAGGAGGTGGACGCAGCCATCCGGGCGACCAAGGCGGGCCTGAAAGGATGGGCGGATACGCCGGTATATAAGCGCGCGGACGTCTTTTACCGCGCGGCGGACCTGCTGGACGCGCACGCCAATACCATAGGCGACGTGTTGACCATGGAAATCGCCAAGGACAAAAAATCCTCGGTGGCGGAGGTCGTGCGCACGGCGGACTTTTTGCGGTATACCGCGGATGTGGGCAAAAGCCTGCAGGGCGAGGCGATAGGCGGCGGCAACTTCCCCGGCGGCTCCAAAAACAAGGTCTCATATGTGCAGCGCGTGCCTCTGGGCACCATACTCGCCATTTCCCCGTTCAATTACCCCGTGAACCTCTCCGTCTCCAAGATCGCCCCTGCGCTCATAGGCGGCAACGCCGTAGTATTAAAGCCCCCCACGCAAGGGGCCATCAGCGCCCTGTACCTTGCGCGGGTATTCCAGGAAGCGGGCCTGCCCGCGGGCGTATTAAATACCGTCACGGGACGCGGCGGCGAAATCGGGGACTATATCGTCGCCCATCCCGGCGTCCAGTTCATCAATTTTACGGGCAGCACGGAAGTCGGACGGCATATCGCAAGCGTTGCGGGCATGGTGCCGCTGATGCTGGAACTGGGCGGCAAAGATGCGGCAATTGTGCTGGACGACGCGGACCTCGCGTTTGCTGCGGAAAACATCGTTTCGGGCGCATACTCCTATTCCGGCCAGCGCTGCACGGCGGTCAAGCGCATTCTCGCACCCCATGCGGTAGCAGACCGGCTCGTGCCGCTGCTGCTTACCCGCATCCAAAAGCTGACCGTGGGCGACCCGAGGCAGGACGCGCTGATCGGCCCCTTGATCAGCGCGAAAGCGGCGGATTATGTGCAGGAATTGATCGACGACGCCATCCAAAAGGACGCAAAGGTACTCACGGGCAACCGCCGCGAGGGCAACACGCATTACCCTACGCTGATTGATTTTGTCACCACCGACATGCGCCTGGCCTGGGAAGAACCCTTTGGGCCGGTGCTGCCGATACTGCGCGTGCACAGCATAGAGGAAGCGATCGAAATCGCGAACGGCTCAGAATACGGCCTGCAATCCTCCGTGTTCACGCACGACATCAACCTGGCCTTCCACATTGCGAACCGCCTGGAGGTGGGCACCGTGCAAATCAACAACAAAACCGAACGCGGGCCGGATCACTTCCCCTTCCTGGGTGTAAAGGCCTCCGGCATGGGCACGCAGGGCGTGCGTTATTCCATTGAGGCAATGACCCGGCCTAAGGCTGTGGTGGTGAATGTGGAAGAACGGTAAGCCCCTTTTATGCATTGACGATTTGCGGAGTCGTTTGTAGGGGACGCCGAGGGCGGCGTCCCCTACAAATTCGCGCTTATGCTTTGATCAAGGCCTGAGGGTCAATTTTGAATAGCATAACCCGTAGGGGCCGATGCCCTCATCGGCCCGCCTTTTTGTGTAAATCGCCTAAACGCGGGACGCCGAGGACGGCGTCCCTTACGGTTACCGTTACAAACTCCTCACGGGCCGCGCCTCGATATAGCCGCGGTAGCCCTGTGGTTCCAACTGGATGCGCGGGCCGTCCTCGTCCGCCCAGGCAAAGCCGTATAACTTGGGATCGTAGCGGCCCATTGCCTCCACGACATACGAGATTTCATTCATAAACGCCTCGTCGTCATAAGGCGGGCCCTGGAACACCATCAGCTTGCAGGGCGGCAGGTCGATGAGCTCATACCCTTCCGGTATTGCGTTTGTGTAGTTGACCGGCACTTCCACGCCCTGCACATACTTCGAGGTGCCGAGTTTGATCATAGCTTCGGGCAGCCACATACCTACGGGTTCGTAGAGCGCCTCTTTTACGCTGACGAGCATCGCCCACACATCGCAGCCGACCTCTTCACAGTAGGCAAAATACTCTTCCGCCTTCTTGCCCCGGCGGACGAGCGCTTTGCGCTCCGGACGCTCGATGACCTGTACAAATACAGTGCGGTCCTTCTGCTCTTCCATTTTTCTTTCTCCCTTTTCTTTCAAAATCAAGGGGTAGGCCGAAGCCGGGTAGGGCAGAAACAACGGGATGGGCGGCGTTGTCGCGCTGTACTTTTTTGGGGGTAGCCCAAACGCCCTGGTAAATGCGCGGGTAAAGCCCTCGTGCGAGTCGAACACGAAATCCAGCGCAACATCCAGCACACGCGCTTCATGATCCCTTAAATACAGCGCCGCGCGGGAAAGCCTTCTTGCGCGCAGGTACGCAAACGGCGCTTTGCCCGTATGCGCCTGAAACAGGCGTGCGCTGTGGTAGGGCGAATACCCTGCCGCTTTCGCCAGCTGGTACAGCGTGATGGACTCAAACAGATGCTTCTCGATATACGCTTGCATCCTGCGGACTGACCGCACCGCCTCCGGAAGTTCCATACCCTCTCCCCCTTGCCTTACCAATATACCCCACGCAATATGCCGGTTTCTTGACCACGCTTGCTGAAAAACCAAATCTCCCTGCTTTTGCGGGCAATCTTGAGCATAATTCCTGTTACTTGCCATGCTGCAGAAGGCCGGCAGGTTCCGCCTGCCTTCATAGCTCATGCGCCGGATTTTCCCTGGAGATCCAGAAAAATTCGGGCGCCGGAAAAAGAATTTTTATGCAAAATTTCTTCTAAGCTCCTGCAGAAATATCACGATATTATACCCATCACATTTGCCAGGTTAAAATGTTTGGCCCCTTGCCCCGGGACATACGGCTTGCCTGAAAGGAGTTCATTATGAAAAAAAAGCGCCTGTTTTCCGTCGGAACCTTTAAAAAGCTTTCCGTGCGCATCCCGCTGCTGGTCAGCCTGATGTTCGCGGTTGTCATGCTTGCGTTGCTTTTAGTTGCACGCGCCGTGCTGATGGATTCCATGGTAAGCTTTACGCAAAAGGACATCGCGGCGCTTGCCACCGGCAATGCGGACATCGCGGCAGAATATTTAGAAACGATGCAGTTTCAATCCAAGGCTATGGCCACGTTCCTTGCACAGCTTGAAGGCAAAGCCAGCACGCAGGACGATGCAGCCAAGACCCTCCAGTTTGTGCGGGAAGTGCTCTACAGCGCCCTGGACGACGAACGGATCTACTCCGTGTATACCGCGTGGGAACCGAACAGTTACTTTTACAACACGCCGGACGGGATTTCCTTCCTCGCCTACCGCTCCGGCGAAAAAACCACCATGGACTTGCTCTATAATTATAACGAATATAGTCTGCAGGACTACTACGCTTATGTAAAGAAAAATCTCACGCCGCACATGACGGAGCCGTATGTCAGCAAGCTTGCAAACGGCGAGGAAGCGCTGATGATGACCATCAGCAATCCCATTTTCAACCGCAGCGGGAGCTTTGCGGGCGTGGCAAGCTGCAACATCCTGGTGGATACCATCAATACCCTCTCCTACAATATGGGCGGGTATACTACCGCCTACCAGTTCCTGCAAACGGACGAACGCTCCTACCTCGCTCATTCGCAGGATGTCGCAAAAATCGGCGCCATAAACGAGCAGGCAGACGCAACGGAAACGGACGCCGTATCCAGCGCGACCCTTGAAGAGGGAGTCAGCTTTACGGAGGATCAAAGCGAGTTGACCGGCAACGCCGCCTACACCGTTTCCGTACCGTTCTTCATCGGGGAAATCGACGAGCCCTTAAGGAGCGTATTTGTTGTGGAAAAGGCGGAAACGGAGCACGAACTCCATGCTATACTGACCACCGTTACTTTAGGGCTGGCAGGCGTGCTGGTCGTGATTGGGCTCGTGCTGATGCTGGTCATGCGCAAGGCGCTAAGCCCCATAGGTAAAATCGTAAGGCTCGCCACGGACGTAAAGAACGGCATACTGGATACGGACGTCACCATACGCTCCAAGGACGAACTACTGGATCTTTACAACGCCGTCAATGACATCCGCTCTACCTCCAAGCAGCTTGTGGCCGATTCCATTATGCTCACGGAAGCGGCGGTAGCGGGCAGGCTGGAAGAGCGCGCCGATGCCGGGCTGCATGAGGGCGAATACAAGCGCCTGGTGGAGGGCATCAACAGCACGCTGGACGCGATTGTGGAGCCGATCGTCGAGGTGATCGACATGCTCCAGCAGATAGAGCGGGGCAATCTCTCCATGCGCATTGAAAAGGAATACCGGGGCGACTTTGCGATGGTGCGCGATACCCTGAACGTGACCATGGATGCGCTCAACAATTATATCTCCGAAACCCGGCGCGTATTAAGCGCCGCCGCGGAAGGCGACTTGACCGAGTCCATTTCCTCCGAATTCAACGGCGACTTTGGCAAATTAAAAGACGCGGTCAACGCCATAGTGGACACGCTTAACAATACGTTCTCCAGCATAAGCACCGCCGCGGAGCAGGTGGCCTCCGGCACGCGCCAGGTGGCGGACGGCAGCCAGAGCATTTCCCAGGGCGCGACAGAGCAGGCGAGCGCAATTGAGGAGCTGACGGCGACCATTACCGAAATCGCCGCCCAGACCAAGGAGAACGCAAAGAGTGCAAATATCGCAAACGAGCTTTCCATCGCCGCCAAGGAAGAAGCCGCAAAGGGGACCGGGCATATGCAGAACCTGCAGCGCGCGATGGAGGAAATCAACGAAGGCTCGGTGAATATCAAGAAGATCATCAAAGTGATCGACGATATCGCATTCCAGACCAACATACTGGCGCTCAACGCGGCGGTGGAAGCTGCAAGGGCCGGCCAGCACGGCCGCGGGTTTGCCGTGGTGGCAGAGGAGGTTAGAAACCTCGCTTCCCGCAGCGCGCAGGCCGCAAAGGAGACCACGGATCTCATTCAGGGGTCCATCAAAAAAGCGGAAGCCGGTACCAAGATTGCGAACAGCACGGCGGCGTCGCTCGCAAGCATCGTGACGGGCGTAGACAAGACCGTGGAGCTGGTGGGGTATATCGCAGCGGCTTCCAACGAGCAGGCGACGGGCATCATGCAGGTCAACCGCGGGATAGACCAGCTTTCCGATGTGGTGCAAAACAATTCCGCCACTGCGGAAGAAAGCGCCGCCACCACCGAGGAATTGTCCAGCCAGGCCGAACTGCTCAAACGCATGGTCGAGCAGGTAAAACTCAAAGACCCGGCGGACGAGGAGGAAGAAGAGGACGCCTCCGAGACGGCGGAACTGCCGCACGCCGGCCAGAAGGCTGGCAGCGGAGAGTTCGGCAAATATTAAGCTCACGCTATCACAAACGCCCCGCAGAATACGTTCCGCGGGGCGTCAACGTGCTAATAGAACCTGTCGTTTGTCATTCTGAGCCGAAGGCGAAGAGTCTAGCCCTAATATAGGCGCTTCAAGATCCTTCGCTTTGCTCAGGATGACAGTAAGCGGCTTTGTTGACAGACGCGCCCTGCGGAACATTCCGCAGGGCGCTTTTTCATCACCTTATTTATTTGCCCTGCGCGTACGCCTTTGCCGCATGCACGAACCCGGCGAATATGGGGTGGGCGCTGTCCGGCCTGGACTTGAACTCCGGATGGAACTGCACGCCGATAAAGAACGGATGCGCGGGCATCTCCATGATCTCCGCAAGCCTGCGCTCCGGATTCCATCCGGTGAAGTGAATTCCCTTCTCTTCAAACGCCGGTACAAAGCCGTTGTTGATCTCATAGCGGTGGCGGTGGCGTTCACGGATCATGTCTGTTCCGTACAGCTTCTCTGCCATGGAACCGGGCGTGATTTTGCAGGCGTAGCCGCCCAGGCGCAGCGTGCCGCCGATTCGGATAGCGCCTTCTTCATCCATATGGTTGCGCTGATCCGGCATGAGCGCCACGACGGGATGGCTGGTGTTGGGGTCCACCTCGGTGGTGTGGGCGTCGGAATAGCCCAGTACGTTGCGTGCAAACTCCACGATGGCCATCTGCATGCCCAGGCAGATGCCAAAGAAGGGAATGTTGTTTTCCCGCGCGTAGCGGATGGCCGACATTTTACCCAGTAGCCCGCGCTCTCCAAAGCCGCCGGGAACGAGTATGCCGTCTATGCCGGATAAATGCGCCGCTACGCCGTCCCGTGTGACGTCCTCCGCATCCACCCAGCGGATGTTCACCTCCACGTTTGCGGCGATGCCGCCGTGATGCAGCGATTCCGCCACGGAAAGGTACGCATCGTGCAGGCCCACATATTTGCCGACGATCGCGATTTCGCACTTGCCTTCCGGGTGCAGCTCGCGCTCCACCATGGCCCCCCAGTTGCAAAGATCGGGCTTTGTGGCGGGCATCAGCAGACGCTTTAACACGGCGTCGCACAGGCCGTTGCGCTCCAAGAGCAGCGGCACTTCATACAGCGAGCGCGCGTTGAGATTTTCTATGACGCAGTCCTCGGACACGTTGCAGAAGAGCGCAATCTTCGCCTTCATGCTCTGGGGAATGGCCCTGTCGCTGCGGCAGACGAGGATATCCGGCTGAATTCCTATTGATAATAGCTCTTTGACTGAATGCTGCGTGGGCTTGCTTTTGAGTTCCCCCGCCGCCGCAATATACGGCACCAGCGTCACATGGATAAAGCAACAGTCCCCAGGGGCGCAGTCCGTCTTCAACTGGCGGATGGCCTCCAGAAACGGCTGGCTTTCGATATCGCCCACCGTACCGCCGATTTCTATGATAAGTACGTCGGGCCTGACTTCCTCTACCACGCGGTACACCCTGGCCTTGATTTCATCCGTGATGTGCGGGATCACCTGCACGGTGCCGCCAAGGTACCCGCCCTGACGCTCGCGCTCTATGACGGTGGAATATACCTGCCCTGTGGTCGTATTGTTTGCGCGGGAAAGCTGCTCGTCTATGAAGCGCTCGTAATGGCCCACGTCCAGGTCCGTTTCCGCGCCGTCGTCTGTGACGTATACCTCTCCATGCTGGTAGGGATTCATGGTGCCGGGGTCCACATTGATATAAGGATCAAGCTTGCAGATGGATACGGAGTGGCCGCGCGCCTTAAGAAGCCGCCCCAGCGACGCCGCCGTAATCCCTTTGCCCAGCGATGATACCACGCCTCCCGTTACAAATACCAGCTTGGTTGCCATACTGTCCTCCTCATGCATTTCTATTTTTGTCGGCTGCAAAGGGCGTCTTTGCCGGTTTGCGCCGCATATGCCGCTCCATAAAAAAATAAAAAACGCCTCCATCGTGTAGGAGGCGTTTTAGGCGTTTCTTTCGAGCCCTTATTAGTATAGCATCATGGCGGATGCCCCGCAAGATCTTTTTCGCTCTGTTTCTTTCTTCCAATCGTTCCGTCCAGGAAGGGCGGGCATCCCCGCTACGGCTTTATTTTCGTCGCATTTCCGCTACTAATTCGCCTGGGAGATGCGAACTTCCCCGGACGTGGTCCTGATGGAAAGCGCGGCTGTGGGGTTTTCGCCCACCTGCCCGGTGGCGTGTTTGCCGCTCTTGTCATAGGACAGCGGTATGTCGCAATCGATATCGCCGGACGTGACGGAAGCTTCAATCTTGACGGCAGCTTCCTTCACAAGCTCAATGGAAACGGTGCCCGAGGTGACACGCACATCCATGTCTCCCTGGGGCAACGCGGAGTCGATCCTGACAGTACCGGACTGCGTCCCGATTTCCCCGTAGCCGGCAAACTGATCCACCCTTATGTTCCCCGACGTGGTGGAAATGTCCTGCTCGCCGCCCGAAACGCTGCCCACGCGGATGTTGCCCGAAGAGCTTCCGATAGAGCCGGTTCCCGCCACGGCTTCCACCACCGTGTCCCCGGAGGAGATTCGCATTTCATAGCGCGCGCTCGTCAGGGTATTCAGCCGGATATTGCCGGACGTCACGCCCAGGTTGAATTCTTCCGCATTGACGTCGCCGCCGCGCAGATCTCCGGAGCTCAGGTGCAGCTTAAGCGATTTGAGCGCAAGCGCTTCGGGCAAAGTGATGTTGCCGGAACTTGTTTTGAGGTTTAAGTTTTCGCTGTACCGTTCGGGCAGGTAGACCTCCAGCTTTTTGAAAGCGCCAAAGGAAAACAGCCGGAAGAAGGAGTGGTACTGCTTGCTCTTTACTAAAACCTTCCCGTTTTCCACGGAGGAAGCAAAGAGTTCTTCGGGCTGCAGATCGTGGTTTGCGAGCAGCTTTACCCGCAATTCTTCCTCCTTGGTCAGATATACCGTAATATCCATGCTGGAAAAATCGAATTCCAGCTCGCTTACCGCATCTAACGGGAAGCTTTCTTCCTGTATGGTCCGAAGCTCGCCCCAGGTCGCCGTGAGGCTCGGAAAGCCGGGAAAGCCAAACGCCGAGCGGCTGAGCAGCACGACAAACGCGCTTAACAGCAGGAACCCGATGATCCCCCATACGATGATTTGGGTAAGAATACTGTTTTTGTTATTCATGACGCTCCTCCCGAAGCTCAAACGCCAGCTTGATAATACGGTCCGCCGCTGCGGCGATGAGGAATATGATCCAGGAGAACGCCCAGGTTCCGGGCAGGAGGAACCCTATGAGGAAGTAGATAATCACCGTGACCATCCACAGGATAGAGGAGATGGACTTCCTCAGCCGCTCGCTGCGAGCGTTATTCGATTTCCACTGCTTGAATTCTTCCACCAGCGTATCGTCCGCGCGGACATATTTGGGGCGGGACAAAAAGTGATATACCAGCATGCAGCTGGCCGCGACAACCATGGCAATCATGATCACCGTCATGACCACGGGGTTTAAATGCAGCGCCGCCACGCCCAGTATCAGCACCAGCACGCCCAGCATAATGAGCGCCAGGGCGCTTGTTACAACCGTCGCCGTCTTTTTTCTTTGGCGTTGTACTTCCGTGTGATCCATGACATCCGTCTCCTTTAATCCTCGAATCAATTCATCGACATCCCCGATGCCGTTGATGACATTTTTGAGCGCTTCCTCTTCCGAAATGTCCTGCGCGATTAAATCGTTGTACTTTTCGTTGAGGTTGCCCAGCAGTTCTTCCTTGAGTTCCATGGCCCTGCGGGTCTTTGGCGCATCCGCAAATAGCCGCTCCACCGTTACGCGTAATTTTTCGTTCATGTTTGCTCCCCCTACAGCAAGCTGTCGATTAACGTCTTGGCTTCCTGCCAATCCGCCCTGTTCTTTTCGTACGCCGCCCTCCCGGAAGGCGTAATGGAGTAGTACCTGCGCCTGGCGCCCGTGGTTTCATCCCCCCAGTAGGAGTAGATGAACCCGGCCGTTTCCAGCCGCCGGAAAGCGGAGTACAGCGTGGCCTCCTTGGCCTCGTACGCGCCCCCCGTTTTTTCCTGTATGGCCTTATTGATCTCATACCCGTAGCTATCTTTATTAAGAAGCTGCGCGAGTATGATGGTATCCGTATGGCCGCGTATCAGATCCGCCGTAATAGACAATCTGACGCCTCCTTCCTTTTTTTGCTTGTGTGTTATATCATATTATGCAATACCTCGCCTGTCAAGGTATGTTTCTGTACGGAGTATATAAAATTTTAAAAAAGTCCGTTGTCGGTTTCCATTTTTGCGCAATTGCTTTATACTGTAACCATAGAATTAAAGGGGGCTATTTCATGTCGCTCAAGGATATGCCCTGCCAGGAAGGATGCCTGACTCTGTTCAGCGCGCTCAACCGTTTTACGGTACTCCGGGATTCATTGGAGGAGCCACCGTTTGCGTGCCTCGCCTCGATGCTCTCGCATCTGCTGCAGAACGATCCGCTTGCCGCCGCAAAGGAATATCACGCGCTTTGCGCCGCGCTTTTGAATGGCGGCTACCGCCGCGTGAGCGGAGACCTGTTCCGGGACTTTTTAATATGGGTGCTGACCGAGCGGGAAAACCCGTTTTCCGCCGCCGCGGCACGCGGCGTGTGGGACGAGCCCCTCTCCACCGCCATGCGCGCCGATCTCAAGCGGATGGACGTGCTCTTTTCTTTAAACAGCGTCATCGCCAAACGGTGGATCGGCGAAAAAGCGCGCGATCAGCGCAATGCACGCCGCACGCCGCAGAAGGATAACATCAGCGTACTTTCCTCTGCCGTGTGGGGGGGTACGACCACCCGGCCGCTGCCTCAGGCTGCGCCCGCCGCCATTCCGGCCTCTGTGCCCGAGCCCATCCCGCTGCCGATCGACGAAAACGACTTTATCAGCTGGCGTTACCAGACGGAAGAGCAAAAGGACCCGTATGCCGCCGACCCTTCTTTGGAAGAGCTCTACGTGAGGCTGGATACTTCGGCGGACCGCGGGCTGCTGCTGGATGATCTCTGGAATTATGCCGCGACCTGCGGGTACGGCATATTTACGCGGTACCGCCTGTTCCTGGTGGAGGAAGGCGGAACGCTTTTGGGTCTATCCGCCCAGTCCCTGCCCGAAGAGGACGCGTTTACGTTCTACCAGGCCCAACGCGAGCAGGCCATGCACAACGCCATCCGCTTTATGCGCGGGGAAAACGCGCAGAACTTTTTATTGACGGGCGGCGCCGGCGCGGGCAAGACCACGCAGATATTTTCACTTGCGAGGGAGCTGCCCGAGCTTCGGCTGGTTTATTGCCCGCCGGGGCATTTATCGGGATTGGCGCGCGTGCTGCCGCAGCTACTCAAGCAGCCGTTAAAATTCCTGATGTTTTTAGATGAGTTCGATTCGCAGGATGCCGCATGGCCCAAGCTTCGCGCGGCGCTTTCCCTGACGCTTTTATCGGAATCCAATATACTGGTGTGCGCCGCTGCCAGAAAGGCGGAAGACGTGTTCTTCCCGCTGCGCATCAACCTGCCGCCCCCGCAATTGAAAGAATTTATTGAGCTTGTCCAGTTTACGCTGCTGCGCGAGGGCAAGGACGTAGATGTGGATAGCATACAGAATGCCTGCATCGATTACGCAGCCGCCGCCGGGGTGAACGGCGGTTCGCCGCTCTCTTTCCGTTCCGCCGCAGCCATCGCGCAGGAACTGCTGGGAAAGTAGCGCCATAGACCGCACACTTTTCGCATACCATTTTAAGTACGGTATTATTTTAAGTAGAAGAGAGGTATCGCTATGGATTCCATGACGCCTTATCCGCC
>JAFABA010000120.1 GCA_023426265.1 Bacillota bacterium
CACACTGTGGGTTTATAACAGAAAACGTGACGCACACCATAGGATTACTGGTGGGATTAGTTGGGATCGAACCAACGACCTCTACGATGTCAACGTAGCGCTCTGACCAGCTGAGCTATAACCCCGTCTTACCCCCGAAATTTTCGGGTGCACATACTATTATACATAAAAGGCGTTTGAATGCAAGGGGAATTTTACCCTGTACGGCGCGGACAAACCCCTTACAATATGCTATACTATAGGGGAATCCGCCCATGTGAGCGCCGTGCCGGACCGCGGTTTCTACAGGCCGCATAAAGTTCCAAAACGGCGTTGGAAGAAACGGGAGAATGCTTGCAGAGTAAAGAAAGGCAGAGGATCCATGGCCTACTTCTCTTTAGGAACATCGCGTCAAAAGCTCATGCTTTTGTATTTTCTCAAGGCGATCGATTTTGAGATCACAAGAAACCAGCTTTTTCGCATATTCGCGGAACGGGACTGGATGGATTATTTTGATTTTCAGGCGCGGATGAACGAGCTGGAGGAGGACGCGCTCGTCGCCGCCATCCCCTGCGCGTTCGGGCAGGGCTACCGCATCACGCCGCAGGGCGAGCAGACGCTTTCCATGTTCTCGGAAGAGCTGCCGTTTTCCCTGCGGGAAAAGCTCTCCTCCTGTGCAATGGAAAACCGGGAGCCCGTTCGCAGCGAGGCACAGTTTTATGCCCGCCAGACACAGATGCCGGACGGCGGCTACCTCGCCGTGCTCCGGCTGATGGACAAGACCTCCCATATTATCGATCTTTCTCTGCGCTTTCCCACCGCGCAGCTTGCGCAGGCTGCATGCGAAGCGTGGCCGGAACAGGCCGAAGCCATATACAACGCCATTATCGGGCGGCTGCTGGCTCAGGAGGAAAAGTAGCTTCGCCGTCCTGTTTTTAATATGCCTCTCTTTCCTGTTTTGCTTGACTTTGTCCTGTTCACACAGCCATGATGCATTGATTTGACAGCGAAGGTTTTCAACTGATACACTATGTGAAGATTTTGATCATAGCGTATTTCTGTACCCTGAAATGGTACATTTTTTCAGGAAGGAGCAGCGATATGCGCAGAACCCGCAGGCGGCAGAGTTATCTCCCGCCACACCGGCGTTACCCGCGCCAAATTGCGTCAGGCGGGTTTTTCAATCAAATCCGTTCCGCGCTCGTTCTGGCCGGGGCCTTTTTGCTGCACGCGCTGCTGCTCCCGTTTCACGCAATATCCCTTTTTCTTCAAAAGCGGAATAAAACCCGCCGCTCCTTTGCCCCCATGGAACTGACTGCCGATGGGATTGCACCTGAACCTGCGCCTAACCTCCGGGCGAGCCGCGCGCCGGTCATATCCCCCGTACTGAGCATTCGCACGCAGTACGTCGTAACCATATCGCTGCTGGTTGGGGTAGCCGCGTCATCGCTCTTTTTGGGCTGGGCGCTTGTGTACAGCGATACCTCCATCCCCGTGACCGTACAGGTAAACGGCCAAACCCACAATATCCTCACAAAAGCGCAGACCGTGGAGGAAATGCTGCAAGGCAACGGCATTGTGCTCAAAGACGGCGACGTGATGAATTACGAGCCGACGTCGGCACTTCTTCCCAATATGGAGGTTACCATTACGTCCTCCTTCCCGGTCGCGGTTTCCTCGGGCGGGGAGGTATCCGTTTTGCAGATGCGCGAAGGCAGCGTGGGTACTGCGCTTATCCTTGCGGGCGTAAAATACGACGCGGACGACGAACTGACCGCCCTCCCCTACGCGGACGTCGAGCCGGGCATGCTGATACGGCACATTGACGTTCGGACCGAATACATGACGGTGGACGAGGTAATCGAGTTCGATGAGGAAATCATAAAGGATGACAAGATCTACATCGGCAACGATAAGATCGTCACCCAAGGCAAAGACGGCGAAAAGCGTACCGTGCGGCGCATCGTCTACCGGGACGGGGCACTTTCTTCCCGCGAGATCATGAACCAGATCATACTCAAGGAAGCCGTGGACGAGGTCAAGATCGTCGGCACCAAGATCCGGTATCAGACCGGCCTGACGGGCGATACCCGTGTGTGGAAGCCCAAGCCCACGAGGGACCAGATCAAGGAGACTATTGTGGCCGTAGAGGTCACCGCCTATACACATACCGGCAGCCGCACCGCAACGGGGCGGCACCCCAGGGTAGGGTATGTGGCCGTCAACCCCAATATCATCCCTTACGGCACAAAGCTGTACATCCCCGGCTACGGGTACTGTACCGCGCAGGATACGGGCGCGTTCCGCCATGAGAACGGCGGAAACAAGAACCAGATCGATCTCTTTATGGAGACGGAAAAAGAATGCAAGAAATGGGGACGCAAGAACAACGTCACCATATACATCCTAAAATGAGCGCAAATTTTACGTACCCGCTGTGCTCGCCCGCGGGTATCAAGGAACGCTTGAACCGCTTCGGCCTCACGCCCAACAAGGCGCTGGGGCAGAATTTTTTGGCGGACGAAGGCGTGCGCGACGCGCTCATTGACGCCATGCAAGTTGTGAATCTTCCGGTATTCGAGATTGGCCCGGGCCTGGGTGCGCTCACGGAAGGCCTGCTTGCGCGCGCAAAAGCGGTGGCCGCCGTGGAAAAGGATGCAGCCATGGTGCGCGTTTTAAAGGAAACGCTCTCCTCCCCGCGGCTGATCCTGGTGGAAGGAGATATTCTCAAAACCGACATTGCCGCGTTGCACAAGGAATTGGGCGGCGGGCCGCTCGCCGTTGCGGGAAATTTACCTTATTACATTACAACGCCCATCGTGCTGATGCTGTTAAAATGCCCCCTCCCCATTGCAAGCATGACTTTAATGCTGCAGCAGGAGGCGGCGGAACGCTTTTTTGCCAAACCAAACGGCCGCGTCTATGGCCCGCTGGCCGTAGCGGCACAATGCGGCTATGACGTGGAGGAGGTCATAAAGCTGCCCCCCAGCGCCTATTATCCGCAGCCAGACGTGCATTCCGCCGTGGTGCGCCTTGTTTCAAAAGACGCTCCGCTGCCGAAAGGCTTTTTACCGTTTCTGCAAAGCGCATTTGCCATGCGAAGAAAAACGCTGTTGAACAACCTGCTTTCCGCAGGGTATTCGCGCGAAACCATACGGAACGCTTTGCAGGGCGCCAATCTGCCCGAGGGCGTACGTGCGGAAGCGCTGGAGCCGGAAGCACTGCGTTCACTTTACATGCATCTGAACACCGGAGCATGATCCTACGCCAGCCCGAACAGCCTCGCTAAATTTGCGACCAATGCGCAGGCCGTAAGGCCGAATACGGTGGGAAGCAGGAAAGCGACTACCATCCACTTCACGCTGGCGGTCTCTTTTTTTATGGTCAAAAGCGTCGTCGAGCAGGGCCAGTGCATCAGGCAAAACAGCACTACGCACACGGCCGTCACCCACGTCCATCCGTTTTGGGCCAGCAGTGCAAAGAGCGAGGATAGTGAATCGTATTCCAGTAGACTCCCTTGGGACAGATATGTCATCAGGATAATGGGTATAACGATCTCGTTGGCAGGCAGGCCGAGTATGAACGCCATCAAGATCACGCCGTCCAGCCCGAGGAAACGGGCGAATGGGTCCAAAAACGCCGTGCCGTGTGCAAGCAGGGTAAGGCCGCCGACGTTCACATTGGCCAGTATCCAGATCACAAGCCCTGCCGGCGCCGCGATAACCACCGCACGGCTTAATACAAACAGCGTGCGGTCGAATATGGAGCGGACGATCACCTTGCCGATCTGCGGCTTGCGAAACGGCGGAAGCTCCAGCGTGAACGCGGAGGGCTCGCCCTTCAGTATGGTCTTGGACAGCAGCCAGGAGGAAAGGAAGGTCGCGGCAACACCCAGCGCGATAATGGCGGTGAGCAGCAGCGCGGCAACCGCGCCGTCCCCCGGGCGGGCGGCGGTGCCCACAAAGAATATGGTGAGGATGGCGATCAGCGTCGGAAA
>JAFABA010000127.1 GCA_023426265.1 Bacillota bacterium
CTTCCGCCGCCTTCTTTTGCTCCTCGTCCCCCAAATCCAGATCGCCCGCGGCGATGGACTGGAAGGGCTTTTCCGCATATTTGTTGAGCATCTGCAACGCGAACTCGTCCACGTCGTCGGTCAAAAACAGTACGTCGTAGTGGAGTTCTTTCAGGCGGTCCAACTGCGGCAGCTTTTCAATGCGCGCAACGGACGCGCCGCTCGCGAAGTAAATGGCCTTCTGCCCCTCGGGCATGGCGTCCACATATTCCTTCAAGGTGACGAGCTTGTTCTGCTCCATGGAATGGAACAGCAGCAAATCCTCCAAAACTGTGCGGTTCTGGCCGTAGCCGCTGTACACGCCGTACTTTAATTGCAGGCCAAACGCCTTCCAGAGCTTTTCATACTGCCCGCGTTCGTCCTTGAGCATGGAGGCAAGCTCGTTCTTGATCTTCTTTTCGATATTGGTGGCGATGACCTTCAACTGTCGGTCATGCTGCAGCAGTTCCCGGGAAATATTCAGGGAAAGGTCGGGCGAGTCCACAAGGCCGCGCACAAAGCTGAAATAATCCGGCAGCAGGTCCGCGCATTTGTCCATGATCAGCACGCCGTTGGAATAGAGTTGCAGGCCCTTTTCAAACTCTTTGGTGTAATAGTCGTACGGCGCGCGGGCGGGGAAGAACAGCAGCGTATGGTAGCTGACCGTGCCTTCT
Source organism: Bacillota bacterium (assembly GCA_023426265.1). Lineage (GTDB taxonomy): Bacteria > Bacillota > Clostridia > Christensenellales > CAG-138 > JAEYLA01. The sequence continues at coordinate 693 of JAFABA010000127.1, forward strand.
GCGCTTGTATGCACGGTCTTTAACGGCTTTTCAAAGTCGTAGAACTTATCCTGATAAAACTGCTCATACTCCTCCTGTGTCAGCTCCGACTTGCTGCGCTTCCACAGCGGGATCATGGAGTTGATGGTCTCAATTTCCGTATAGGATTCGTACTCCTTGTCCGAGCCTTCCTTTGGGCGGCTTTTCTCCACTTCCATGCGGATGGGGTAGCGGATGTAATCGGAGTACTTTTTGATCAGCGAGCGCAGCCGGTACGCGTCCAGGAATTCGCTGTACTTTTCATCCTCCGTATCCTCTTTGAGCTCAAGCAATATTTCGGTGCCGAAGCCGTCCTTGGGCGCGGGCGATATGGTAAAGCCTTCTGCGCCTTCGCTCTGCCACTGCCAGGCTTCGTCGCTGCCGTAGGCGCGGCTCGTCACGGTGACGCGCTTTGAAACCATGAACGCGGAATAGAAGCCCACGCCGAACTGGCCGATGATCTCGGCGTCACGGGCGGCATCCTCCGTGCGGAACTTCAGCGTGCCGCTTTCCGCTATGGTGCCGAGATTCGTCGTCAATTCGTCCTTGGTCATGCCGCAGCCGTTGTCCGTAAGCTTTAAGGTATTTGCGCCTTTATCCGCCTCGATGAGGATGAAGAAATCCTCCTTCGCAAGCCCGGTGTTACCCGCGCTTAAATCGCGGTAATAGAGCTTGTCTATCGCGTCGCTCGCGTTGCTGATCAGTTCCCGCAGGAAAATTTCCTTGTGCGTATAGATGGAGTTGATCATCAGATCCAGAAGCCGTTTTGATTCTGCCTGAAACGGTTGAAGTGCCATCGCTCAATTCACCCTTTTTCATGGATTAGCACTCATAGTTTGTGAGTGCTAAAAAAATTATAGCGCAGCGCGTTTTAAAATGCAAACCCGGGAATGTGAGAAAACTGTAAAAAAAGCCCGCAGAACAGTGTAGCCGCCGCCTTACCTTTGACCCACAGTTCATAATGATCGCATAGAAATTACAGGAACTGCATTTTGCTTTTTTCTCCATAGCGGCGCACGGCTGCGTATCTCCGTTCTTGAGGAAGGGGAATGGGGAAACGTAGTTTCCTCAAAGCAAAAAATAACCGTCGGCGCTGGAAGCGCCGATACCTTGAAATCCTCAGTCTATTGAACCTAAAAGCCCGCGCCACAGTTAAGCGGCGCGGGCCATGCAGGGGATAGGGGATGCAATATTCTTACGCACCCGCGGGGTACCAGGCCGTCAAATTCGGAATGTTGAGCGCCGCATACCACAGCACGAATATGAGCACGGACAGCCGCAGCAGCGGCAGCTTTTTGCTGTAGAGCCGGATGCCGAACAATACAAGCACGCAGGTAAGGTAACATAGGAACCAGAACGCCTGGATGCGCTTGAACGTCAGCCCGTAGGCTCCGATGTAGAGCGAAAGCCGCGTAAATGCGGAGGCGAGTATGACGCCGGTGGCAAGGAGCAGCATCATCATCAGGACACGGAGAAACGTCTTTTGCTCCACCCGGCAAATGCAGAGCGAGAGCACGCTGAAATTGATGGCGGCCACCCACATGAGCTGGTTGAAGCCCTCCACGGCATATTTGGAGTAGGTCAGACCCTCTGGCAGGCCGTAGCCGCCAAAGAGGTAGAGAAATTGTACCGCTGTAAATATCGCGTAGGCAATGAGCAGCGTAATCAGCACCACGGCGGGCGCGGTTGCGCTCCAGGGCTTGTATGCGCGGGTAGAAAGCAACTCCGTTTGCTTGCCCCATGCCGCGCCATAAAGAAAGCTGTAAAACAGCATGGCGCAGATGAATATGACGAATATCCGCCATATGATGTCCGAAAGGTCGATCCCACCGAATACCTGTATCGCGAGCGCGTTCATGACCGCGTCCGCCGAGAGCAGCAGCGCGATCACGACGATCAGCACCGGTATCGCAATGAGGATACCGAGCCAGACATGCTTGCCTTTTTCCCCGCTTTTAAACAGGCTGCCCACGCCCGCGAAAAAGCGCCCGAGATATTGAAACGGCTGCACAAAAAAGCCGGTCAGGCAATAGAGAAAATATCCGCTTTCATGCTTCTTGGGAAGCGGCTGCGTCACATACTGCGCATGCAGCATCAGCAGGCAGGGAATGGCAAGCTGGTTTAGAAAGAGCAGAGACCATTCGCTGTATCCATACGCCTGGAAAGACATCATTACGCAGAGGAACGCAGCAGCGCCGCACAAAATAAGCCCCAGCGGCCGCTCGGTCGCCTTTTTGTAGCAAAAGACATGAAGCAGCGAGATATAGATCAGCCAGAACGCGGCGTAGCTTACCGCGTAAGGGCCCGCATTGGCCTCGGAAACGCTCGACAAAAAGGAAAACGCAGTCTGCAATACGAAGCCAAGCACGATCACGCCCAGCAGCAGCCAGCGCTGGGGTGCTGTGACCGGCTGCGGCAGCTCCGCCTGCTTCAGCGTTGTATAGGCGCTCTCAAAGTATTGCCCTCTTGCAGGCTGGGGCGGCGCCGGGGGAGCGGAAGCTGCAGGTGCGGTTTTTGCGCCGCAGGCCGGGCAGAAGCGGTCCTGCTCGCGCAATTCGTTACCGCATGCGGAACATTTCATATGGATACCTCCCGATCATTTTCTTGGCCGTGGGCCAACAGGGCGTCTTCCTCATCCGCAACATATTCGAGAATATCGCCGGGCTGGCAGTTTAATACCCGACAGGCGGCGTCCAGCGTGGAAAAGCGGATGGCCTTGCCCTTGTTGTTTTTGAGTATGGAAAGGTTCGCCAATGTCAGGTCCATCGCCTGTGCAAGCTCGGTGAGGCCTATTTTCCGCCTAGCCATCATGACGTCCAAATTTACGCGTATCATAGCTGCCCCCTATATCGTCAGCGCGTTTTCTTCGCGGTATTCTACGGCCTTTTCAAACACGCCGCGCAGCACCATGGAGAAAAGCGCGCAAAGAACTTCCGCCGTCAGGATCAAAAACAGCATGGGTCGGAAGTACAGGAGCAGCACAACCAATGTGAGCGCCGCCATGATGAGCGCGGCAAGCCCCATATTCCTTAAGCGAAGCACGTTTTTGCGGATAAACGGGTCGTTCTGCGTGCTGTGCATCATTCTTGTGAGCGTAAATAAGATAAACAGGCCGTTTAGAGCCCCCAGTATCCAGCAGATGAGCGCTATAGTATAAGCGGGCGCAGCTTGCGGCGCAAGGTCGGGCGTAAAGAGAATATACGGCAGAAGCCTCGGCAGCAAAATAATAAACAAGACCCCCAGCACCATGGTAATGTACACCAGCGTAAGCGTAATGGTATTGAGCAGAGCCGCTTTTTTCATGCTTACAGTTCCCCTTTTTCTATATCTGTAGAAAGTATATGTTGCTTTGTATCGATTTTCAATATAAAGTTATCGAAAAACAATAAGATTTTTATGAACATCAATATTTAGCGGGCATAAAAAAGCCGCGCATAAAAAGCGCGGCCGTCGAATGGATCATACTATAGTTGCTTGATATAGCACCGCCGTATCTTGTGCTGCTCGGTTTCAAAATAGCGCCACTGGCTCATGACGTTGGAGTTGGTCTCCAGTTCCGGCCCGGTTTCGGCGTACTTCCGGCCGTCCTCTATGGCGAATTTCAGCAGACGGTTCATGATGACGGCGTTGATGCCCGTACCCTGGAGCTCCGGCTTGACGGCGATTAAAAACATATCCAGCGTATCGTTTTTGCCGCTGAGCGCGTGCAGGACGTGGTACCAGCCAAAGGGGAACAGGTGGCCCCTGCATTTTTGCTGCGCACGGGAAAGCGAGGGCGCGCCCACGCCAAACCCCACCACCTCATCCTTGTCGTTGAGCAGTATGGCGGTGGTACGTTCATTAACCAGCGGCAAAAATTCTCCCACGTACTTTTCCACCTGGCGCGGGGTGAGCGCCACCATGCCGTAGAGTGCGAGATAGGCTTCGTTGTAAAGCTTGAATACGCCCTCTACATAGGGCTTGATGGAGTTGCGGTTGGTAAGCGGCGCCGCCTTGAGTTTCATGCGCCGTTCCACGGCGCTGGCCAGGCGGTCAAGCCGCTCGTCCGGCTTGTCGGGCAGCGAGACGCGATATTCAATCCAATCGATGTCCTTTTGGTAGCCCATGCGTTCCATCTGTTTCATGTAATAGGGATGGTTGTAGTACACAAAAAACTGGCTTAATTTGTCAAAACCCTTGATGAGCAGGCCTTCCCGGTCCATATCCGAAAAGCCGAGCGGCCCGTGCACGGCGGTGCAGCCCTTTTCCTGCGCCCAATTCTCCACGGCGGCAAACAGCGCGCCCACCACCTCGGCGTCGTCAATATAATCCGCGTGGGAAAAGCGCATCTGGTTGAGATTGTACTTCTGGTTCGCGTGGGTGTTGTAGATGGCAGCAATTCGGCCTACCACATTACCGTCCCGGTACGCTAAGAAGCATTTGGAATCGCAGTATTCATAGGCGGGATTCTTTTCCCTGTCAAAATCGTTGACCTGAGAACTGAACATGTCCGGCACATAGTAGGGATTGTCTTTGTACAGGTTGTTGGCGAAGGCGATAAACGTCTTGATGTCCTTTTTTTGAGTGATCTCGTGGACCGTTACCATTTTGTTTCCCCCCAACTTACAAAAAATTAAGAAATAAGGCCATATAACTCCGACCATTATAGCAGATTCCAATGGGTGCGGCAATAAACAGCCGGGATTGCGCGAGATAGCGGGAGAAAACGGGAGCATTTGAAGGAAAAGCGCAAGAGCCGGGGTATGAGTGGCCACTCATACCGAAAATCACATGAAATCACGGCCCATCCACATCAGGCAGTTGCTCCGATTCGGCAAGGAGCGCTTCCGCTCCGCATGAATTCAAATGCCATATGTATAGGAGTTCATCGTTTCTTCATACTTTGGCTATAGGCGCGCAACGCAGTTTTGTTATAATCATCTACAGCTTCAAAAATGGTGGAGCTATATGGTTTCGCCGAGTTTTAGATATGAATTTGTTCCAGGGAGCAAGTATGATAAACGACAAAGGGTCCCATAAAATCCGGCATGTGAGGGGAGCGGCCCCTGTGCCGCATATACAGGAACCAACCACACAAGGCGCAACCGTTCCGGCGGCTGCGGATTTAGGCGTAAGGGAGAACAGAACAAGGATGCCGCACAAACGGGTAAACGGGAAATCCGCCGTAAAGCGCGGCGTTCTTTTTGCCCTGCTTGGGCTG
>JAFABA010000228.1 GCA_023426265.1 Bacillota bacterium
AGGTAGATTCCCGCTCAACCACCGTGCAGGAAAGCATCAGCTTTTGCCCCTCTGCCGCCTGGTGGCCGGAGAGAATATCCAGCATCATACGTGTTGCGCTCTGCCCGATTTCAAACAGCGGCAGCGCGACAGTGCTTAGCGTGGGTCTGCATGCGGTACTGATCTCCCTGTTGTCAAACCCGATGAGCGCGATATCCCGGCCAACCTGTATGCCGTGCTGATTGCAGTATTCGATCACGCCCGTCGCCATCAGATCGTTCTGGGCAAATATCGCAGTCACCCCCGCCTCCAGCAGCGGGCCGCAAAGGCTGTATCCCTGGTCCCGCTCCCAATCCCCATACACCGTCAGGCGTGGATTGTAGGGAATCCCGTTTGTGTAGAGCGCCTCCTGATACCCCAATATGCGGTTTGAAGTATGAATGCTTTCGGAAAGCCCCGCTATTACGCCGATGCTGCGGTGGCCTTTGTCGATTAAAAGCTGGGTTGCCTTGTACGCCGCCTTTTGATCGTCATACAATACAGAGGGCACGCCCGGGTCCGTGCTGTAGCAGTATGCATATACAAACGGAATGCCTCGCCTGTTCCTCAGCGGCGCTACCGCATGGCTGTGGCACCCCACATAAATAATACCGTCCACCTGTTTGGAAAGCATGGTATCCACCAAAGAATTCGCGATCTCCTCGCACTCTTCCGGGTTGCGCGGCCGGTTGCCGTAGCGTTTGTGAAAACGCAGGTTTCCTAATATATAGTGATAAGAATGCGCTTCACAGTACGCGTCAATTCCGTCTACAATATCGGGCGCGTTAAATACCGTAAGATCTTCGGTAATGACGCCCAGCGTACGGCTGTTCCCTTTTTTCAAGTTGCGCGCGGTAAGATTGGGGCGGTAATTGAGCTCCTTGGCAACTGAGAGCACCGCGTTGATTGCGGCCTTGCTCACACCTTTTTTCCCGTTAAGCACCTTTGAAACAGTAGCAATGGATACCTGCGCTTTTTCGGCAATTTCGCGAATGGTCGCCATATACGCATCCCCTTTCCGCTTTGCTCATTGGCACAAGCATATCATATAAACGTTTACCATTCAAGGCGTATTTCTCTGTCGACAAGCCGCATATATCGCCGTCAAATTGCAATTGTTTCGCATTATGCGAAACAATTATGTAAAACGTTTACCAACACGTTTGTTTTCATAGCGTTCTCTGTTTTTGATCGAAATTTTCTCTATATTAGCCAGAAATCATTTGTTTTATTTTGTACAAACCCCTTTACAAGCTTTTATACGCCCGATATATTATAGGTACATGGTAAACGTTTAATTCATCTTATCAATAAATGAATGGGAGCATGCGGGTATGACAACGCAGTCTTGGGTTCCCGGCCTGAATAACATCAAAATTAAAGACCCATTGTGGAAAAAATATGTGGATATGGTGGCCCGCGTGATTGTCCCTTATCAGTGGGATATTCTCAACGACCGCATTCCCGAGGCTTCCGCATCCCATTGCCTGAACAACTTTCGTATCGCCGCCGGGGAAAAACAGGGCTTGCGGCAAGGCGTTGTGTTTTTGGATACGGATGTTTATAAATGGCTGGAAACCGTGGCCTACTGCATCGAAAACGGCACAGGCACGGAACATGAAGCAATCGCGGATGAGGTAATCGATCTCGTTGGCCGGGCACAGCAGCCGGACGGATACCTGAATACCTACTATTCGCTTACCGAGCCCAACGCGCGGTGGAGCAACCTTGTGGAAGGCCACGAGTTATACAGCGCAGGATATTTGATCGAGGCTGCCGTCGCCTACTATACCGCAACGGGAAAAAATACGCTGCTGCACATCGCCAGACGCTTTGCGGACCTGATCTGTACGGAATTCGGCCCGAACGAGGGCCAGCGCAAAGGGTACCCCGGCCATCAGGAAATTGAGATTGCGCTGATCCGCCTTTATCACTGCACGGGGGAAGCGCGTTATCTTGCCTGCGCCAGGTATTTTATTGATGAGCGCGGCAAGGAACCGAATTATTTTTTGAAGGAAATCGAGCGGCGTGGCGGCGAGTGCATTTTTCCTGAATTTCGCGAATACGACATCCGCTACGCGCAGGCACATATGCCGCCAAAGCTTCAGCGTACGGCGGAAGGCCATGCTGTCCGCGCCCTGTATATGTTCTGCGCCATGGCGGATCTGGCAAAAGAATACAGGGATCAGGAGCTTCTCCATGCCTGCCGCGCGCTCTTTGATAGTGTCACGCAAAAGCGCATGTATATTACAGGCGGCGTCGGGTCCTCCGGTATATTCGAACGGTTTACAACGGATTATCATCTGCCCAACGACTCCTGCTATTGCGAAACCTGCGCTTCCATCGCCCTCGCCATGTTTGGCCGCCGCATGGCCGCAGCGGAGCATGACGCGTCCTATTACGGGGCGGTCGAACGCGCGCTCTATAATACCATACTTGCGGGTGTTGGCGCGGAAGGAGACCGCTACTTTTACGTAAACCCGCTTGAGGTCTGGCCCCCGGCATGCATGGAATACACCTCCATGCAGCATGTAAAGCCCGAGCGGCAGCGCTGGTTTGACGTGGCCTGCTGCCCCACCAACGCCGCGCGCACGCTGGCCTCATTAGGACGCTATATTTACGGGCAGGACGGGGATACCGTTTATATCAATCTCTTTATCTCCTCCGTATTTAATGCCCAGGCCGCAAGCGCACGCGCCGTACTGGATATGGACTCACGCCTGACGCAGGACGGAACCGTCATATTCCATATCAACGTAACGTCCGCACCCCTGACCTTGGCCGTCCGCGTACCAGAGTACGCCAATGCGCCCACCTTTACCCACAATGGCAATCCCGTTACGCCCGAAATCCGTGCCGGCTACGCGATCTTCCATTTGGACAGGGAAGGGCACTATGACATAGCGGCGGATCTGCACATCCGCCCCATGTGGATGTCCGCCGACCCCCGCGTGCGGGATGACGCCGGAAAGACCGCCCTCACCTACGGCCCATTTGTCTACTGCCTGGAAGAAACGGACAACGGCGGCGATCTTGCGTGTGTGTTTGTACGCCCCGACACGCCTGTCACACAGGAGAACGGCTCAGAGCTTCCCGGAGACCTTCCCGCACTTTCTTATCCCGGATTGCGGCTTGCACGGGATGGGTACAAGGATCAGTCTCTGTACCGGCCGGCAGAATATCCGCTACACGAAGTAAGGGTCAAGGCGGTTCCCTATTTTTACTGGGGCAACCGCACGCCGGGCGAAATGCTGGTGTGGCAGAAGCTTGCTTTATATGGCCCGGGCAGAACATAAACCGACGCGAAAACAATTTATACGGGAACAGGCCCGTTGCCGTATAAAAGAATAATAGAAATGGAAGGGTGTGTTTTGAGTGAACAAAACAAAACGGTTCCTTGTATACCTGTTGTGCGCGCTGATGGCTCTTAGCGCGTTCGCATGCACCCCCGCAGCAACGCCGCCCGCAGAACCCACGGCGCCGCCGCCCGCGTCTCCCGGGCAGGAGCCCGCCGCGCAAACGGAAAAGATTACGATCACGTTCTCATTATGGGGCGATCCCGCGGAACAGGAGACGACACAGAAAGCGCTCGACGTATATAATGAACAGCAGGACAAAGTATATGTAAAAGCGATGCAGATCGGGCGTGACGAATACAACGAAAAGCTTCAGACCATGGCTACGTCAGGCGAGATGCCGGATTGCGGAATGGTCGCGGAGGACACCGTTATCGGTTGGGCGAAGGACGGCCTGCTGTCTGATGTGGATATCTATGCAGGCCAGGAGAACTTGCCGCTCGACTATCTTGCGTTCAAATATGGCGGCAAAACCGTTGCTTATTCCGCGGCTAACGAAGTCCTGGCGCTTTGGTACAACAAGAAAATGTTCGATGACGCCGGCTTGCCTTATCCTCCCGCTACGCTTGATAAAGCGTGGACATGGGATGAATTTATAGAGGTCGCCAAGAAGCTGACGATCGACGCCAATGGCAAACATCCGGGCGAAGCCGGTTTCGACAAGAACAATATCGTACAGTACGGCGCTTATGTCAATCAATATACATGGCAGCTTGAAGTCTGGGCACATTCAAACGACGGCAGCTTTTTCTCGCCCGACGGCAAATCGGTAACTTTTGATGATGCGGCTGCCGAGGCTATGCAAAAGGTCTTTGATCTGCACCTAGTGGAAAATGTCGCGCCGTTAAACGACGGAACACAGGATAACGGTTTTGCCAGTTCCTTAGGCGCAGGAAACGTTGCCATGTGCACAGAAGGACAGTGGGCTACTGGATTTAGGGGCGCGGGCTTTGACGGCATTGATTATGGCGTGGGCGTGCTGCCTTATATGAAGCAGAAGGCGAATATCTGCACAGGCGGTCCGACAGGCGTATTTGCCACAACGCAGTACCCGGAAGAAGCCGCGGAATTCTTAAGATGGTACAACAGTGAAGAAAACAACTTTGGCACCATCCTTGCCGGATGGTGGATGCCTACCAAGCTGAATTGGTATACCGATTCAAACCTGCTCAAATCGTGGGTCGATGATTGCGAATTCCGCCAGCCGTTAACAGCTGAAGCTTACAAAACGGCTATTGTAGACGTCGCTTTGGACTTTGACGTGACCAAATCCACAGCATGGTACTATACGCCAAACACCTATGAAGTGCTGGTGAAAACATTACAACCGGCACTGGTTGAAGCGATCAACGGCAGCAAGACGGCCAAAGACGTTATCGCAGGCGTTCGTGATGCGATGCAAGCCGAACTCAGCCGGTAAAACGGTTGGGTATTGTGAAGTAACGTATGGGTAAAAAGGGGCGCCTGAAATGCAAATGCGTATGCGGGCGCCCCCTGGCTTTATAACCATGAAAGTGGGATAATGTTGACATGAAAAAATTAGAAAAGAAAAAGAGAGCAAAAATCGCAATCAAAGAACAGCGTGCGGCGTATCTTTTTTTGATTCCCGCGTTTCTTG
>JAFABA010000099.1 GCA_023426265.1 Bacillota bacterium
GGGATCACGGGGCGGATGACCTGCTCGATGACGGCGGCTTCGATTTCCTCCTGTGTCACGTCCGGGCTGTGCTGGGTGGAAACCACGATGGTGTCTACCCGCACGGGCCTGCCATTTTCGTATTCCACCGTCACCTGGGACTTGCCATCCGGCCGCAGGAACGGCAAAATGCCGGTCTTTCTGGCTTTGGACAGCCTGCGCGTCAGCCTGTGGGCGAGATACACGGGCAGCGGCATGCGTTCCGGCGTTTCATCGCACGCGAAACCGAACATCATGCCCTGGTCGCCAGCGCCCGTCGCTAAAGCGTCCTGCAGTTCGCCGCGCCTTGCTTCAAGCGACTTGTCCACGCCCTGGGCGATGTCGGGCGATTGGCCGTCAAGCGCCACAAGCACCGCGCAGGTGTCGGCGTCAAAGCCATAGGCCGCGTCGTCGTAGCCTATCTCCCGCACCACGGAACGGACAAGGCCCGGAATGTCCACATAGCAGTTGGTTGTGACCTCCCCCATCACCAGCACCATGCCGGTGGTGCAGGCGCACTCGCACGCCACGCGGGAAAGGGGGTCCTCAGAGAGCATTGCGTCGAGCACTGCGTCCGAAATCTGATCGCAAACCTTGTCCGGATGTCCCTCCGTAACGGATTCCGAGGTGAAAAGCTGCTTTGCCATACATACTACTCCTTTGCAAATCTACTTTGCATTTTGCCCATCCATCCGCAAGAAAAAGCGCCCCGTTTTAAGACGAGGCGCCAAAATTCGGGTTTCTCATCTCCCGGCCTATAAATAGACCGCAGGAATTAGCACCTTGCGCTTGTTAGGCGTAGGTTGCCGGGTTTCATCGGGCCAGTCCCTCAACCACTCTGGATAAGGCTATGCAATTATGCATAGGGTAGCATCCGAAACGAAAGCTGTCAAGTATTTGTATCGACAAATTTCCCTGAAAATGCCCTTATGCTCAGGATATCACGCCTGTATCCTCCCGCCGCGCATGGCGCCGCGTGGAATATACTTCCATCGACGGCGCAACGCCGCCATGCTATGCTCCTATTATTGGGGAAAATATATTAGGGGGTTATACAATGTCGGAACGTGAAAAACACCTGAAAAGCATCCAAAGCGGCAGGGTAAATACGCTGCTGATGCTGGGCCTTACCGTCCTGAACATCGTGCTCACGCTGATTGAGGCGGATCTTAACTTCCCGTTTTCGGCGCTGCTGCCTCAAATAGCGGTCAGCTTTGCACAGGAGTCCTCCTATTATTTCGGGGCAGCGGAAACGGCCATCTGGTATGGCATTGCTGTGATACCCATCGCGCTGTTCTTGGTTAGCCTGCTTCTTTCCGTCAAGCGTCCGGGCTGGCTGTGGCTGTCGCTCATCCTGTTCCTGCTTGATACCGGCGTATTGGCGTATTTGGCCATACTGGAATTTGCGGTATCCGATATCATAGACCTGTTGTTCCACGCGTGGGTGCTTTTCTACCTGGTGCGCGGCGTAATCGCCATATACAAGCTAAAAGAGTTTCCGGAAGAATCGCCTGCGGCCGAAGCTGCCCCGCCTGCGCTTTAAAACCACTTGTTTTTCTTGAAATAAATGATCTCCACGACCACTACGGCGACACTTGCCAGTATGACCACCGGATACATCCACGGCAAATCAAATTCCGGCATCTTCAGGTTCATGCCGTACCACCCCGCGATGAGCGTAAGCGGCAGAACGATGGCGGTAATGACGGTAAATATCTTCATGATGTTGTTGAGGCTGATATCCACCTCAGTCTGGTAGGATTCGCGCACCTGCGTCACATAATCCCGTAAGTTAAGCGCGCTGTGGTACAGCCGGTCCACCCGGGCGGAATACAGGTGAAAATAGCGCATGGCATGCTCGTCGTACATGTCGTTTTCGTTCTCTTCCATTTCATCCAAAGCCGCAAGGAGCTGCTCATAGAAGCGTTTTATGGCCATGAGCCTGCGCCTTAATCCAATGATTTCGCGCACGCAGTTCCGTTTTTGAGTGGTGAGCAGCGCGTTTTCCAGCTCCGCCACCTCCAACTCGATATTGTGGTGCAGCTCCACATGGCCGTCGGTCAGCTTTTCGATCAAATTGCACAGCATGCGGGAAATCGTCGCGCCCTGTGCGGGTACAAAGGAGAGCAGCAGCCGCTCCAGTTCGGCCGTTTCCTTGCAGAACACCAGCAGCAGCCCTTTGCGGATACAGACGCATGCGTGCAGCAGCGCCGTTTTGTGCTTTCCCGCGAGCGCATGCAGCAAAAGGTAGCCCGTATCCTCATGCAGCGTATAGGAGGTAACGGGCTGCTCTTCATATGCGCGCACAAATTCCGCATGCAGGGAAAACCGCACGGCAGCTTCCGGCAATTCCTCAAACCCGAACACGCCGAAATAGGACGCGTCCTGTTGCAACGCGCCGCTTTCCTCAGGCTGCGGCCTGCCGTTTTCCAGCCGGTAGAGCATACGATCCACCTCTTATCTGCGGGTCTCAGTAGAAGTACGTTGAGGGCTCTGCTAGCGGACCCACAGTTTGCAATGGTCGTGCATCCCTGACGGGCTTGCACTCCCTTGCGCACTGAGTCTTCGCTTCGCTTACTCCGCCACCGGCGGCACTCAGCTTCGGCTCCCAAACACCCGCTAAGGGCCGTAACGGCCCTTGAACCCACTTTACGCCTGCTTCTGCTGCTTCATGGAAAGCGAGATGCGCTTTTTTGCGGCATCCACGGACAGCACGCGGACCGATACCACATCCCCGACTTTCACGACCTCGGACGGATGCTTCACATACCGATCCGTAAGCTCGGAAATATGCACAAGCCCATCCTGGTGCACGCCAATGTCCACAAATACGCCGAAGTCTATGACGTTGCGCACGGTGCCCATCAGCTCCATGCCGGGCTTTAAATCGTTCATATCCAGGATATCCGTGCGCAGCAGCGGCGGGGGCAGGGCGTCCCGGATATCGCGGCCGGGCTTAAGAAGCTCCGCCACCATATCGCGCAGCGTCGGCACGCCTACGCCGCATTCGGCCGCAAGTTTCTCTTCCCCCAACTGCTTGATGCGCAACGGCAGCGCAGCTAGACCGCCCTGCTCAATATCCGAAAGCGAAAAGCCGCACAGGGAAAGGAGCTTCTTTGCCGCGTCATAGCTTTCCGGATGAACGGCGGTGTTGTCCAAAATATTCTTTCCGCCTATGATGCGCAAAAAGCCCGCGCACTGCTCGTAGGCCTTGGGCCCCAAGCGCGGCACTTTTTTTAGTTCCGTACGGCTGTGGAAGCCGCCGTTTTCATCGCGATAAGCGACGACGTTTTTCGCCGCCGTAGCGTTGAGGCCGGAAATATACCCTAAAAGCGGCGCGGACGCGGTATTGACGTCCACCCCAACGCTGTTGACACAATCCTCCACCACGCCGGTAAGCGTTGCGTCCAGACGCGCGGGCGGAAGATCGTGCTGGTATTGCCCCACGCCGATGGATTTGGGATCGATTTTAACAAGCTCCGCCAGCGGATCCTGCAGCCTTCTTGCGATGGAGACCGCGCTTCTTAGTGAAACATCATACTGCGGGAATTCCCCCGCCGCCAGCTTGGAAGCGGAATACACGGAGGCGCCCGCCTCGTTGACCACCATGTAGCTAACTTTTACGGGAAGCTCCGCAATGAGTTCCGCCACGAACAGCTCCGCCTCCTTGGAGGCGGTGCCGTTGCCTATGGCGATGATCTCCACTTTATGGGCAGCGATGAGGCGCTTTAATTCCCTTTTTGCCTCGTCCTTTTTATTTTGGGGCGGCGTGGGATACACCACGGAGGTATCGAGCGCCTTTCCCGTGGCGTCCACCACGGCTATTTTGCAGCCGGTGCGGTAGGCGGGGTCCAAGCCTAAAGCCACTTTACCGCGTACGGGCGGCTGCAGCAGCAGCGGTTTTAAGTTGAGCGCAAACATGGAAATCGCCTGCTCGGCGGCACGCTCCGTCAAATCGTTGCGTACTTCCCGCTCGATGGAGGGGAATATCAGGCGGCTCCACGCGTCCTCCGCGGCCTCGCGGACGCTTGGGGAGGTAATGCTGCCCTCCTTAACGAACTGCCTGAATAATATGGCGCGGGCGCTGTCCTCGTTGACCGCGATGGAAACCTTCAAATATCCCTCCCGCTCGCCACGGTTGAGGGCGAGGATGCGGTGGCTGGGCAGCGTGCGCACGGGTTCTGAAAACGCGTAGTACAGGCGGTAGACCGAATCCTCTTCCTTTGCGGCGCGGGAAGCAACCACGCCTTCGCGCCCAAAGAGCGCACGCAGCAGCTTGCGGGTAGCGGCGTCGTCCGAAATCCGCTCGGCGAGGATATCCTTTGCCCCGCCAAGCGCTTCTTCCGCCGTTGCGACGCCCTTTTCCGGGTCTATGAACGGGGCGGCAAGCGTATTGAGTTCTCCCGTTCGGCGGTCCTGCTTAAACAATAAATCCGCGAGCGGTTCCAGTCCCTTTTCCATGGCGATGGTGGCGCGGGTCCTGCGCTTGGGGCGGTAAGGGCGGTAGAGGTCCTCCGCCTCCGCCAATGTCGCGGCGCTTTCAATTGCGGCCTTCAATTCATCCGTCAGCTTGTCCTGCGCCGATATGCTTTCTATGATCTCTTTCTTGCGCGCCTCCAGGTTCCTTAGATACAAAAGCCGCTCGTGCAGCTCGCGCAGCACCTGATCGTCGCACGAGCCCGTCATTTCCTTGCGGTAGCGGGCAATAAAGGGGATGGTGTTGCCGTCGTCAATGAGCGAGAGGATATTCGTTACATGCCGAAGCTCCAGCTTGAATTCCGTGGATAGCGTTTTTGCAATGTCCATGTTCTAAAGTCCTTTAAGTAATGTAGATACTGTGCGCGTTTTTCGCGCTTCTCAATCAGCGTAGATAGTGGCGGCGGCATGCGGGAAATTGCGCCACTGCCCGCCCGCGAGCCTGTGGAGCTCTTCGGCAGCCAGAAACCATTTTTCCACCGACTGCGTCTCCGGATAGAACTCCAGAAATTCGTCTTCAAAGAAGGTATAGAACCGGCTGATATCCGTGCACATTCCGAATGTGGGCAGCTGTTCGGGCTCAATATGGAAGGAGAAGGGCTGCCCTTCCCTTGTGCCGGAAAATGAAAATCCGCTGTGGTCCAGCGTGAGCTCGCCTTCCCCTACGATCAGGGATGTGGCCTGATTTTTTAAATATTCATACTTGGGCAGCACGCCAAGCTGGACCTTTTCTTTGAGAACAAATCCTGTTTCTTTAACTGCATGGTAAATATGCCTGCGCTGCAGGTCAAACCATTCCCTTGGGGTATCGGGAATGACGCAGTTATCGTCAAGAGGGATGAACTCGTAATACTCGTTCATCATTGCACCGTTGGCGCAGCGCGTGCAGTATATGGTGTTTCCTTCGCCCCGCATGCCGAATTCCTCGTGACACCTGGGGCACCAGAATAAGAGCGTGTGGAGATTGCGGGCGATCTCGCCGTTCGCCTCAAACGATACGGCCGCCTGCTTGTTCCAGTCATAATCGTCATGGTAGAGCTCTTCATCAAGCTTTGCCTGAATTTCATCTGCGGAGAGCTTTGCCATCTGCCCGGGCGACAGGAATTCGGAGACCGTCACTTCCACCCGGCCCGGCCGCTCATCCAGACAATACTTTGTGCTGGTAAGATACCCGCCGGAAATTTTCATCATCAGCACGGGGATCCGAAAGTGCTTTAGGAACTTGCCGCTGCCTATGGCGCAGGGCTGGTTGGCGCCGGAGATGGAGCTCATACCCTCCGGGAAAAGCACGACCCGACCGCCCTTATCCAGAATGCGGGACACCTCGCGTATGGCGTAAGTATCCGGCACAAAATTTTTTTTTGGAATCACCTGCATCAGCCGGAAGATAAACGCAAGGTGGGAACGGAAAAACTCGTTGTACCCCGCCACAAAATTGAGCGTATGGGGGTAAAACGCCATGGTGGCGTAAAGGTAATCGAGCCTCGACGCATGGTTGCTCACCACGATGTACGGCCCTTTATAATTCTTTAAATCGATTTCATGCTCTATTGTGACGCCAAGCTTTTTTTGAAAAAGCACGCGCAGCGCCGTCACGAGCATGCGGTAAATGAACGCGGGCGGTTTTTGCAGCTTGCGCGCCAATAGCTTTTGCTGCAGGGTCTGTTTTTCCTTCATGCTATTCCCCCCAATTCCATCCTGATCACAAGTTCCTTGCAGGCCTTACCCCGCCGGCGTACAATAGCGGTATGTTTATCAATGCGGTACAGAAGCAGTATCAGCCCGACGGGGAGGAAGCGTATCTCGACTTCATCCCCGCCATCCGCACGCTTACGGAACTCAAGCTTACCCGGCCGATTACGTTCTTTGCCGGGGAGAACGGCTCGGGAAAGTCCACGCTGCTTGAAGCCATCGCCGCCGCTTACGGCTTTAACCCGGAGGGCGGTTCCAAGAACTTCAACTTCTCCACGCAGGAATCCCATTCCCGCCTGTTTAACCGGCTGCGGCTGGTGAAGGGCGTCCCCTACGCGCGCGACGGCTTCTTTTTGCGGGCGGAAAGCTTCTATAATGTGGCCACCGAGGTGGACAGACTGGACAGGGAGGCCCCGTCCCCAAGTTTTCTAAAGTCCTACGGCGGCAAATCCCTGCATCAGCAATCCCACGGGGAAAGCTTTTTGGCGCTCGCGCTCAACCGATTTCAGGCGAATGGCTTGTATATACTCGACGAACCGGAAGCGGCGCTTTCCCCTTCCCGCCAACTCACGCTTCTTGCGCGGTTCCACCAGCTTGTCCAGCAGAACGCGCAGTTTTTGATCGCCACGCATTCCCCGCTTTTAATGGCCTATCCCGACGCGGAAATTTTATGGCTGGACGATGTGGGCATGCGCCCCGTTTCCTATACCGATACGGAGCATTACCTCATCACCCGAAGGTTTTTGGAAAACCCAACGAGGATGCTCGGTATCCTGCTCGGGGGCGAGTGACAAATAGCGGCAAGCTGCTTCCTGTTTCCTGTTTTTTCTGCTATATGACA
This sequence comes from Bacillota bacterium, assembly GCA_023426265.1. GTDB lineage: Bacteria > Bacillota > Clostridia > Christensenellales > CAG-138 > JAEYLA01. The sequence continues at coordinate 7,028 of JAFABA010000099.1, forward strand.
TTTGTATTGTACCCCGCAATGCGCCGCCACGCAAGCGGGGCATGGCTACATCCGCACCGTGGGCTCAAGCACGGTAAGCGTGTTGTTGACGGTATCCATTTCCACAAACGCGCCAAGGGGAATTGCGGCTTTATAAACGCCGTGGCCGGAAGCGAGGTTGGTCATAAGCGGCTTCCCCATCGGGACGATAACGTCCTGGATGAGCGATTCGTAATCCCTTTCATAGGCGGTCTCGCACCCCGTGCATTCGCCCATCAGGATGCCGGCGCAATCGTCAAATTTACCCGCAAGCCGCAGACTGGTGATATAACGGAATATAGTGTTGACGGGCTCATGCGTATCCTCCAGAAACAGGATGCGCCCGCGCGTGCTGATTTCGTAGGGCGTACCCAGCGTATCCACAAACGACGTCAGGTTGCCGCCCACGATTGTTGACGTCACCAGGCCCGGGACACGGCTCACGAGCGGCATGCCCGGCGGATTTTCAATGGGCCGGGGAGACTGCACGGTGGACGTGGCCGCAAAGAACTGCTCGAAGTTATAGGCGGGCGTATCGGGCCTGAAATCCAGCAGCAAGAGGCTATGGAACGTGATAAAATTGCAGAACTGCGTAAGGACGTTTAATAGCACCGTAATGTCGCTGTATCCCGTAATGATTTTGGGGTTTCTTGCGATAACGGAAAGATTGAGGTATGGCAGTATCCCCGCCACGCCCACGCCGCCCCGGGTGGGGATAATGGCGCGGACCTGCGGGTTTTCAAACATGCTCATCAGGTCGGCGGCGCGCTGATCCTCGGATGCGGCTACATAACCCGCGTACGAGTATGCGTAATTGCCGACGATCACATTGAACCCCATGCTCCTGAGCATCATGATGCCGCGGTCTATGGTGGCCGCATCCTCGGGGCTGCCCAGCGTAACGACGCCTATCGTATCCCCTGCGCGCAATATCGTCGGAGCAATAGCCATGACGCACCGATCTCCTATCCCCTTTTTCTTACAGTATATGGCGCATCAAATACGCTGATGTTATTCCTTTGCACGCGTTTTTTGACAAGACGAAGGGGCAAAAAAAGGCGCCAGTGACGCCTTTGCACCCGAATGGTATATTCGGGTAGCTATCAAGGATCGATGTCATACCATGCATGACAACGATAGAACCCCGGGGTTTCGCCACAGGCGAAACATCCTTGCATGGATGCATTGAAAATATAAGACAGCCCAGGGCGCCTGATATTCTGTTATTCCGCCTCGGGCGTTTCCCCGGCTTCCGCGCCGGGGGGCGGGGTCAGGGAAGGCTGCGGCGTAGAAGGCAGGGGCGTGAGAGTGCTTTCCGGCAGCAACTCGAAAAACGATTCCGGCAGCAGCTTCTTGTCCACTTCTGCCTGCGTAATGTTGCGCGTGAGGCAGTAGGCGTACATGACGTCCGCCAGCTTAAACTGCGCCTGCTCGATCGCCTTTTTATCCAAA
>JAFABA010000166.1 GCA_023426265.1 Bacillota bacterium
TATACCAGTTCCGCCAGCCGCTCCACCGCCACAAAGATATTGGAGATCTCATACCACGTGGCAAAATCCACAGAGCCGGTAACGGGAAGATTGAATACTTGCTGGAATGTTCGCACCGCCCGCTGCGTTTGCTCCCCATAAGCGCCGTCCACGCGCACTTTGTTGATGGCGGGATAATTATCGGCAATGGCGTTGAGCTGCTCCTGTATGGTACGCACGGCGGGGCCGGTGGTGCCAAGCGTAAGCACAAAGCCGGGGAAGGACATGGGCACGCCGGATACACGCTCCGCCTGCTGCAAAAATACGTTGCTGCCATAGTAGTACCGGAGGATAGAAAGCGCGTCATATCCCTGCTCGCCCAAAGTATTCGAGCCCCACTGTGAGAGCCAGCGCGGGCACTGCACCCTGGATCCGTCGCAGTATTGCGTAAACAGCGGTTGGCGAATGCCGGGCCGGGTGACGTAGGAGGTAAACAGCTCGTCGACGATGACGGAGATGCTGTCGTAGATATTTCGCCCGTAGGTAAACGCCTGATCATACGCGGTGGAATTGGTAATGGTAAAATCGTACCCCCTGCCGCGGTACCACTCCGTATATACGCGGTTGAGCGTAAAGGAGTTGATCACCAGCACATTCGCGCGGATAGCCTGCTGCGGCCAGGTGGAGTAGATTTCGCAGCTTGCGACGTTCTTGATATAATCCTTGTACGGAATCCAGACATTCTGCGCGTCGGAGTTCGGCGCGCCCAGATGTACGACGATAAACTCGGGTATGACGGGTTGGGGCAATACGACCAGGCCCTCGCCCTCGGGAAGCGGCTTCACTTCCTCTTCCGGTATTTTAGGCGGGAATATGCCATAGAGCGTGTGCGCGTCAATATAAATATCCTCCACGGGCCGCCGATACACTACGCTCGGCCGCAGCGTGATGGCTTGAAACGCCGTACTGGCCGGTAAAATCTGCATGCCCTCCACGCGGATGGCCTGAAAGCCTTGCACATTCACATATGCGTCGTATTCGGCGTATGGACGGGGGTTATCCGGGGAAAGCGAGTAATTAAGCGGCGGTGTATTGAGCTCGATTACCGGCGTCTTGCCGGAGCTGTCCGTCGTAAGCTCAATGATCGGCTCCGTCTGGCCCCTGTTTGTAAGGAGCACCTGCGCGTTCGGAACCGGGTCCCCCGCATCCTCAATAACCACCTGGATCTGCAAAAAACCTGTTGTGATTTGATCTGCGGTCTCATTCACCATCTCCATATATTCTCACCTCCCGTTATCCTATGCGCAACGGTGGCCGTTGTATGAGCGCCGCCCGTCAAATTTTATCCAGCTCATGACATTCCTCCATAAAACCTGTGCATATAGATAAAAGCGGGCGGCCGGAACACACGGATTTGCTTTGCTTTTCACGCGCCCTGGCCGCTTCTTTTCTTAGGGAACCATCATAGAATATACATAATGGCATACGTCACTCACGCATGCCGGAAGGGCAGGGAACCGCAATGAGCAGTATGCCGCATTCTATGATTTTGACCCCCCCGTCCTCCCCGCCTCCCGCAGGAGCACCGGAATACTGCCCTTCCATGCGCGGTACCGGCCCGGAATATATCGCCCGGCACATCCGGCATTATACCTACCTGTGGACAGCATCTGGCTATTCCTTCTGGGTTTATCCCTTAGCCATAACAAATGACCGGCTCATCGCCTACGCATGGGACAATGAAGGCTGGCAGCTTGTGCAAATGGAGCTTGCGGCCATTGACAGCATCTATTAGGGGGCGGCCATGTTACAAGGAAACATTCCCGGAATACCTGCAAATGTCGGCGCCTTTGTCAGGCAGGGGCAGCCGAACGAGCCGATTGAGGTGATTGTAAAATTCACCGGGGATATTGCGCGCGTCGCGGCGGAGTTGGGCGGTGCGGCGGAGCTTTTAAGCAACAATTTCGCCATCCTGACTATCCCCCTCGGACAGTTGATACCCCTGTACGCTTATCCGGAAGTCGAATATGTCGAGCTGCCCACGACGCTGACATTCGTGCTGAGCCGAAGCCTGAGCCATGCGTGCATCACATACGTGCAAAGCGATTTCGGCTTCGCGCTGCGGGGCAACGGCGTGCTCATAGGCATTATCGATTCCGGCATCGATTATACGCACCCGGATTTTCGCAACCCGGACGGCACCACGCGCATCGCGTTTTTGTGGGACCAATCCATAGACGGCGCGCCGCCCGCGGGTTTTTTGCACGGCACGGAATACACTGCGGACGAGATCAACGCTGCGCTCCAGGCAGCCGACCCATTTAGCGTGGTGCCCAGCCGGGATAATATCGGCCACGGCACGGCGGTGGCGGGAATAGCGGCGGGCAACGGCCGCGCAAGCCAGGGCGTGCAGGTGGGGGCGGCGCCGCAGGCGACGCTTGCGATCGTCAAGCTTGGGGATATCGACGACAGGGCAACCACGCGTTCCACCCAGATCATGCGCGGCATTCGATACCTGTATAACAAAGCGGAGCAGCTGAACATGCCGCTTTCCCTCAACCTGAGCTACGGCACCAATTTTGGCGCGCACGACGGAACATCGCTGTTTGAAAGCTATATCGCCGATATGGCGGAGCAGGGGCAATCGGTCATCAGCGTAGCCACGGGAAACGAGGGTGCCGCCGGCCACCACTTTTCCGGGCGGGTTCTTGAGGACGGGCAGGTAACGGTGGAGTTTTCCACCTCCGGGCAAGTCAATGAAATCTATATGCCCGTATGGAAAAATTTTGTAGATACGTTTTCCTATGAGCTGATTTCTCCCAGCGGAAGAACGACGGGAGAAATTTTGCCTGTGCAGAGCGCTGTAAACGTGATACTCGATAACGTCCAGGTGGATTTGTATTTCGGGCAGCCCACGCATTACCAGCTGGCCCAGGAGAACTACTTCCGGTTCCGCGGCGTTTCGGGCCGCCCCATTCCGCAGGGCGTATGGACGCTGATTATCCGGGGGCTCGACGTAGTGGACGGCAACTTTGACATCTGGATGCCCACCGTAGACGCCATATCGGCCGGCGCCTCGTTTTTGCAGCCGGACACGGCGGTCACCCTGACGATCCCCTCCACGGTTCAAGATGTAATTTCGGTGGGGGGGTACAATTCTCTCATCGGCAACAGCGCGGATTTTTCCGGCCGCGGCTATACGCGGTTTATCGTATTTACGAAGCCGGACCTGGTAGCGCCAGCCGTGGCGATCACAACGGCGCGGGCGGGCGGCGGCTACGATACGTTTACCGGCACAAGCATGGCGGCCCCCTTTGTGACGGGCGCCGCGGCGCTGATGATGGAATGGGGAATCATACAGGGCAACGACCCGTTCCTGTACGGGCAGCGCGCAAAGGCCTTTTTACAAAAAGGCGCGCGGCGTGAACAGGCTATCGCCTTCCCCAATCCCATCTGGGGGTACGGTACGCTGTGCCTGAACAACACCATGAATTTGCTTGTGGAATACCTGCAAAGAGGAGGTCCCTCCGTATGATAGATCCTTCGCTTGGCGCGTTCATCGACGATCCGAATACGGTAAATTTTACCGCTCGTTATTCGCAGTATTTTGCCGACTTTCTGACTGCCAATCCGCAGATCGTCCCCTCGCAGCTGATTGCCGGACGGTACCTGATTGTATACGCCAACCGCAGCCAGATACCTGTCATTACGCAGGCGCTGGGTACCGCGTTCATCAGTTCCCTCCCGCTGGTGATGGGGCTTTTAGATACCGCGGCGTTGGAAGCCGCCGGCATTTTGCAGGTACAGGAGCAGCCCTATCTTGATCTTCAGGGCAGGGGCGTGCTGGTGGGCATTGTGGATACGGGGATCGATTATACACAACAGGCGTTTATCAATGAGGACGGCACAAGCAAGATATTGTACCTGTATGATCAAACGGTGCGGGGCAACACGCCCGAAGGGTATTTTATAGGGACCGAATATACGCACGAGCAATTAAACCTCGCCCTGCAATCCGAGGACCCGTACAGCGTGGTGCCGCAGCAGGACCAGGTGGGGCACGGGACATTCCTTGCTTCCATCGCCGCTGGCAGGCGCATAGGCCAAAATGTGGGCGCCGCGCCCGAGTCGGACCTGATTGTGGTAAAACTCCGGCAGGCAAGCCAATACTTTCGGGAGCTGTTCCTTGTCCCGCCGGACCAGCCCAACGCGTATGAATCCACCGCCGTCATGATCGGCATTGAATATATCCTGCAGCGGGCGCGGGAATTGGGGCGGCCGGTTTCCATTTGCCTCGGCATCGGCACCAACTTCGGGAGCCACGACGGCTTCAGCCTTTTTGAAGAATATTTGAGCAGCATATCCATGCTGCGGGGGGTCTGCGTGAGCGTGGCGGCGGGAAACGAAAGCCAGGCCCGCCACCATACGCAAGGGAAGCTCGCCATCGCGGGGGAAGACCAGGATATGGACATCCGAGTGGGGGAAAACGCAGGGGATTTCATGGTTTCTTTGTGGAACACAGCGCCCGACCGGTTCTCCGTCGCCGTGCGCTCCCCCACGGGGGAAATGGTGGGGCGGGTCCCCGCGCGTACGGGTACCACACTGGAAGCGCGGCTTGTGCTGGAACGCTCAATCGTGACGGTGCAGTACTTTTTCCCGGTGGAGGGCAGCGGCGGTCAATTGACGGTGGTCTCCTTCCGATTTCCCACGCCGGGCGTATGGACCATCATCGTCCACGGGGATATCGTGCTGGACGGTACCTATCACGCGTGGCTGCCTATGACGGGCTTTGTTTCCCGCAACGTGGAGTTTTTGACTCCCACGCCCTATTACACCATTACTGTCCCCGGCACCGCGTTCGGTATCATCACCTGCGGCGCATACAACAGCAACAACAACAGCCTGTACACGCGCACCTCCTGGGGCCCGACGCGCCTGCCCATGATGTCTCCGGATCTTGTCGCCCCGGGGGTCAACGTATCGGGCCTATTTCCCACCGGCTACGGCACAATGGACGGCACAAGCGTGTCTGCCGCCATTACCGCGGGGGCAGGCGCGCTGATGCTGCAATGGGGCATCGTGGACGGCAACGATATCGCGCTTTCCACCTACCAGATACGCGCCTACCTCATACGCGGCTGCAATCGTTCGGATACGCTGACATACCCCAACTCGCAGTGGGGCTACGGGCGGCTGAACCTCCTGCAAAGCTTCAACCTGATGCGGGAGCTCTAACGGCTTTCCGGAAAAACAAAAAAGGGGGCGGCTGTGCGAAATCCTCGCACAGCTGCCCTTATATCGATAGTGGGGTAGCCTATTGCCCCGGAAACTCCTCCTGGATCGCCACATACCCCGCATATCCCAGGCTTGCGATGAGCTCGTCACGGTAGACCCTGTCCTGCTCGGTAGCGCCCTTATAGATATTCCCGCGCTCCTCCGGCGTCAGATAGGAAAGGAACAGGCGGCAGTTTTCCTCCGTAGTGGGGATGGCGTCCTCTTTGGAGGAGCCGCCGCCACGTTTTTGCGCCGCCCGCAGGCTGCTTAAGTATTCCCTGTACGCATCCTGTGCACTGGAGAACGCCAGCTGTTTGGTGTTCGCATATGCGTTTGCGTTGTACATCTGCGCCTCCAGCGCGCGTTGGCGCTCCGCTTCCATCGCTTCCATCAGCAGCGAGGCGAGCGTGGCGGAATACTCCGCCTCCATTCGGGCGATATCGTCCGCTTCGTCATCCAACTGCCGCTCCTTCATGTCCGTCAGGTAGGTGCTTTTGCCCATGCCGCGCGCCCACGCGTCCACATCGAGCGCCGCGGCAGCTTCTTTTGTGGCTTCCTTTCGCTCGGCAATGGCCTCATCCACCTGAGGGCGCAGCGCGCTCCGCAGCTGCGCCCTCAGCATCGCCTCGGATTGCGGGGTATAGTTGATTTCCGGCATGGAAAGCATCGATTGCATCTGCTGCATAAAGGAACCCAGGCCCTGGCCATACTGCGCGGCATAGTTGCCGCCTCCACTGAGGCTCTGATACGCCGCCTCGGTCTTGGGCCCCCACATGCCGTCCACTGCAAGGCGGGCGCCCGCGGCGTTTAATTGCCGCTGGATTTCCCTGACATCATCCTGATTCGTTACGCCCGCCGGGGGCGGGTTTCCGATATAATATTTTTCCATCGTTTCCCCCTATTCCGCGTAGGAGGCCAACTCCTCCTTGTACCGTTTCAGTTCCCGTTCAAAAAAGGACTCCCATTCGCTTTTGAGTTGATCTGCGTCCGGCTCCGGCTCGGCCGAATCGGGCTCTGAATCGTAGCGCGACTCGACGAGCGAAAAGCCGGGAATGCGAGCACCCGGCGCAAGCCCCGTTACGCTGCTGGGGGTATACCCAAGCATGCGTCCGCTTCTGTCAAAGGCGACCCCAAGTTTCGCGAACTGCCAACCGTTGCCGACGTCTACATACATGCCGTTGGGGCTGATCTTTGCGCCCGGCGGGTAATAGAAACCGTCGTTGCGCAGCAGTGCGCCGTAATCCGTATAGTTGTTTCCGCCCTTGGTATAGTAGCTGCCGGTATAGCCGTTGGGTGATTCGGGCTGGCTATACTGCTGCCCGGCGGATGCGGCGCCGGTGCCGCTTTGCCCTGTTGTGCCTCCTGGTCCTTTAAATACCTTAAGCGGATCGGCGTTTGTGCCATAGAGCTTATCAAGCGCCGCCTGGGATTGATTGCCCCACGCGCCATCCACCGTTACGCCGATCATCCGCTGCAGTTCACGCACTTCGGCGGTTCTCATGCCGGGCACGCGATAATCTCCTTGTACTGACATGCCGCCCCCTACCCGCTGATGAGCGCAAGGATTTCCTCAAGCTCAAGCAGCTTTTGATACAGTATGGAAAAATTCTGGTTCAGGTTGTTTTCGTTCTGCGCGACCTGCGTCTCGTATTCCTCCCGGCGCGTTTCGCGCCCTGCCTGGCGCGGCAGCGCCACCGGGAACAGCGCCTGCACGCCCGTGGGCTGGTATGGCATAGTGTTCTCCTTTCTTACAAAGCAAGCGGCTAAAAAAAGCCGCAGGCTTTTTTCAAATCGCACGCAGGCGGTGCTCAAACAGCAGCTGGACGCCGCCTAAGATGCGAAAGCGCGAGCCTGCCTCGTTTGAAAATTGAAGCGAGAGCGTGCGCCCTTCGTTTTTGAGCGGGATCTCCAGCACATCCGTTTCATTTTCCGGCATGAGGCAGCGGTAGACATGCAGGTTACGGCCGACGCGCGCGTCCAGCAGCAGCACCGCGCCTTCGCCGCCGCCCATGCCTTCGCCGCGAATATACAGTTCCTGAAGGCTTTTGATGCCGGGCTTGCTGTTGAGATCGGTCAGCGGCGTTTTCCAATAGGCATCGATTGGCGTACCGTCGTAATCCGGCCCTTCCTCAAAGCGGTATATGATGCGTCTGTCGTTGATGAGGTAGAGCGTACCGTCGTGCGCGCAAAGATCGGATATTTGGAACCCCCGCCGGATCATATACGCCTGGCGGGCAATATCGTAAACGATGAGCACGTTGTCCATTGTCCTTGATGCGCCCAAATTCAGTGGGTCCCGTGCTTTTTCATAGGCCGTAAAATAGAGCGTCTCCCCGCGCTTGGCTGCGCGGCAGTTGGATGTGGAAGCGCCCTCCAAAAACGTACGGATGCGCCGGGCGCTCACGCTTTTTTGTGAGGTTTGCCCGTCAAAGAAAAACAGGCCCGCACCGGTCATCCAGTAGGGAACATCTCCATAGAGCGCGCAAGCGGCATCCTGCATCTGCTCCACCTCCGCGTGGACGCGATGCACGCGGTAGTTGCTTGGCCTGTCCCCCAGCAGGCGGTAAAGCGAGCGGCGCTTCCAAATCAAAAGCTGGTTGGAAAGCGCGCACAGGCCTGTGATGGGATCGCCCGACGTATCGCCGACCTCCACGAACCCGCCGCCGGTGTTTTCGCTGCTTTCATCCTTTGCCCAATCCTCTATGGTGCGACTGTCTCCCGGCACCTTGCTCCAGTACAGGCGGCATGGGTGGTCGGAGTCGCCCGCGGCGAACAGGCGGCCGTAGTGCATGGCGAGGTAGTTGACGGGGAGGTTGGAGACCTTTTCAGCACTTCCAAACGCCTGCATGGCGGAAGCGCCGTCCCATTTTAAAATCTGGTGCTCGCCGCACGCCAGCAGGATATGGTCGGCACTTCCGATCTGCGCTTCACAAAAGTCCACGCGCAGGTTTTTGACGGTCTCCGGGTACGTAAACAGCAGCCGCCAGGTTGGGGAAGCGTCCGTCACCGTATAAGCGTACACCTCGTTGCCCGCCACGGCCAGGAAAGTTCCGCTCACCAACCCCTGCCAGAATAGTAACCTGCGGATGGGCTTCTCCCCCGGCACGGGGGCGGGGATGTGCTTCACATACCCCTTCGCCACGGCAAGGCAGCCGTCCGCCGTATCCATGTTGCAGGCGTCCGGGCTTGCGCCCGCAGGGATCATGCCCTCCGCCGCGCTCTGGTCGATGCCGGTGAACGCGTCGATGCGGTATTCGCTCAGCGCCATACGCTCACCACCTGTTCACAAGCGCGTAGCCGTCTTGTTCCCCCAGGGAAGCGCGCAAGCCGCGCTTACCCGCGTTGTAGAGTTCAAAGTAAATGTTGGCTCCGCGCTGCATGCTCGGGTCAGCACTCGCGCGTTCCCGCGCCACCACATATGTTACGATGAGCCCATGGCAGAACGCAGGCAGCTCCGGCACATCGGTGGGGGAGCTCATATCGTCCGGCAAATAACGGTAGTGCACATACACGTCGCCGTCCTCGGTCAGCACGCGGATGCGCGTGCTTGCGTCACCCATAATGAACGGCACCCGCGCCATGTTGCGCGAGACATAGAGTACCTTCACGCAGCAGCGGGGAAGCGCGGCTACGTCCGCTGCCCCATCCTTGACGGTGAGCATATCCGTACGGCGCAGCTGCAGCATGGTGGCGATATCCGTCACCGCCTCGTTCGCGTAGCGGGTGAGCTTGTCGCGCCAGGTATCCACCGTCTGGCTGTCGTGCCCGCGGTCCAGCTGCGTGAGCGCGGATACGATGATATCGTTGAGCGTCATGGCTTCATCCCACCTTTTTACCGCGCCCGCGGTAAGCGTTCATGTTTTGCTCGCTCTGGAGCTTTACCTTCGCGCTGTCGGAGATGAGCCTTGCAAGGCTTTTGGGCACCTCCACCTCCACGCCGGTCCTGATACGGAAGAAATGGCCGTTGATGCCGCCTTCCCAGTATCCGCCCAGATTATCCGGCGCAATGGTCAGCTTCACCTGCGGTTCCGCGCGGAGTATTGCGCCCGTATCGGAAGCGAGGCTGTCGATCTGCTGTTCGGTCATGTAATCCATGTTGT
>JAFABA010000216.1 GCA_023426265.1 Bacillota bacterium
CCAGTTATTACGCAGCCCGGACCTGCGGCTCGCTTATCCCATTTCCGCGATCCCCGTCGAAACCAGTTTCGCCCCCATGGGTCCCGCAAAGCGGGAAAAAGAGGCGGGTATATTCCCGCCTCCTATAGTATACGTTATTTTCAGTTTTCAGTCAAATAGATGCAGGATGTCAAGCGTGGCAAAATAATCCTTGGGCGTTTCCGCGCGGCGGATCAACTCCGTCGATCCATCCTCTTTCAATAATACCTCGGCGGAGCGCAGCTTGCCGTTGTAGTTGTAGCCCATGGCAAAGCCGTGCGCGCCGGTATCGTGCAACACCACAAGATCGCCGATTTCGATTTTGGGCAGCGGCCTGTCCACGGCGAATTTATCGTTGTTCTCGCAAAGCGAACCGGTTATGTCATATACGTGGTCATGCGGCGCGTCTTCCTTGCCCATTACGGTGATGTGGTGGTACGCGCCGTACATGGCAGGGCGCATCAGGTTCGCGGCGCAGGCATCCAGGCCGATATACTGCTTGTGCGTGTTTTTCCTGTGGATGGCCGTCGTCACAAGGTACCCATAGGGCCCCGTGATATACCGGCCAAGCTCCGTGAATATGGAAATCTCCATGCCCGCAGGGACGATCACTTCGTCATACGCGCGCTGCACCTCGCGGCCAATCCATTCGATATCCGCTTCCTCGGCATCCGGCAGGTAGGGAATACCGATGCCGCCCGAAAGGTTCACAAAGGCGATCTCCGCCCCAGTCTCATTGTGCAGTTCCGCCGCCGTTTCAAACAGCGTGCGCGCAAGCGCCGGGTAATAGTTGGGGTCGGTGGTGTTGCTGGCTAAAAACGCGTGCAGTCCAAAGCGCTTTGCGCCCAAAACCCTGAGTTTTTTGAAGCCCTCGGTCAGCTGCTCCCGCGTAAAACCGTACTTCGAGTCGCCCGGGCTGCCCATTATGGTGTTGCCCGCGCGAAACTCCCCGCCGGGATTGTAGCGGCAGCAGATGGTCTCGGGAATTCCGCCGTGATGATTCAAAAAATCGATATGCGTGATATCATCCAGATTGATGATGGCGTCCAGCTTCCTCGCAAGCTCGAAGTCCTCGGGCGGCGTATCGTTGGAGGAAAACATGATGCTCTCGCCGGTAATGCCCAGCGCCTCGCAGAGCATCAGCTCGGTAAGAGAAGAGCAATCCATGCCGCTGCCCGCCTCATACAGCAGTTTTAATATCATCGGGTTGGGCTCCGCCTTTACGGCGTAGTATTCGCGGAAACCTTTGTTCCAGGAGAACGCGTTTTGCAGGCGCTTCAGGTTTTTCTTCATTGCTGCTTCGTCGTAGATGTGGAACGGCGTGGGATACTTTTCTACAATAATGGCTTCAAGCTGCTCCTTGGAAAAGGGCAATGTCTTCATGGAACTCCTCCTGTAAAATATGCAAATCCGTTGCCCCATTTCAGAGGCACGGTCTGATTTCCTTTCAAAACGTATCTTGATTCCGCTCGGGCGCTTTACCGTTGCGCCTCATGAAAGCAAAACGCATAAACGCCACCGCTCAATTACCGCTTCAGCTTAAACATAACAATCGAGAAGCAGGTTAAAACAGGTTAATCACGGTCGCGCATTTCTTTAAAGCTGCGTTCCATCTCGCGCTTGCTGTCCCGGTCTGCCATATCGCTGCGCTTATCGTACAGTTTTTTTCCTTTGGCCACGGCAACCTCCAGCTTCGCTCGGCCTTCCTTGAAGTAGATCTGCAAAGGAATCAGGCTCATCCCCTGCGCCTGCTGCAGGCCGTGCAATTTATCGATCTCCCGCCGGTGCAGCAGCAGCTTGCGATCCCGGAACGGGTCCTTGTTGTAAATGTTCCCCTGCTCATAGGGGCTGATATGCATGCCGTGAACAAATATCTCGCCGCTTTTTACAATGCAGTAGCTGTCCTTTAAATTGACCCTGCCGGCGCGCAGAGATTTAACCTCGGTGCCAAAAAGCACGAGGCCGCATTCATAGGTATCCTCTATAAAATATTCATGCCGCGCCTTGCGGTTCTGCGCGATGACCTTTACGCCCTTCTGCATGGACGCCTCCTGGGTAAAATAGAGCTATCTCCTGCCGCGGTAAGCGTAGGTGACGCGGCGGGCCTTCCTGCGGCGCGCATGTCTGCGGTTTTTGAGATAACTGAACAGGCCCGCCACAAAAAGTATAAGCAATACAACGAGAATAATAAACGGCCACGGACCGTGCGTGCTGCTGCCCGGAATCGGATCGTCCATCAGCTTGACGTCCGGCGTTTCCACCACGCCGCCGCCCATTTGAGCCACATCGCGGCTTGCGTAGGCGTCCGCCGTGAACAGCGTGCGGCCTTCGAACTTATAAGCAACGGTCGCCAGCAGGTCGCCTTCCTTAACGGGGGCTGCGATCTCCCCTACCGTCGCAACGGAGGTGGTGATGGCGGAAACATTGTTCTTGATGCGGTCCATTTCATCCGCCAGGCAGGCAATTTGCTTGCCGGTAAGGTCCACGTTGAGCTTTAACAGGCCGCCCGTTTCATCGTCAAAGCTGCAGTTTTTGACCGAAACCTCCACCTGGGTAGGAAGGCTCAGCGTGGAAACATCCAGCGTCTGGTAACTCGAAAAGCCCCAATCGAACAGTTCCTTGGCAAATGAGAAACGGTAATCCTTGTCGGGCGCGTTAAACTGCACGGCGATAAACGTAACGCCATCCTTCTCAGCCACTGCAACAAGGCAGAATCCGGCTTGGTTGGTTTCCCCCGTCTTGCCGCCAATCGCATAAGGGTATTCCATATTTTTATCCGTGCTGTCGGCCTTGGTATGGATCAGGCGGTTGGTGTTTTCCAAGTGGTATCCGTCGCTGTCCTTGTTGGTGGGGCGCACGTCAAATTCTTCTTTTTTAATAATGGCGCGGAAATCCTCGTTTTGCAGGGCGTAGCTGACCAGCTTCATCATGTCCGCGGCGGTGGTATAGTGATCTTCCTTGTGCGTGCCGTGCGGGTTGACATAATGAGTATTGGTCATGTTGAGCTCGGCGGCCTTTTGGTTCATCATATCCGCAAAGCCGGAAATCGAACCGCCGATATGCACGGCGATCGCCGAGGCGGCGTCGTTGCCCGAAACGAGCATCATACCGTATATCAGATCCCGGAGGGTAAGCGTTTCGCCGGGCAAAATGCCCATAAGCGAACTGTTGTTGCCAAACGCGCTTACTTCTTCGCCCACCGTCACGCTATCGTCAAGATTGCCGTTTTCAAGCGCAAGCAATAAAGTCATGATCTTGGTGGTGCTGGCCGGATACGCGCGCTCATTCGCGTTCTTTTCCACCAGCAGCGTCCCCGATCCCGCCTCCGCAAACGCGACATACTGCGTCTTAATGTTATCCCCCGGGGTATAAGCCAACGCAGAGGATGCTCCCATCAGCAACAACAGAAACGCCGCCAGCGCACAAAGAAATCTCTTCAAAGCATTTCATCCTTTTTTGCTTTCTAGGCGGAAAAGAAAGGCAAATCAATCTCAGCAAAGAATGGAATTCTTTCGTAATACTGCCCGAACCGCCCAAAATCTCATATTAGTATAGCAAACTTGTATCGGTATTGTATAGTCAATTCTCCTTCATTCACAAACGGTTTCCAATTTACGCGGGATTTTGCCGCACAAAATAATGGAATTGTGGTATACTTAAAATATTCAGGAAGACCATTCATTCTGTCATAAGCACAGTATGACTTTAAGAAAAACCTCTGCATGGGGAGGCGCAACGTATGGCGGTAAGGATATTATTGGTAGACGACGAGCCTTTGATACTCAAAGGGCTCCGCTTTTCCCTGCAGCAGGAGGGATACGAGATCGACTCCGCTGCAGACGGGGAGGAAGCGCTTCAAAAAATTTTAGGTAACCAGTACGACCTCATTTTGCTTGATGTCATGTTGCCCAAGCTTTCGGGCGTGGAAGTCTGCCAGCGCGTGCGGGAAACCTCGGACGTGCCCATCATCATGCTGACCGCCAAAGGCGAGGATATGGATAAAATTCTGGGGCTTGAGTACGGCGCGGACGATTATATGGTGAAGCCCTTCAATATTCTGGAAGTCAAGGCCCGCATCAAGACCATACTGCGCCGCGCCTCCGGGCGGCGCGAGGAAAAGAAGCCGCAGCTTGCGGGGGGAGGCCTCGTTCTCGATTCCGTGTCGCGCTCGGTGGAGGCGGACGGCAAGCCCATCAACCTGACGGTTAAGGAATTTGACCTTTTACAGCTGTTCATGTCTAACCCCGGGCGCGTGTTCAGCCGCGAAGAGCTGCTCGAAACCATCTGGGGGAGCGACTATTTTGGAGATTTCCGCACGGTGGACGTGCATATCCGCCGCCTGCGCGAAAAAATAGAGGCGGACCCCGCAAAGCCCTTACATATCCTCACCAAGTGGGGCATCGGCTATTACTTCGGCCATGCGTAGGTTTCTCGGTTCCATACGGTTTCGCATACTGGCGATTTACCTCATGCTGATGATGCTCGCGTTCGTCGCGGTAAGCACCATCGTTTCCGTGCTGATCGAAAATTTCCTTGTTTCCCAGCGAACGCAGGAACAACAACAGCAGACCGAGCGCCTGGCGCTTGAATTAGCACCGCTTGTCTCCACCGAAGACATCCGGGGCATGTACGCGCTTACCTCCAACTGGGCGCAGGAAACCGGCGGGAGGGTTCTGTTTGTGGATACGGACGCCGTAGTGCAGATGGACACCGCCTCCCAATACAACGGCTTTAAGCTGCCCTACCGGGAAGTGCGCGACGTGTTGATGACGGACGCCGAATCCTCCTACGGCTTCCACAAGCTCAACAAGTACAACAATCTTGATACATTTACGTTCATTACCTCCACGGACTGGGTGGTGTATTACACCGCGGCCGTTACGGTGGACGGCGCGATCCAGGGGGTCCTTCTTTATTCCGTTTCCATACAGGACGCCATTACGCACGTCAACGACATCACCAAGCAGATCGGCCTGGTATTCGTGGCGTTTGCGGGGGCGGTCGCCATCGTGAGCCTCATGGTTTCAGGCTGGCTCACCAAGCCCATCGTCACGCTGACCAACGCCATCCGCCGCGTGGGCGCGCAGGGGTATGGGGACCGCGTACCCGTAAAAGGAAAGGACGAGCTTGCGGAGCTTGCCGATGCATTCAACATCATGAGCGAGAAGCTGGAAAGCCACGACAGGGTAAGAAACGAGTTCGTTTCCAACGCCTCGCACGAATTAAAGACGCCGCTTTCCACCATGAAGCTGCTTGCGGAATCCATGCTATACGAAGAAAATCCGGACCCCAGAATGTCAAGGGAATTCTTTTCGGATATCAACCATGAGGTGGACCGCCTGACGCATATCGTCAACGATCTTCTCCGCCTGGTCAACGAAGAGAATTCCGGCAAAATACTCCGCCTGACCACGGTGGATTTGGAAGCGCTGGTTTCCCAGGTTCTGCACCGGCTGATGCCGCTTGCGAAAAACAAGGGAATCCGCCTGGAGCGCAAGCTTGTTTCCGTGAAAATCGAATGCGACGAGACCCGTATCGAGCAGGTTATCACAAACCTTGTGGACAACGCCCTCAAATATACGGACAAGGGCAGCGTTTCCGTCACGCTGAAGCCGGACGGCGCATACGCCGTGCTGATCATACACGATACCGGCATCGGAATACCTAAGGAATCTATCCCCAGGCTGTTTGAGCGGTTCTACCGGGTGGACAAGGCGAGAAGCCGCGATACGGGCGGCACCGGCCTTGGGCTTTCCATTGTGGAGCGCATCGTCTCCATGCATGGGGGCTACATTCAAGTGGAAAGCGTGCTTGGGCGCGGCTCCACATTCACCGTAAGGCTGCCGCTGCATCCCCCGCAGCAAAAAGGAGGGGAGTTAGAGTGAAAACCGCCCTGCGTTTTATCGCTTTATGCCTGACGCTGCTTTTATTTGCAACCGGCTGCGGCATACAGACCACCATACAGGAAGACGCCATAAAAGAGGCGCTGCCCGGCATCGATCCCGCCGCTGGCATCGGCCGGGACGTGGATATTACGCTCTATTTCCGTTTGACCGATGAACCTGCCCTGGTACCCGTACAGCGCACCGTGGCCGTGCGCGCCAACGAATACGTTGGGGGCGCGGTGGTCCGGCAACTGCTGAACGGGCCTACCGCGCTGTTCGGCGACCTGGAACGCGTCTTGCCCAAGGGCACGCGCCTTGTGGACATTTACCCGGACGGCGGCATCCTCTACGTGGTGCTGTCCAAAGAAATCCTGGAATACGAAGATGAGACGGCGACCCGGGAAGAGATTGAGCTGACAAAGCGGCTGGGCGTTTACGCCATCGTCAATTCCCTGTGCACATTGGGGGAAGCGAGCCGCGTGCAGGTGTTGGTGGATATGGACGGAACGGGCAAGGGATCGCGCGTTTCCCCCTTCCTTCTAGGGTTTACATCGGAATACACCTCCTCGCAATGGCTGGATCCCATGGGCTTTGAGGAGGACGCGGTGATTACCCCCAAGTTGATGGTCAACCTGGCGCTGCAGCGGCTGACAGAGGAGGATTACGCCCAGGCCTACATGTTCTTTGCGGAAAGCGAGACGGGCGGCCTTCAGAAGCCGGATTTTGCGGCGTTTGAAACGGACCTTCTTTCTTTGGGGACGATCGATGCCTTTAATGTAAAGAGCGCCGATACCGACGGGACGTTGAACGGCAAAGCCACGGTAGATATTACCTGGACGTCCCGCGAGGACAGAACGACGCGCACGGTGAAAAATGCCGTACTGGCATTGCTGCCCGAAGGCGGGCTTTATAAAATCGGCTTCTATTCCCTGAAGGAAGCGCTGGAACAGTCCAGATAGAGGTAAATATGGCGAACGATATCGGCAGGACGCATCACGGCAACCGGCAAGGCGGGCTTCGGCAAAGAATAAGAAGCCTCTGCCTTGTGTTTGTGTTGCTTTTTCTTGCGTCCTTTATCGGCTGTTCCACCGTCAGGGAATACCCCGCCCCCCTGCCCGAAAGCGCTGCCACGCCGCCTCCCGTTACGGCCGAAAACGATACGAGCATAGAGCTTGAACTTTTTTTCCCCACGCATGACGGCCACACGTTGAGCAGCGAAAAGCGCCAGCTTGCGCGCACCGAAAACGTCAGCCGTGCGCGCACCGCAATAGAAGCGCTGTGCGAGGGGCCCGGAAGCCCCACGCTCAACCCCGCGGTACCCGAAGGCTGGACGCTTTCCGGTGTGGAGCTCTCCGGCGACGTATGCAACATCTATTTTACCGGCAAACCTGTGGCGGGCAACGAGCTTCTGGTTTTACGCGCGGCGGCGGCGGCCACGGTATATAAGAGTGAAGGCATTCAATATACGGATATCTACCTCAACGGCATGCAGCCGGGGTATGGCGGCAATCCGCTCGGTGTGCTCTCCCCCATCGATATCCCGCTCGATTCCTACCTGAATATCATTGAGCGCGACAACACCGAAACCGGCACCGGGCAGACCGGCGAAGCCAACCCATTAAAGACCCGTAACGCGCAGCTTTATTTTACCGATATCACGGGCAGCCTGCTGCTGTGTGACGTGCGGCAGCTTTCCTATCAGGAGCAGGAGCATGCCAATATCGTAGTCGCAGCGCTTTTAGGCGAGCTTGCAAAAGGTTCTCTGGGTAGCGTTGGCCGGGAACCTGTGCTGCCCAGCGACATGCAGCTCGTAAAATGCGTGGTGCCCGAGCCCGAATCCGCTTCCCCTTCCTCTGCGGAAACGGATATTCCGCTTGCGGCTTCGGTGACGGGCCAGGTGGTGGACCTCTACTTCACCCGCCCGGCAGGAGAGATCCCTCCCATCGCATTCGCTTCGATCGTATATACGGTGACGGGCTTCTGGCCCCGGACCGAAGGCGTGCGCATCTACCTGGATGACGCGTCCGTCACGCTGGACAGCGTGCTCGAAAATGGAGATCGCGCCGACATATTCACCCGCGCCGATTTTTCCGGCATGCTGGGGCATACCGTGACATTGCTTTTCCCGGATCAGGACGGTCTGGGCCTCTACCCGGTATTGCACTGCCTGCCGCAAAACGCCGCGTACGACCCGCTTGCGAGACTGACTGCACTCTTTGCCGGCCCCGCCGATCCCGGCCTGCCGCTTTCCATGCTTGACCAAGGGGACGTCTTGGGCGTTTCCATACAGGGCAATATGGCCGTGGTGAACTTCAGGCAAGGCTTTTACGAGAAGCTTTCCGTATTCGTGGAAAGCGGCGTATCACGCCTGCCGCAGAACACGCGTGCGCAGATGGCGGTGTTTGCCATGGTCAATACGCTTGCAAGCATGCCGGGCGTAGATAAAGTATGGATGCTGGAAAACGGTGAACGCATCAACAAGAGCATCAACATGCTTTATCTGGGCAACCCGCTCTTCTATAACCCCGGCCTCCTGCTTATTCAGGAAAGCGGGGAATAGAATTCTTGCCAAGCCCGTGTGACTTTTTTCGCCTTAATATTTATAAATTATTCATATACGATATATGCCCAAGCTCTAAGCCTTGCGCTATAATAAGTCGTTGGGAAAAATAAGAAGCGGCCGCATCAAAAAAGTATGCGGCTTTGCCATAGGAGCCGATATGTTGAACGACGAGAATTCGCGTAAAATCAGGCATGTAGGCGGCACGCCGCCTCTACAGCAGGACGCGACGGAAAACGCCTCTGCAGCGAACACTTCAAATGCCTCGGCTGCGAAAGCCAAGCCCGCAGCCCCGAAACGGCAATCCGGGTTGCTCTCGCTCTCACCCAAAGGGCAAAAGAGGCATAGCCCCCGTAAAAAGATGACAAAAGCAGGAAAGATCGTGCTTTTTTCTTTGCTTGCGCTGCTTGTCGCGGGTGTGGGCATTGGGTTGAAATTCTATATTGATGTGACGAACCCTGCCGCGCTGTTCCAGGAGGACCCGCAGCCCACTTTAGCGCCCGCTCCCACCCCGGAAGGGACATTGTCTCCAGGGTCTTCGCCCACGCCTTCTCCTACGCCCGATCCGCAGGCACAGCTACTAAGCCAGGCGGACCTGGAGTTTATGAAAAACCGCGTAAACATACTCGTACTGGGCATTGACGAAAGCACGGAGCGCGCCAACTGGGGCTCCTTTCGTACGGATACGATGATACTTGTGACAATCGATTTTGCCACAAACGACGTGCACATGGTCTCCGTCCCGCGCGACAGCTACGTAAAAATCGCAAACAGCGACGGGAAGGTCATTACCAAGAACGGCCTGCCGCAGTTTGCGAAGATCAACAGCGCCTTCCCCACCGGCGGCGGCGCGCAGAAAAACGGCTATGAGTACGCTATGGGCACGGTCAGCTACCTGTTGGGCGGCATACCGATCCATTATTACCTGGGCTTTAACATGAACGTTGTCAAGGAAGTGGTCAACGCCATGGGCGGCGTGGACTATAATGTGGACGTTGAGGTCAACATGAACGGGCGTCAGCTCCACCCCGGCATGCAGCATATGGATGGCCAGGCGGTGCTCGATTACGCGCGCCAAAGGAAGGGCTCTTCCGATATCGCCCGCGTGGACCGGCAGCAGCGCATCATCATGGCGATATTCCAGCAATTGAAGAGCACGGGCCAGATACAGAACCTGCCCCAAATTTACACGGCGGTAGAGCAAAACATCCAGACGAACTTGAGCTTCAAGCAGATTACCTCGCTTGCGCTGCTGGCGCTGCAGATGGACCAGTCCCAGCTTTACAAGCACACGGTGGACGGCGAATTCCTCAATATGTATACGGTAAGCTACTGGGGTGTCAACACCTCCAAGCTCGACAAGCTGATCAAAGAGGTGTTCGGCATCAGCGTCTCCACCGACGCCGATATCAATGTTTCCAACATCAAAGCGCAGATCGAGGCGAACCGCGCGCTGATTGCCGCCGAGCTTGAAGCGGCGAAAAACGCTATTGCCCAGGCGGACGGCATCCTCGCACAGTACGGCGCCTGGTTGTCCGAGGATACGCAATCCCAGTTAAAGAGCGCGAAGAGCCAGCTGGAGGATGCGGTGGATATGGAGGATAAAGCCCAGCTTGACACTTACACCCCGCCGCTTGTACAGCTGTGCAACGAAATTCTTATGGCGCTGCAAAACGCGGGCGCAATGTCGGGGACAATCCCCGAGCCCACGCCGGATACAGGCGAAATACCCGAGATACCCGAGATACCCGAGATACCGGAAATACAGGAGACGCCCGCCGGGTAAATTCAATTTAAAAGCAGGCGAAATGCAAGAAAGCAGGGTGCGGTAATCCGCACCCTGCTTTTATATTTGCTGCTTTAAGGGAGCAACCCCGCGTTCCGCACGCCCTCTTCCACCGCGTCGCAGTACTGCGTAAGCTGCTTCGTTTCGGAAGCAAGTTGCTCCTTATCCTGCGCCTCCATGGCGTTCTGCACGGCATTAATGTACTGCTGCAGCCTGTTGCGGGAATTTGCCTCAAGGTACGAGCCGTACGCCTCCATCAGGGATTGCCCGCGGGTTAGAGCTTCCTGCGCCGCCGAAAGTTCCTCCCCCACCCGGGCGCTGTCTTCCTCTATGGAGGGCTTGACGTTTTTAAAATCGATCTCGTCGTCCACGGAGACTTCCGTGCCGAATACTTCCTCTATCAATTCTTCGAGCGCCTGGGTGTTTAAGCCCCAGTAGCTTGCGCCGTTCATATCCAGGAAATCTCCGGTTACCATATGGCGCTCCAGTTGCGACACGTCCATTTTCAGCGCCAGCAGCGCGAGGGCGCCGATCTGTTTCAAACTCAGGTTGGTCTGTATGTTTTGTTCCACCGCCTGATAAATTTCAGGGATACGGGCGACCTGTCCGCTGGATTTCAATTGCTCGAATATGGCCATAATGACCTTTTGCTGCCGTTCCACGCGCGCGATATCCGAAGATCCCTTCCTTTGGCGGGCATATTGGAGAACACCCAATCCATCAAGGTGCTGCATGCCGGGGTGCAGCACGTAGCCATCCACATCGATTTCGGTATCCACATTGAAATCTAGCCCGCCCATGGCGTTCACCACGTCTTTTACAACATCCATGTCAAACCCAAGATAGTAGTGGACCGGAATGCCATCGAACAGGTAGCTCACGGTGCCCATGGCGTATTCATACCCCTCTTCCCCCAGGCCGCCGCCCTTTGTGAACGCGCTGTTTATTTTGCCGTGGCCATGCAGGTTCCCATCTGCGTCGGCAATTTTCACGTAGCTGTCCCGCGGGATGGAGATAAGATCCACATCGTTTTTCGTAAAATCGATTGTAGCGAGAATCATGGTGTCCGTGCGGAAGGAATCCCACCCCTGCCGCTCCGCGCTTTTATCCAGCCCCAGCACCAGGATATTGACGCGGTCTTTCATAAACGCCGTGTCCGCCTGGCTCATAAGCTGCGCCTCGGCGTCTTTATCGGATACTGCGCCAAAAACCGTTTGGGGATTGGAAACGTCTAAGAAAAACTTCAAACCCACGCCCAATGCTGCAAGCAACAGCCCAAGCAGGGCAAAAAGAACGCCGCGCTTTACGGCGGATTTCCCGTTTACCCGTTTGTGCGGCATCCTTGTTCTGTTCTCCCTTACGCCTAAATCCGCAGCCGCCGGAACGGTTGCGCCTTGT
>JAFABA010000128.1 GCA_023426265.1 Bacillota bacterium
ACTTTCAGCCGATGCCCGTCCGCTCTCCGCTGTAGCCCGCCCGCTTTCAGCGGTTACACGACCGCTTTCAGCCGATACCCGTGCGCTTTCTGATAAAACACGCTGACTCTCCGTGGTTACACGGCCGCCCTCGGCTGCGACGCGCAATTCCTCTGCCTCCTCCGCAGCCTCCACGCGCCGCATCATGCCGACAAGCAGCGGCCATTCGTCCGTCGCCTCTATGGTATCGTCGTTGGTGATTCCCCTTCGGCACATGAAGTTGAATTTTGCGGAAGTGGAAAGCACGGTGTTGCCTCCACCGGAATACACCTGCAATTCGCACTCCACTAAGCCCGGCGCAACGCTTGTGGTATAGAGCGATATCGTCAGCTTGTTGGGCAGATTTACCGCAATGCCGTGCCCGTCCGTATCCTGCTAGGCCGTATTGCCGTCCGATTTTGAGAAGACCGCGCAGACCCTGCACCCCGCCAAGTCCACCGGCGCGCCGTCGTCGGTCAGCGTCACCTCCAGTACATTCGAGTTATCTCCCTCCACCACCTCAAAATCACGGTTGGCCGTGGGGCGCTTGATGTCCAGCGCGATGGAAAACCGTTTCTGAACCATGCTCCTCCTCCATTTCTTTTGTTATCGCCCGAAATCCCTGTAAATAAAAAGAACGCTTGCTCATAAAGAACAATCGTTCTATCCTCATGCTAACAGGCTGATTTTAGGCAATCCAGTTGAGAAGCGTTCTTACGCTCCGCTATACCCCATCAAATTACTTCAGATACATGCCGTACAAGAGCTTTTCCACAAGGCCGTAGGGCAATATCCGTTTCAAGAACACAAATGCGCGGTAAACGCCGCCCACCACGGTATGCGCCCGCGGGTTTTTCTTTTCCGCCGCGCGGAATATCGCGTTTGCGACCAGGCGCGGATGCATGCCATTTCGTTCATCCTTCTCCATGCGGGAAATGGCCCGCGTACAGGCTTCCTTATAGCCTTCACACATGCCGGAAACGGGCTTTCTCGCGTCGGTAAATCCGGTTTTTACGTCCCCCGGTTCCACAAGCGCCGCCTTCACGCCAAACGGCTTTAATTCCATACGAAGCCCTTCGCATAAAATGGCAAGCGCTGCCTTGGAACTGCTGTAAAGCACCTGGAACGGGACGGCGAACACGCCGCCTACCGAGCCCACCAGCACCAC
This sequence comes from Bacillota bacterium, assembly GCA_023426265.1. Classification (GTDB taxonomy): domain Bacteria; phylum Bacillota; class Clostridia; order Christensenellales; family CAG-138; genus JAEYLA01. The sequence continues at coordinate 1,187 of JAFABA010000128.1, forward strand.
ATGCCCGCTGCCTTTTAAGCGCATGGAAGGGAGAGCAGCATTTAACAGACGGATCGCGCCGTAGAAATTGACCTCCATCTGACGCTGCGCGTCCTCCGCCATGCAGCATTCCACCGGGCCGCTTATGCCGTTGCCCGCCGCGTGGACCAGCACGTCGATACAGCCTTCCGTCTGCAGCACCTGCGCAACGCCTTTCTTCACGCTTTCCTCGTCCGTTACATCCATTATAAGCGGAAAAAGCAGCCCCAGCACATCGTCCGGAAGCTTCGGAAGTTTGCCGCTTCTTGACGCGCCGTACACGGTATATCCTTTTTGCGCGAACAGAAGCGCTGTCTCTGCCCCTATACCTGAAGAAGCGCCGGTAATGAGTGCGATTTTCGTCATGCGGTCCCCTTTCCCCGTTTAAGAGTACGCCAGATTTTTGAACTTCGTATATTCGCCCATCCAATATAGCTTCACGGTGCCGGTCGGCCCGTTGCGGTGCTTGGCGATGATGATTTCCGCGGTATTATCCGCCTCCTCGTTATACACCTGCTCGCGGTAAAGCAGCATGACGATATCCGCGTCCTGCTCGATCGCGCCGCTCTCGCGCAGGTCCGAGATCATGGGGCGGTGGTCGTCCTTTCTTTGTTCCGGCGCACGGGAAAGCTGGCTTAGTACCATAATGGGCACGTCCAATTCACGCGCCAAAATTTTAAGCGAGCGGGTGATATCCGAAATCTCCTGCTGGCGGTTGTCCGACTTTCTGGACGAGCGCATCAGCTGCAAATAATCGATCACAATCAAATCCAGCCCATGCCGCGCCTTGAGCCTGCGGCATTTGCTGCGCATTTCCGGTACGGTTGCGCCAGCGGAATCGTCAATAAATAGCTTGCTGTTGCCCATCAGACCAAGCACTTGCGCGATTTTAATGAGATCTGCCTCGGTGGTGGCCCCGGTCAAAAGCTTCTGCATGTCCACTTCCGCCTCGGAGCTGAACATGCGGGTAATGAGCTGCTCGCGCGCCATTTCCAAAGAGAATATGACGACGGAGCGCGCGTCGTGCAGTGCGGCGTATTGCGCGATGTTTATGGCAAAGCTTGTCTTACCCATGGCCGGGCGCCCGGCCACGATAATGAGATCGGATTTCTTTAGGCCCGAGGTCTTGGAATTGAGGTCTGAAAAGCCGGTGTTGACACCTATGAGCCGCCCCTGCAGGTTCATCAGCTCCCCCAGGTGCGCGTACGCCTCGTACATGGTATCCTGCACCGGCAGCAGCGTATCGGTGGCGCGCTTTAATGTGATATCGTAGATACGGCGCTCCGCGTCGCTCAATACCTGCTCAAAGTCCCGCGCCGTATCCAAGGCGTCCTTGGAAATGAGGTTGCCCGCGCGGATGAGCTGGCGCTGCATGGAGCGTTCCAGCACGATGTTGATGTAGTGCTCCACGTCCGCAGCGGAAACCGTCTGCATGGTAAGGTCGGCAATATACGCCACATCGCCCACGGCGCGAAGCTTGCCCAGGCGATCGAGCTCCGCCACCAGGGAAACGGAATCCACCGGCGCGCCCATGGAGCGAAGCGCCCGCATGCAGGCGAATATATCCTGGTTCGCGGGGAAATAAAAATCCGTCGAATCCAGCATCTCAATGGCCATGTCCAGCGCAGCGCCGTCGAGCAGCATGCTGCCCAATACGGAAATCTCCGCCGCCGCGCTGTGCGGCGCGGCAGCTACCGGAGCTGGTTCATGCTCCACGCGCAATTCTTCCACGTACCGTTCTCCCCCCTGTACGTTAAATGGATCCTTTCGGTTATTGTGCGACGACCTCCACCGTAAACGCGGCGTCCGTATTTTCATACAGGTGCGCCTTCACCTGAACGCTCCCCAGCGCCTTGATGGGGTCGCTTAGCTCGATCTTCTTGCGGTCGATGACAATTTTATGCTGCGCCTCGAGCGCCGCCGCAATTTCCTTGGCGGTGATGGAGCCAAACAGCTTGCCGTTTTCACCGACCTTGGCGAAAATCTTCACGCTGATTGTAGAAAGTTGTTTGGCAAGCTCACGCGCCTGCACGCCCTCCTGGAACTTCTTGTGCTGTGCGGCGGACTTTTTGATGTTGGCCGCATTGATGGAAGCCGCATCCGCCGGTGTGGCAAGCTTGCGCGGCAGCAGGAAGTTGCGCGCGTACCCGTCGCTGACCTCCACGATCTGCCCCTGCTTACCCGTCCCCTTGACGTCCTGTTCCAATAATACCTTCATACCTTTTTCCTCCCTTGATAAGGTATCGGCGCTTTCAGCGCCGACGATTACTTTTTATTATGGGGAAACTACGTTTCCCCACACCCCTTCCTTAAGTACGCCGGTACTTCAGGGGGCGCGGGAGGCGAAGCCCGCCCGCATAAAATAAAGAAATCTATCGTCGCCGCCGTAGGCGGCGATACCTTGTAAAAATAAAAGCCATCATGCCTTTGACGTGTTTGAACTGCTCACCCGTCCAGTTCTTTCATGTAAGCGATGGCTGTGGATTTTACAAGCTCTATGGCGGCTTCGAGCGTCATGCCCTTTAGCTGCGCGCCCGCCATGGTCAGGTGGCCGCCGCCGCCGATGCGCTCCAATATCAGCTGCACGTTCACGCGGCCTAAGGACCTTCCGCTGACGCTGATTTCCCCATTCTGCATGCCCAGCACGAACGCCGCCTCAATGCCCCGTATGCCCACCAGCGCATCCGCCGCCTGCGCGGCGATTAATCCCGCGTTCTTTACATCCGGCGGGCAGACGGCCAGAGCCATGCCCGGGCAGATGATGGTGGCGCTCTTTACGGTATCCACGCGGTTGGCGTAGGTCTCCCTGTCGTCCTGGAACATCAGCTTGACGGTACCGATATCGGCGCCGCGCTGCCGTAAATATGCCGCCGCCTCAAACGTGCGCGCGCCCACGTTGAATGCAAAGTGCTTTGTATCCACCGTGATGCCCGCTAACAGCGCGGAGCATTCAAACGCGGTGGGCCGTATGCCTTCGTGGAAATACTGTATGGTTTCCGTCACCATTTCGCTGGTGGAGGAAGCGCGCGCATCCAGATGGTTGAGCGTGGCGTTGTCGATATAATCGGTGCTCCGGCGGTGATGGTCGATGAGCACAAGCTTGCCTGCCATGTCCACAAGGCTGGGTTCGATCGTCGCCTTGGCGCGCTGCGTATCCACCACCACCAGCACGGAGGATGCGCGCATCATTTCACGCACCTGCTCAGGGGATACGATAACATCCGCATACGCCGGGTTATCGCGGATGCTGTCCACCGCCTGCTGGATGGTGGGGTTCACCTGATCCAGCACGATGTGCGCCTTGCAGCCGGCCTGCACCACGCAGCGGTATACGCCCAGGGCCGCGCCCATGCAGTCCATATCCGGCTGCCTGTGGCCCATGATGAACGCTTCCGTGGAGTTCTCCAGCAGCTGGCGGAAGGCTTTCGCGAACAGGCGGGTTTTTACGCGGGACTGCCCGCTTTCAAGCTGCCTGCGCCCACCGTAGAACGTATAGTTCGCGCCCTGCCGCACCACGGCCTGGTCGCCGCCGCGCCCCAAAGCAAGCTCCATGCCCTGCCGCGCCGCGATATCCGCCTGCGCCACGCGCGGGGCCGCGCCCACGGCGATGGAGAGCGTGACGCTCTGCGAGGTGCCGGTATCGATTTTATGCGCTTTTTCCAGCAGAGAGAAGCGGTCCTTTTCCAGCTCTTTTAAATAGTTCGCTTCGAACACAAGCAGGAAACGCCCATTGTCGTACCTGCGATAAATGCCCTGTATGGAAACGGTCGTATCCGCAATCAGGCGCTCCACCTCGGTCAGAACCGCGTTGCGCCGGAATTGCAGGTCCGCGCTCAATTCCTCGTAATTGTCCACATAGATAAGCGCCACATAGGGCATCTGCTCTTCGTACAGGCGGCGGTAGTGCTCCGCTTCCGTACGGTTGAGCCAGTATTGGAATAAAAGCTCGCGCGAGGCATGCTCGCGGAACACCGGCATGGTGGTCACCTGGTAGGAACTGCCCGCGTATTCCATTGTGCCGGACTGGGTATTGCTTTTCGGGCTGCAAACCGCGGGCAGAGGTCTTAAATCCGCGCCGTCATACAGCTTTCTCATGACAGCGTTGCGCCAGATGATGCGCCCGCTCTTTTCAAATATCATGCATGGGATGTTGACATCGGCAATCAGCCTGCCCGCTGCGGTGGCATTTTCCGCAAATACGGTGTCCATCACCTGCCGCTGCTTGTTCGCATCCGTCGTAAGCGAGCGCAGGCTAAAAAGCAGCACAATCAGAGAAACGGCAATAGCCGCTATCCCCGCACGTATATCAAAATACCCGATCACAATGCCCATGAGCGCGCACAGAATTGCAATAGGAACCAGCACGCGCTGTGGCGGTCGCTTCATATCCGTTTCTCCTCCCCTCCCGCTTGTTGCCCGAATACCTTATTCGTCCCCGTCGTCGCCCTTTGACCGCACAATGATGCGCCTGCGCAGATGGAACAACTGCTCAATCAGGCCGAGTATGCCCAGGAACAGGATACTCATGGGCATCATCAGTACCACAAATATGCAGAACATCACGATCGCGGTGCTGGAGCGGCTGAACTGCAGCACGAATATCACGACGCACGCGCCCTGTACCACAAAAGGCAGCGCGGCTAAAGCGGTAACGGCCGTGGTGACGGCGTCCATGTTCGCAACGTGCAAGGCCGAGGCTAAAAGCGAGCCCAACACCATGATGGCAATGCCGATTACAAACTCCCGCGGCACACGCCAATACGGGAACCGACGCATGAGCCTTATTTTTACGCCCGCCTTGCGGGAGCGCCATGTGCATACAAGGAGGTTTACTAGGCTTATGACGCCGCCCGCCACGCACAATACGGCAGGCAGATATACCGGCAGCCCAATCCTGATGCTGTGCGCCATTTCCTGCATCAAAGCCGCCTGCTCCGCCGTGAGCATGCCGGACACGGCCTGCGCGGACGCCAGGGACTGCTCGATCAAATTCGAAAACAGCGTGGTAACATACCCAAACGCCACCCCACCCGAGCGGATGTCGGGCAGGCTGATCATCAGGTAAAGCGCAACGGTAAACAGTGCCGCGCCCACAAACGCGGTATCAAAGTACCCTTTGTTTTTCTTAACCAAAACTGTGGTCAACAGGGCCCAGGCGATGCTTGCGCAAGGTATCCACAGCCCGCCCACGTCGGCCATCCAGTAAGCGCCCGAAAGCGAAACCGCCGCGGAAAGCAAAAAGGGTACGACTCCCCCCGTCAGCAGCAAATACCCAAGCAAGCCGCCCGCAAACAGCGCAAGCGGAAAAAACGGTACGCTTAAAGCGCCCGCTGCACCGATGAGCAGCGCCTTTATGACGCCGGGTTTCTTCATGATCTTCTCCAATTTCATTCTCCTGCCATGGTCATAACTTCCCATATTCATTGTAAAATGAAATGCGGCGGCTGTAAATGTAAATCCGTGCGAAAATTAGGGATCTTAAGGTATCGGCGCTTGAAAGCGCCGCGTCCCCGGTAAGAGACGCCGAAGGACACTAGGCCTGCGCGCCGTCGCGATAGCTTTTTTTCTGCAGGAAGATCGCGTTTCCCAGCGCACGCAGCGCGGGGCGAACCAAATGCCCGCTTTCGCCCGCCAGAAGCCCCGCAGCGCGCTTGGGCTGCGCCTCAAGCTCCCGCAGGGCGCAATAAATCAAATGCGCGTGGTCGGAAGCCAGCATGCCGCCGGGCAACGGGGCCGCCGTTTCACCCAGGGCATCCTGCGTACAGGAAACGCGGGCAAACAATGTCTCCGGCCCGGTGAGGGTCAGGTCATAGAGTGTCGCGGCGGCGGTAAAGGCGCTTTGTTTTAACTTTACTCTAAACTGTGCCGCATCCGCAGCATCGTCTCCCGCCTTCGGCTTTATGGCGCCGTATGGCGCCACGGCATAAAAACCTACTGTGATCACGCGTGTGCGCGGGTCCCGGTCCACTTTGCCGAACGCGCCGAATTGCCGGAGCGGAAGCCCGCTCACGCCGGTCTCCTCTTCAAGCTCGCGTGCGGCGGCCAGATGAAGCTCCTCCTCCATATTTACAAACCCGCCCGGGAGCGCCCATTTATTGATATTCGGGTGGTCCTTGCGGCGGATCAACAGCAGAGAGAGCGCATAGTCGTCTTTCGTTTTTACAAGGCTGAACGCCGCGATATCCGCAGTGACGGACGGACGGCGGTATTTGTTTTCATCGTATGAAGCGAGAAACTCCTCCAATGTCTGACCCGCCCCGTTTCGCGCGGGCCCTGTTGCGCCGGATTTCTTCCTTCCCATACTCCCTCCTTGGACATCAATAGACCAGCCACCCCGCGACATACGCGCACAGATAAAGCAGCTGCAGCAGCGCAAGAAGCGCATAGACCATCCACGCGGCGCGCGACCTTACCAGCCTGTTGAGCGCCAGTGCAAGCGGGAAGCAAGCCGCCAAATACCGGGGCGCAGACAACAGCCAGGTCGCTCCCATGCTGATAAAATAATATGCCACAAAGTAGGCGATGTAGCTTGGCCTGAGTGCGTAGGATTCTCCTGTGCGAGGCTTGGCGCCGCCCTCCGGCTGTGCAACTTCTTCTTCCAATTTTGAGGGCTGCCGTTTTTCCCGCAGAGCAAATACCATAACAAGCGGCGCGCCGAACAAGAACACGAGGTTGGGAAGCCAAAGCCCCAGCGCCGCTTCCCGCCATGTGGAAAGGCTTGTGATGAGTTCATTCGTCTGGTAGGACGCGGTATGGAAGAACCAGCCCAGCTTCTGATTCCAATGCTCACTTTGATAGCGCAGGAACGTGAATGCGTCCCCGGTGACACTTTTGTTGATGACAAGATACGCGCAAAAGCCCAAAGGAATAAGCAGCAACGCGGGAGCGCGCAGCAGGAAAAAGCCTGTCCACTTGCCCGTTTCTTTTCTGTGCCGTACGGCGTCACCGATCAACTCCACCGCCACCGGCACAAAAAGCATGAGCCCCAGCACCCGCGTAAAGGAAGCTAAAGCGCCCAGGACGCAGGCGGTCCAATAGTATTTTTTCCTTGTAAGCAGCATCACCGCGAGGGATAGAAGCAAAAACAACCCGTCGCTCATGGGCGCGTTAAACAAAAATGCCGCGGGCAGCAGCATAAAAATCACAACTGCGCGCATCGCCGCCGCGCGATCCATATCCAGGAGAGCAAGCTCGTAGAGCAATACCCCCGAGGTTGCGGTAGAAAGCAGTGATACCGCTATTCCTGCCGCGAACGTATTCTGCGTAATTTCGCTCAAAAGCCGGACCACAATGGGGTAAAGCGGAAAAAACACGATATGGAACCTGGCGTCGCCTTCCGTAACGTACCAGTTGTTCGCAATGCCCAGATAATGGGGCGCGTCCCCCACGTTCCAGATCGAAAGCGTATCAACCAGCCCGCCCGGATACCCCTTTTGCAGCGCAAATAAGGCGTAGGCTACAACATATACGCCTATCCTGGCCAGCAGCAGCAGCAAAAAGAGACGGACGACCGGATGCCGGTACGCCCGCCTGAGGCTTCTGCGCCCAAGTGACTCTTCAAGCGTTTTTTCCGGCTCGCCGGAAAAAGCGCCAATAAGCTCGCGCAGGCACTGCGCGCACAAAAACCCAAAGAGCGCCGTAAGAACGGCGGCCGCCGCAGCGGAGACCGCCGTGATGGAAGACTCTGTGAACGCCCAATACCCGTATGCCGCGGCAAGCGCAACAAATACCGCCGCCGTTATAGAAATCCTTACCTTCTGCATGCTCCTCCCGCTAAACGCGGCGCAACGCCTTTGGCTTGCCCAGAATTTCGCTCAATATTACGCCCTCCGCCACAGCGCCCGGATCATGCCCAAGCCTCGTGATGACGTCCAGCGCGATACCCGGCCGCTCCTGCAACTCTCTCGAATCGCGCACAACGGCAGCCCTGTGCCCCGCCGCCCGGTTGCCTTCCATGCTGCCTTCCGTATGCGCATGGACGCCCGCGCCGCGCATCAAGGTCGCGTGGCGGCCCTGTGTGGCCTCCATATGCGCCACGACCGTCGCTGAGGGCATGATCACGCTACCTCTAGCCGCAAGCCCTCCCTCCATTTGGACATTGCTGCTTTCATACGTCTGCACGCGCTGCGGGACCGGGACGGGGCGTACCGGCAGATCCGCCCCGGGCTCCCCTTCAAAGCCCGGGGAAGCCTCCCCGTAAACGGCCGCTCCCTGTGTTTCCTGCATGGAGGGCGCCGGAGGAAAGCGCGGATCGGCAACGGGGGGCTGCGCAGAACGTGCCCTCGCTTCCCGCTGCTCCTGTTCCCGCTTCTTTTTATTTGCGCTCCCTACAAGAAACACAATGGCGATAATGATGCCAATGATAATATCCATACTGCCCTCCAAATCGCCTCAAAAGCCCTGCGGACTGTCAGCGGATTTAAGACGATTACTCGCCCTTCTTTTCCGGCTCGGCGGTCTTGGAGATAGCCTTGCGCATCTCGGTATCCGATATCACGTTCTGCATGTTGTAATAGTCGAGCACCCCGAGCCTGCCTTCGCGGAACGCGTGCGCCATGGCGCGCGGCACCTCGGCCTCGGCCTCGATGACCTTGGCGCGCATGCCCTGGGCCTCCGCCTTGTTCTCCTGCTCCTGCGCCACGGCCATGGCACGCCGTTCTTCCGCTTTCGCCTGCGCAATGCGCTTATCCGCTTCCGCCTGGTCGATCTGCAATTGCGCGCCGACGTTGCGGCCTACATCCACATCCGCGATATCGATGGAAAGTATCTCAAACGCGGTGCCCGCGTCGAGACCCTTGTTCAATACCGTACGGGAAATGCTGTCCGGATTCTCCAACACCTCTTTATGGCTGTATGCGGAGCCAACGGTGGTGACGATGCCCTCGCCGATACGGGCGATGACGGTTTCCTCCCCCGCGCCGCCGACCAGGCGGTCGATGTTCGCGCGCACGGTCACGCGCGCTTTGGCGCGAAGCTCAATACCGTCCTTCGCGATAGCGGCGATGACCGGCGTTTCGATGACCTTGGGATTAACGCTCATCTGCACGGCAGTCAACACATCGCGCCCGGCCAGATCGATAGCGCAGGCCCGCTCAAAATCCAGCGGGATGCCGGCGCGCTGCGCCGCGATGAGGGCGTTGACCACGCGGTCCACGTTGCCGCCCGCCAGATAATGCGCTTCCAGCTTGTTGATGGGCAGCACCAGCCCTGCCTTGGTGGCCTTGATCATGGGGTTGACGATGCGCGCGGGAATAACTTTTCGAATGCGCATGCCGATTAACTGCGTGATGCTCACCTTCACCCCGGAAGCCAGCGCAGCGATCCACAGCCTTATGGGGATGAAGCTAAAGAATATGGAAAGGAATACGATAGCGCCGATAATGATGAGAATTGCCCAAAAAACGTCCATGGTGTTCTCCTTTCGTGACGGCCCAGGCCGTAATATCAGCCACTGACAAAGTCCTAAAGGACTTTGTCAGTGGGTCTTCCTGATTGAATTGTGTGGGACTGCGGTCCCCCACACCCCCAAGGGGAATGAGTCAGTCGGCAATTTGTTATAACGCAGTTTCTTTCGCCGCACCGACGCGGATGCGCAGGCCTTCCACCTGCTGCACCGTCACGTTGGTGTTGGCAGGCAAAAATTCGCCGCCCGTCACCACGTCGAGCACGTTGTCCCCGAATTTCGCTTTCCCAGCGGGACGCAGCGGGGTAACGGAAACGCCGGTCTGCCCCATGTACTGCTCATACGCCGTTTCCATAATATTGGTGGACTCGCCCACGATGCGGTCATGCAGTATGATGCGGGTTTTATCAAACTTGCCCTTGGCGGCAAGCCGGAAAAGCAGCAGCAACCCTACCGCAATGATAAACAGGATGAGCGCGGCAAGAAACAGCATGCCCCTGGGATTGCGGATCTGAAACAGCACCGCCGCCAGAAACGCCACGGCGCCCAACGCCCCGGATATGCCGAGGCCGGGGGTGAACATCTCCACCACAAAGAGTATGATGCCGATCCCCAGTAAAATGAACGTAATGGTCATAGAATCCATCTCGGGTGCCTCCTTTACCTAAAAGCCCTCTTCCTCCGCCCTTTTCCCTGCGCGGGGTTACATGCCGCCCCATGCGGGTAAAATAAAGCGATTACAGCCTAAGCCGGCGGCGGCGACGGCATTTTATGCCCACGTTTCGTTTTTTCTTATTATAGCATAGAATACTCATGCGGGGGGATAAAATGCAGGGCTGTTTGGATGCAAAGCAGTTTGTTTTGCGCAGATTCCCAAAAACCGGCACGCTTTGCATCAGGGGCGGCGCATGGTATAATGTGCAATGTAGCGTTTTCAACGACGTAGGGCTCTGCCTGGCGGGCCCACAGTTTGCAATGGGCACGCAATCCCTAGCGGGCTTGCACTGAGCCCCCGAAAAAGGTAATGACCCGGGTAAATTGTATCCCGTTTCAACATAAGTTTTTAAAGGATGAGGCCACAGGATGAAGGACAAGCAGGACTTGATGCGGGACATAGAGAACAGGCTGATCAGCGATTATCAGGTTTCGCTTGCAGGCGCAACGCTTGCACAGCTCCACAATGCACTTGGCGACGAAGCCATGGCGAGCATTGCGGCGGATTGGTACAATAGCCGCCACGCGCGGGACTGCGTGCGGCGCGCCTACTATTTCAGCGCCGAATACATGATGGGGCGCATGGTATACAACAACCTGCTTTCGCTGGACGCGCTCGATGAAGTGCGCGGAGCGTTTCAGGAGCGCGGGCTTGATCTTTCCGCGTTTGAGGATATTGAAGACGCGGCTTTGGGCAACGGCGGCCTGGGCAGGCTTGCCGCGTGTTTTTTGGACTCAGCGGCTACGCATATGCTGCCGCTGGACGGATACGGCATCCGGTATAAATTCGGCCTGTTCAAGCAGAGCTTCCGGGACGGTTTCCAGGCGGAAAGCGCGGACGACTGGCAGCGTTTTGGCGACCCGTGGAGCATCCGGCGGGACACGCATGCCGTGAACGTCCAGTTTGCGGGCCAGACGGTGCGCGCCGTGCCCTACGATATGCCCATATTGGGCTACCGTTCGGACAACATCGGCACGCTCAGGCTATGGCAGAGCGAACCGATTGAGGAATTCGACTTCCAGGCGTTCAACGATCAGCAGTACGGTCTGGCCGTGCGCGAAAAGAACGCTGTGGAGGACATTACCCGCGTGCTTTACCCCAACGACAGCACCTACGCGGGCAAGCAATTGCGATTAAAGCAGCAGTACTTCCTTTCGAGCGCGTCGCTGCAGGACATCTTATATAACTTCAAGCGCGCGCACGGGGATTTGTCTAGCTTTGCGGATCTGGTGGCCATACAGCTGAACGATACGCACCCTGTCGTGAGCATTCCCGAGCTCATACGGCTACTGATGCTCGAAGGATGGAGCTTTGAAGTTGCGTTCCAGGTGTCTTGCCGCGTGTTCTCCTATACCAACCATACCGTCATGGCGGAAGCCATGGAAAAATGGGATGTGGAGCTTTTCAAGTCCGTCATTCCCGAAGTGTTCGACATCATATACAAAATCAACGCCCGCTTCTGCGGGGAGCTGATGGCGAAGGGCTTCCCCAATATCCATGAGGTTTCCATCATACAGGGGCCGGTCATCCATATGGCGAATCTCGCGTCCTACTGCTCGCGCACCATCAACGGCGTGGCGCAGATCCATACGGAGATATTGAAGAGCAACGTGCTCAAACACTTCTATACGCTCTACCCCGAGCGGTTCCAGAACAAGACCAACGGCATCACGCAGCGCCGCTGGCTCAAGCTCTGCAACCCCGAGCTTTCGGATTTTATTACCGCGCGCATCGGCGAAGGCTGGATCACCGAGCTTGACGAATTGGAAAAATTGAAGGCGTTTACAGCAAACGCGGATATCGAGGCGTTCAACGCCGTGAAGCACCAGAAAAAGGCGCAGCTTTCCGCGTATATTCAAAAAGCGGAGGGCATATTGCTGCCGCCGGACTTCCTGTTCGATGTGCAGGTCAAACGCATGCACGAATATAAGCGCCAGCTGCTGAACGCGTTTTCCATACTGGACATTTATTTCGGCCTCAAGGAAGGGCGCATCCGCAACTTTACGCCCACGGCGTTTATTTTCGGCGCCAAGGCCGCGCCCGGCTACTGGCGCGCCAAGGCCATCATCAAATTTATCCACGAGGTTGCGCGGCTCATCAACAACGACAAAAGCATGCAAGGCCTGTTGCGCGTGGTGTTCGTGGCCAACTACAACTGCTCCTACGCGGAGCGGATCATTCCCGCCGTAGACGTGAGCGAGCAGATCTCCCCCGCAGGAACCGAGGCAAGCGGCACGGGCAACATGAAACTGATGCTCAACGGCGCTGTCACCTTGGGCACGTACGATGGCGCGAACGTGGAAATTGTGGAGCAGGCGGGGGCCGAAAACAATTTCATATTCGGCAAATCCTTCGCGGAGCTCAACGCCATACGGGTAAAGTACGACCCGCGCGCGCTGCATGCGAGCGAGCCCCGCATCCGCCGTGTGGTGGATACATTGGTGGACGGCACGTTCGGAAGGCTGGACGTGTTTGACGAGCTGCATTCTAGCCTGCTTACCGGCGGCAGCTACGGCCTGCCCGACCAATACTATGTTCTGTTGGAGCTTCTTCCTTATATCGATAAGAAGCTGGAGGCGAACCTCGCCTACCAGGACCGCATCGCGTTCGGCAAAAAGTGCCTGATGAACACGGCGAGTGCCGCCAAATTCTCCAGCGACCGCACCATACGGGAATACGCGGCGGATATCTGGGACATCAAGCCCATGACAAGCCTAAATTGCAACATTTAAAAGATGGGTTCTTAGGGCCGTTACGGCCCTAAGCGGGTGTTTGGGAGCTGAAGCTGAGCGCCGCCGGTGGCGGAGCAAGCGAAGCGGAGGCTCAGTGCGCAAGGGAGTACAAGCCTACTAGGGCTTGCAAGACCATTGCAAACTGTGGGCCCGTCAGGCGGAGCCCTCAACGTACCCTTTTCCGATATTTTGTATCTATGGATATTAAATAATTAGGAGGACAAGCGTATGAAGCGTATTGCCTGGCCGCTGCGGCTGGTCTTAGTGTTCGTTTGCCTGTTGTTTATCGTTTCGGCGCTGTTTTCGGCCATACGTCTTGTCATCAACCGTCCGGCGTTCTTTTATGCCGAGTATACGCGCCTGGACCACGCGCGCTACATGGGCATGAACACGGAGGATCTGGCCAACGCCACCATGCAGATGGTAAGGTATATGGAGGGAAGCGCCCCGAGCATCGACCTTGAGGTCACGGTAAACGGCAAGCGCGTTTCCATGTTCAACGACCGCGAGCGCGCGCACATGGTGGACGTGCTTGCGCTGTATCAGGGCTGGCGCACGGTATCGTATGCAAGTTTCGCCCTTGTTGCACTGCTGATCGTCCTGCTGCGCAGACGCCCGGGAGAGATCGCGCGTGCATTTCTCAATGCCAGCAAAGTGTTCGTGCTGCTGCTTGCAGCAATTGCCGTCTGGGTGTTGTTTGACTTCTCCTCGTTCTGGACGGCATTCCACCACCTGTTCTTCACGAACGACCTGTGGCTGCTGGACCCCGCCACCTCGCGCATGATCAACATGATGCCGCAGCAGCTCTTCTTTGATATCGTGCTGTCCGTGGTTGCGGTGTTTCTCATCCTGTGGGCGGCGCTCATCGCCGTGGCGGTTGCTGTGCGCCGGAAAGAAAAGCGGGCAGGCGCATGACGGGCTACGAGGAACTCGCTTCCCGCCGCGCGCGGGAACTGATGGGCAAGGAGCATATCACTGTGCTGGCGATTGAAACCTCCTGCGACGAAACGGCGGCCGCCGTGGTGCGCAATGGGCGGGAGGTGCTTTCCAACACCGTGTATTCGCAGATTCCGCTGCATCAAAAATACGGCGGAGTGGTTCCCGAGCTTGCTTCGCGCAACCACGTGCTGCAGCTAAATCCCACGGTGGCCGCGGCACTGGAAGAAGCGGGCCTTACCTATGACGAGATCGACGCGGTGGCGGTCACGGCCCGGCCGGGGCTGATCGGCGCGCTTTTGACCGGGGTCAGCTACGCGAAAGGGCTGGCCTATGCAAAGGGCATTCCGCTCATCGGCGTGGATCATATCGCCGGGCATATCGCGGCCAACTACATCTCCTGCCCCGGCCTACAACCGCCGTTTACCTGCCTTGTGGCGTCCGGCGGGCACAGCCATATATTCCAGGTGGAGAATTACAATACGCTCACGCTTTTGGGCGCCACAAAGGACGACGCCGCGGGCGAAGCGTTTGACAAAGTAGCCCGCGTGCTCGGACTCCCCTATCCCGGCGGGCCTGCGCTTGAAGCGCTTGCGAAGGAAGGGGACGAATACGCCATACCATTCCCCGCGGGTTACAACTCCGGGGAGGGGCTGGATTTTTCCTTTTCCGGTCTCAAGACGGCGGTCATCAACTATCTGCATACGGCAGAGCAGCGCGGCGAAGCGATCCGCCGCGCGGACGTCGCGGCCTCCTTCCAGCGCAGCGTGGTGGATGTGCTCACAAGCAAGGCGGTACGGGCGGCATTGCAGCAAAAAAGCGAAGCTTTGGCTCTGGCAGGCGGCGTTTCCGCTAACCGGACGCTGACAGCGCGTTTAAAAGACGCTGCGGAACACGCGGACCTTCGGTTTTTCTGCCCGGAATTCAAATACTGCACGGACAACGCGGCCATGATCGGCTCCGCCGGGTATTACGCCCTGCGCTTCGGTCTGCGGGACACCCTTTCGCTCAACGCCTGCGCAAGGCGGTAGCAGGCCCCAAGCCCCAGAAGCGCCCGAAAAAGCGAACCGACGGATTTGATATAGATCACAATTAATGTAAAAAAGATCCGAAAACGCGTTTTTTGCGCCGGATCTCTTTTTTTAATTGAAAGACGCCTCTTCAACGGGCCTCCCCTTTTTGCTTTTTACTCCCCCACCATCTCTTTTTTGAAGGAGTCTGCTGTTCCTTTAAATGCACGAACTGCGCGTGCATGACCCCTGTGGTCTCGGTCAGCGCCGCCATCATGCGTGAAAGCAGCCTGTCCGCTTCCTCAAGCCGTTCCTCGTATTGACGTAACAGTTCCTCCTGCCTGGCGTTTTCCTTTTCAAACGCCAGATTGGCCTGCGCGTACGCGGTCAGCTGCTCGTCAAGCCGCGCGCAATACACCTCGAGTTCCCGCAGCATGCGCTGTGCTTCCGCGGGCCAGGCGGAAAAATCGACCGCCTGCGGGAACAGCGCCGGAGAGTCCGGTGAGAGCGGCGCAGAGAACGCGGCCTGCGCGTTTTGCAGCATCCGCTTGGCCTCCAGTGGATATACCGTGGGAATCCTGCGCTTTCTTGAGAACGCGGCGTATACCGTTTCGAATGGACCAACGCGCTTTAGTTCCCCTTTTTCGAGCCATAGCGCACTTTCGCACACGCGCTTTAACAGGGCTGCGTCCGTGCTTTCCATTAATAGTGTCATGCCCTCGCGCTGCCTTTGCCTTAGCCGCAGCACGCACGCCTGCACAAAGGGCAGGTCGCATTGATCCAGCGCATCGGAAAGTAAGAGCACGTCCGGCTCCGCAGCAATCGCCATGGAAAGCGTAAGCCGCGCGCGCGCAGCCGTTTCATACCCTGCGACAGGCTGCGAAAACTGACCGCCCAAGCCCGAAAATGCACGCACCGCCTCGATGCGGCGCTGCGTTTGTTCCGCACCCAGGCGTTCCTTCGCGCACTGCATGCGCGCGTTCCCCTCTCCGGTTTCGGTGTTGAGAAGCGCATCCATTCCAATGGCCGCGGCGACCCTCCCCGTAACCGTGCAGGAGCCCTGCTCGGGCAGTACCATACCAGCGATCACCCGCAGCAGCGTGGTCTTTCCCGCGCCGTGCTCGCCTATGACCGCAAACGTTTCGCCCCGGCCCAGCCAAAGCGTAATGTCGTTTAATACCGGTTCGCGCGTCTTTGGAAACCGGGCGGGCAAAAGCGCGCCGAGTACTTTCTGTACGGGCGTTCCGGACGGCATGCTTACCGATACATGCGTTAGCTGAAGGATACTTCCCACCTCCGAGTAATGTATTTTTGAATGGCACTGTATAGTATGGGCAATATTTTCACATCTTAAATGCAATTTTTTTAACAGACAGTTTCACATTGCATTCATTTAGAATCAACAAAAAGAGTGACCGCATGTAAAATTATGCAAAGAGCACGGTTTTCCTAGAGTTTTATATGGATATAGCAATATATTATATCTAATACTGAATTTCCAAGGAATATATCCTTCATTTTCTATTGACGGATATGCGCTCCCGGGAGTATAATTCCAACATATTTCGAATTTGAACAAATTGTGAAGTAATTTTGCCTGCTTTAGCCGTTTTTCGTAATTGGGAATTCAAACGAGCTGCGGGGTAACTGCCGTACTCTTTGGAGATATACAATTTATTAGGAGGGACAATCACATGAAGAAATTGCTTGCAATCGTGCTCGTGGCGCTGATCGCGATGTCCGCGTTCGCTTGCGCGGTCCCCGCGGAAAGCCCTTCGGCGACCGAAGCGCCCGCACCCGCGGCGACTGAAGCCCCCGCAACCGAAGCGCCCGCTTCCACCGATTCCGTAAAGATCGGCGCGATCTCTCCCAACACCGGCGACCTTGCCGCTTACGGCGAAGCTGTCAGCAACGGCATTAAGCTGGCTGTTGAAGAGATCAATGCCAAGGGCGGCGTGCTGGGCGGCCGTCAGCTCGAAGTCATCGCGTACATGGATGACAAGGGCGACTCCACCGAAGGCGCCAACGCCTACGCCAAACTGGTATCCGACGGCGTATCCGCCATTATCGGCTCCGTTACCTCGGGCGTGACCGCAGGCCTCGCCACGCTGGCCGACAAGGACAAGATGCTCCTTATCACGCCGACGGCCACCAACGACTCCATCACCGTAGACAAATCCACCGTGTTCCGCGCCTGCTACAAGGACTCCTACCAGGGCGAAGTCTGCGCCAAGGTCGCGAAGGATCTGGGCCTGACCAAGGTTGCCGTACTCTATGCCTCGGGCGACCCGTACTCCTCCGGTCTGAAGGACGCCTTCATGAGCGCGGTTGAAGCGAACGGTCTGACAGTCGTTGCCACCGAAAGCTCCTCCGGCGTACACGATACCGACTACACCTCGCAGCTTACCAACATCATCGCCTCCGGCGCCGAGATGATATTCGCTCCCTACTACTATGACACCATCGGCCCCTACATCGTACCGCAGGCCCGTCAGCTGGGCTACACGGGCGCTTTCTCCGGCGCTGACGGCTGGGACGGCACCATCGGCACCATGCAGGACGACAAATCCCTCTACAACAACTGCTATTTCACCAACCACTATGCGCAGGATAACCCGAGCGAAAAGGTGCAGAGCTTCGTGAAGGACTACTCCGCGAAGTTTGATCCCAAGACCCTGAACGCCCTCGCGGCCCTCGCGTACGACGCCACCTACATGCTCGCCGCCTCCATCGACAAGGCGGGTACGGACGTAACCGCGGATATCGTGACGGCCATGACCGGCATGAGCTTCGACGGCGTGACCGGCTCCTTCACGCTCGACTCCGGCAACAACCCGGCCAAGGCGTGCTCCATCATCGAATTCAAGGATGGCGAGGCTGTCTTCTACAAGGAAATCGGTTAATTATCAATTTAACGCGGGCGAGGCCCGTATCCGGCCGGCGCAAACGCGCCGGCCGGACCATAATATCAGTCAACAATCCGTTCGGGCTGGCGGCCACGACGGGGCTGCGGCACAGGGGCAGCAGGCTTCTGTGCCGCAGTTGTATAGAACACCGGCCGGGAGAGCCGTATTCATAAACAGGAGAGATTGGAAAAGGGAGGATTGTGCATGGAAGTTTTCTTCTTGCAGTTGATAAACGGATTGCGCGTAGGCAGTATATATTCACTCATCGCGCTCGGATATACCATGGTATATGGCATTATCCGCCTTATCAATTTTGCGCACGGTGATTTTATTATGGTGGGCGGATATACGCTCTTTTTCACGGTTCCGCTGATGATCGCGGCGGGCATGCCGCCCTGGATGGCGTTGCTGCTGGCCGTTGTCGTCTGCGCCGCGGTGGGCGTATCGGTGGAAAAACTGGCGTATAGCCCCGTGCGTAAAAAGGGTACCAAAATGAGCACGCTCATCACGGCTATCGCGATGAGCCTGTTCCTGGAAAACCTGGCGCAGGTGCTGTTCGGGGCCAACCCCAAGCAGGTCAAGACGATGCTCGATCTGCCTAATATCGGAAAAATCAGCGGCAATACGCTGCTGACAATAGCTTTGGGAATTGCCGTCATGCTTGCGCTGCAGATATTCGTCAAGCAGACCAAGATGGGCAAGGCCATGCGCGCCGTTTCGGAGGATAGGCAGGCGGCCATACTGATGGGCGTCAACGTCAACCGCACAATCTCCATCACCTTTGCCATCGGCTCAGGCTTGGCGGCGGTGGCGGCGCTGATGTTTGTGGTGCAATACAACCAGGTCAATATTACAATGGGCTCCATGCTGGGCCTCAAGGCGTTCATCGCAGCGGTGCTGGGCGGCATCGGCAGCATACCGGGCGCTATGCTGGGCGGCATTGTCATTGGTCTGGCGGAAAGCCTTAGTAAGGCATACATGGGAGCTTTGACCGGCGGCGTTATCACCTCCGCGTTTTCCGACGCCATCGTGTTTATGATACTCATCATCGTGCTGCTCGTGAAGCCCGCCGGCATACTGGGCAAGAACGTCGGCGAGAAAGTGTAGGCGGCCATGATGTCAAACCGAAAAGAAAAATTCAGAAGCTCCCTCATCAACTTTGCCGGCCTTGTTGTGCTTTTCGTGCTGCTGGTTATCGTTATGGAAAGCGGCATGGTATCCGGTTACGTTCGCGGCATCGCCGTGCAGTGTTGCTTCGTCATCGTTATGGTAACCAGCCTGAACCTGGTAATGGGCTTCCTCGGCCAGCTTGCCCTGGGGCACGCGGGATTCATGGCGGTGGGCGCGTACACCAGCGCGCTGCTCGCCAAGGCGCTCATTAACAACAACATACTCTCCGCGGGGCCGGGCGCCGACATACTGCTGTTCCTCATCTGTATGGTGGGGGGCGCGCTTATGGCGGCGATATTCGGCCTGCTGGTTGGCATACCGGCGCTGCGTCTAAGAGGCGATTACCTCGCCATCATCACGCTGGGCTTTGGCGAAATTATCCGCGTCGTGATTCAGAACCTGAAAATCGCGGGGAGCCAGGGCCTTGCACAGGGCCAGGCGGGCCAGCCGCTCATCGGCGTGCCGATCATGAACAACATCTACGTGCTCTACTGGATCGTCGCGCTGTGTGTGGCGGTGATGTTTGCGTTTGTTCGTTCCAAGTACGGCCGCGCCATTACGGCCATTCGCGAGGACGACATCGCCTCAAGCTGCGTAGGCCTCAACACGACCTACTACAAGGTGTTCACATTCACGATATCTGCAATGTTCGCGGGCGTCGCGGGCGCGATGTTCGCGTTCCGGGGCTTGGGTACGATTTCACAGAACGACTTTTCCTTCCTCAAGTCCACCGACTATGTCATCATGGTGGTGCTTGGCGGCATGGGTTCGCTGTCGGGTTCCATCGTTGCGGCCATCGTGCTGTCCATACTGCCTGAAGTGCTGCGCGCGTTTGCCGAATACCGCATGCTGCTGTATTCGATCGTGCTGGTGCTTGTCATGATATTCCGCCCCATCGGCCTTGCCGGCGGAATTGAATTCTCCCTGACCGAAACGCTCAAAAAACTGTTCCAGGGACGCGGCAAGGAGGTGCAGAAGTCATGAGTCAGGCTGTAGAAGAAAAAAAGAACCTGCCGGTATTGGAAGTAAAAAATCTTGGCATCAGCTTCGGCGGATTAAAGGCCGTAAGCGAGTTTAATTTAGAGCTGCATAAAGGCGAACTGGTTGGCCTGATCGGCCCCAACGGCGCGGGCAAGACCACCGTCTTCAACCTTCTGACCGGCGTTTACCAGCCCACCGAAGGCTCGTTCCGGCTGGAGGGTGTAAAAATGAACGGCAAGCTCACGCACCAGATCGTGGCGGCGGGCGTTGCGCGTACGTTCCAGAACATCCGCCTGTTCAAGCAGATGACGGTATTGGAAAACGTATTGACGGCGTTCACCAAGGATTTAAAGTACGGCATATTCCAGAGCATATTCCGTTCCAAGGGCTTCTTTGACGAGGAAAAATCCATTGAAGAAAAAGCGATGGACCTCTTAAAGGTGTTCCATATGGAGGATAAGGCGAACTACATCGCCGCGAACCTCCCGTATGGCCAGCAGAGAAAGCTCGAGATCGCCCGCGCACTGGCAACGAATATGAAGGTGCTGCTGCTGGACGAACCCGCGGCGGGCATGAACCCCACCGAAACGGCGGAGCTCCTGGACTGCATCAAGATCGTGCGCGAAAAATTCCATATCGCAATACTGCTCATCGAGCACGATATGAGCCTGGTAATGAAGATCTGCGAGCGCATCATCGTTATCGACTACGGCGAAACGATCGCGCAGGGCCTGCCCGCGGAGATTTCCAGGAACGAGCGCGTCATCGCGGCCTATCTTGGCGAACAGGAGGATGTCGTATGCTGACAGTCAAAAACCTGAATGTGCATTACGGCGCCATACACGCCATAAAGGGCATCAACATCACCGTCAACGACGGCGAAGTGGTCTCCCTGATCGGCGCGAACGGCGCGGGCAAGACCACCATATTGCATACCATTACGGGCTTGAAAGCCGCGACCTCGGGCGAAATACAGTACAACGAGCACAACCTGAGGACTGTGGAGCCCTCTAAAATCATCACGCTGGGCATGGCCCACGTCCCCGAAGGACGCCATGTGTTCCAGCGCATGACGGTGGCGGAAAACCTGGACATGGGCGCGATCACGCTGAGCGACAAAGCGCGCGTAGAAGCGAACCGCGAAAAGGTGTACGCCCGTTTCCCCCGGCTCAAAGAGCGTTATAAACAAATTGCGGGGACGCTTTCGGGCGGCGAGCAGCAGATGCTGGCGACCGGCCGGGCGCTGATGACGGACCCGAAGATCCTTCTGATGGACGAACCGAGCATGGGCCTTTCCCCCATACTGGTAAAGGAGATATTCTCCATCATTGCGACCCTGCACGCGGCGGGCATTACCATACTCCTTGTGGAACAGAACGCGCGCATGGCGCTTTCCATTGCGGACCGGGCGTATGTGCTTGAAACGGGTACGATCTCCATGGAAGGGGACGCCTGCGAACTATTGAAGGACGACCGCGTACGTCAGGCGTACTTGGGCGCATAAACTAGATAAAAGCGCAAAGGAGGGCTTACGTATGGATCATTTCGTCATCACGATAGCCAGAGGCTATGGAAGCGGTGGCCGCATGGTCGGCAAGGAGCTTGCCTCCAAGCTGCAGGTGGATTTCTTTGACCGCAAACTTTTGCGTCTCGCTTCCGACGCCAGCGGAATACACGAGCAGTTCTTTGGCCAGGCGGATGAAACCCCGAGCCTTCGGATGCTCATACACGCCGCCAAGCGCGTGGAAAACGGCGAAGTGTTGCCGCCGGACAGCGAAGACTTTATCTCCAACGAAAACCTGTTCAATTACCAGGCCAAGGTGATCCGCGAGCTTGCGAAGCAGCAGTCCTGCGTGATCATCGGGCGTTGCGCGGACCATATCCTGCGGGATTTTGACAATGTGGTGCGCGTTTACATCTACGCCCCGCATGACGTCTGCGTCCGCCAGATCATGCAATTGAACGACATGGAAGAAAAAGAGGCGGCCGAGCTTGTGGATTTAACCGACAAGCGGCGCGCCTCATATTACCGGTACTTTACCGGGCAGGAGTGGAACAATGCGGATCATTACGACCTGTGCCTCAACAGCGCTACGCTGGGCCGGGAAAAATGCGCCGCGCTCATTCAGGAGTATCTGAAGCTCAAGTTCCAGTAACGGCCCACGGGCTCTGCCGCTTTCGGCAGGCCCGTTGCGCCAGGCGCGGGAGCTTTATGTGCGCGCCTGACGCGGGTGCCGGGCATTCCGCCAATGTCCGGCGCCGGTCTCTCCTGTTGCAAAGGCCATCCTTATGAAAAGGGTGGCTTTTGCTTATGCGGGACAAACGATCATTGCCTGTTTTCCCCGAATTGCATCACATTTCTTTATATTTGTATGAAAAATTGCTTAACCTAATTGAAACCCGCCGGCGTTATTCGCTATTATTAATTCAGGCCTTTATTTGCCCAGCCGCCCATCGCGGGACGTCACGGCCGCCTACAGGGCATTACGGGCGGAGGAATTATGGACTTTATCAGCGTACTTACCACGTTAGCTCCCATTGCATTGGCCGCAGCAGCCGCAGCCTTAGCGGCCCTTGCCGCTTCGGTTCTGCTGTATTCCCTTTACAAAAAGAGAGGCGGCAAAAGAACCATTACCATGCAGCAGTTTCTTGTTGTTTTTCTTCTGCTGGGATGGCTCGCCGCCGTACTGGGGCTGACATTATTCACCCGCCCCGCCATGTTTGAAGGATGGCTCAATTTCCGGCTTTTCAGCGGCTATATCAACGCTTGGAACAACTGGTCTCTGAGCGAATTTCAGCTGATCATTTTCAACATGCTGATGTTTGCGCCTCTGGGCTTTTTGCTGCCGCTTCTCACAAAACGAGCGCGCAAGTTCCTGCCTGTTCTTCTACTTTCCCTTATCGTATGTGTCTTAGTAGAAGTGCTCCAGATGCTGACTCATAGAGGGGTCTTTGAACTCGATGATATGTTCCACAATACGCTGGGCAGCATGATCGGATATTTTCTTGCGGAGGCTCTCCTCACCTGCTTGGAACGCAAAAGGTTTATGGCAAAGCCAATTATGCGGGCGCTCATGATTCCGTTTGCATTTGTGCTGCTTTTTTGCGGGGCTTTGGCCGCATACAACGCCAAGGAGCTTGGAAATCTCCCCATACGCCCCGCAATCCCACAAAACATGGGGCAGGTAACGCTGGAACTTAACGCCATCCTACCAGACACGTCGGAGCCGGCCGCCCTGTACCGCAACGAAAGAATATTCAATTTGGCTTACGGGACGGAACAGGCCAGGCGGCTGGCAAAGGAGTTCGGGCTGAGGCAGCAGGGTGGAATGCGCATGGATGGAAACAACCGGGTATTTTTGTTTCAGGACGATACAGGACAAGAATATTACTTTAGCTACTCACTGGCCAACGGCACGTGGTCCCTCTACTGCGAGAACGGCACGCCCGCAACCGGCAAGGCTGCTTTAGAGGAGCAGGCGCCCCGCTTTGAAGGGTGGTTTTTAGAAACCGGGCTGTTGCCTTCCACTGCTGTTTTCAGCATCCAGAACGCGGATACGCTCCGCTGGGACGCATACCCGCCGCAGGAACCTGCACAGGCCAACGCCGATTATGCTTCCGGCCAGATCATGATTAATCCATCCGTCCAAGCCGGTGCGCCCCGCGACCTGTTCTATGACATTGCGGAGAATACGTACATCCGGCAAGTGGATATTATTACGCCGGAGCAGGCTTATGCCGAAATCAAGAACGGCCAGTTTGAGCAGTATCAGGACTTTGCCCCCGGGGAGCATCTGACAGTGGACCGTTACGCACTGGTATATGTCTATGACACAAAGGGCTATTACCAGCCTGCTTACCAATTTGAAGGCACGCGCAACAACGAGCCATGGAGTTGCCGCATTCCTGCAATCGGCTGATAAATGGATGATATTGATGAACCCGGCAAAAGAGGCCCCTGCGGGCCTCTTACAATTGCAACGATTATAGTAAGTGAAATTCGTCGTTTAAACGCAAACCCACGAGAAAACATAATGGGTATTCACAGGCGGGTTAAGAACGCAGGGAGGCGTCTTTTGAAACTCTCCGGTCAAACCCTTTTCCATGGCGGCCAGGTGGAAATGGCATGCGGCGATTCCCATATCGACCCGCTGTATATCAAAGCCCAGCCGTTCGCTGTATCCTTCCGCCTTCGCTTCATAGAAATGGAACGAATTCCCTTCCCGGACGATTCTCCAGGGCTGTTTGTTGGACGCGGAGGGTGCTAAGCGCAGCATTTCCAGCGGGAACGCATAAGCGCCCGCATCGGCCTCCGTCAGGGGTTCTGAAAAGCTGTTGTGGAAGAACAGGTCCTTCCAGGGCTTGCGCTGATCCGCTTTTACAGAAAGCCTTACCAGGCGCTCCGACAGACGTTTTTCTTCCGGCCAGCCGATGGGGGAAATGGCGGGGAAAAGCGTATCCGGCTGGACGTCCATCGCCTTTGAGAACTCGCTTTTGTTGAACGTGCCGCCAAGCCAGCAGGTGCCTAAATTCAGTGATGCCGCAAACAGGATGAGTTTTTCGAACTCATACCCCACCGCTTCCAAAGCGCCCCCCGAATTTTTCACCGTCACGCCTATATAATGGCTGGCTCCTTTGATCATTCCGTAGGTGCCCAGCTGCTTTGCGTTGACGGCTTGGGCGGACTCGATGAGCTTAAACGCCACATTTTCCGCAAACGGATTGGACAGCGTCTCAATATATGATTCTATTTGCGCGATTGTCTCGCGCGACAACGGCTTACTGGAATATGTTCTCACGGAATGGCGCGCTTTCACAACTTCTTCAAGCGGCCGATCGAATATCCTGCTCATCGTTTCTTCTCCAATCCGGTTGTTTTTAACCCGCGTCAGAACGCTTTCTCGCACAGCGGGTTCCAGTTCTGTTCCCATAGTATTGCATTATGATTGGAGATGCAAGAAAATTACAGGTCAAGTCTGGCCTACTTCGCCTCAGATACCCCACGTTGCGATACCCCACGTTCCATGGTATAATCCGTACTTAGACAAGCGCTTTTTTACGTATCGGCATACAAAATTCCTTAGATTTCGCGGGGGCTTTTGACCTCCCGTATCATTACAAATC